>JAYEGH010000001.1:0-2421 GCA_034659055.1 Candidatus Caldatribacteriota bacterium
GAAAACGGGAATCCATCCTTATCTTATCTTCCTGTTATTCTATATCCTATCTTTGTTTTTGTAGGGGTCGGATTTATCCGACCCGGGTTATTCTTATAATCTTTGTTTGCGGGTTCGATGAATCGAACCCCTACCTTTATTAAGTCACCAATTAGCTGATTGACTAAGGGCTTCTATTATTTATTCTTTTCTTTATTCTGGATTCTGACTCCTGGCTCCTAGCTCCTTTATTCTCAATAATGTTTGCCTATTCGTTATTGCTCTTGATGTTTCTCTTATCTTATTCTTCTTCTTTCCTGACTATTCACCATTACATTTTTACACTTTTTCCAATGGAGCATAATTCAACGATAACTTTTTCGGGCCGGCTTTTTCAAAATTTATCGTTAAAAATACATCATCTTCTGTATCATTCTTCTCTAATATAACCCCTGTTCCCCAATCTATGTGTCTTACTTTATCCCCTATTGATACGTCAATCTTATTTTCTCTTTTTTTAAGGACAAAAACTTCCTCTTCTTTTTCAACATTGATTTTTTCCAGAAGATTTTTAGGAATTTCATTCATAAATCGCGAGACACTATTAAATAATGTGTTTCCGTTTAAGCTTCTTCTCCAGGCATAAGTCAAATATAACCTCTCTTTAGCCCGGGTCATTCCTACGTAGCACAATCTTCTCTCTTCTTCCAATTCCTCACTTTTATTTACCGACCGGGAATGAGGAAATATTCCCTCTTCAAAACCGGTGATAAATACTATGGGAAATTCCAACCCTTTTGCACTGTGTAAAGTCATAACAGTAACCACATCTTCTTGTCCCTTGTAAAGATCTATATCACTAACTAAAGCCACATATTCTAAAAAAGCACTCAAGGATTTATCTTCTCTGTTTTCTTCAAATTCTTTAATTGCCAATACCAATTCTTTTATATTTTCGATCTTGGTCTCTGTTTTAAATTTTTCTTCTTCTTTAAAATATTCTTTATAATTAATCTTTTTCAGTAATTTTGTAACTAATTTGCTTCCTTTAATTTTATCTTTTTCTCCGTTTAACTCATCAATTAAAGATATAAACTTTTTTATCTTTATCTTTCTATCTGCTGATATTTTTAATGTCTTAATATTTAAAAAATCCTTTAGTGCCTGAAGGAAATTTAGATTATTCTCTTTAGCCAGAACCTCAATTCGTGATAAAGTTACCTTGCCTATGCCTAATTTGGCATTACTTATAATCCTTAAAAAGCTTACCCCATCTTTTTGGTCATGAATAAACTTAAGATAAGCCAATACATCCTTTATTTCCTTTCTCTGATAAAATCGTAAGCCTCCTACCACTCTGAAAGGAATTCCCTGCTTATTAAAAACTTCTTCAAATGCCCTGGATTGAGCATTGGTACGATATAGAATAGAAAAATCTTTGAAAGTTTTATTTTTTTCTTTGTGTAATTTTAAAATTTCCTGACCTACAAATACTGCTTCATTATGAGCGCTTGCCGATTCATAGCACCTGATTTTTTCTCCTCCCTTTTTCTCAGTCCATAGTTCCTTGTCTTTACGATTTCGATTATTTTTTATTAATTTTGTTGCACTTTCCAATATAATTCCAGTAGAACGATAATTTTGCTCTAATTTTATAATTTTACTATCAGGAAAATCTTCTTCAAATTTCATAATATTACTCAAATCAGCTCCCCTGAATTTATAGATGCTCTGATCAGGGTCACCTACTACAAAAAGATTTTGATGTCTATCAGAGAGCAATCTTATAAAAGAATACTGAGCCATGTTTATGTCCTGATATTCATCTACTAATATATGTCTAAACCTATCTTGATACTTCTCTAAGATTTCAGGGTTTTCTCTAAATATTTTTACTGTTAGTAGAATCAAATCTCCAAAATCAAGGGCATTATTTTTCGTTAGTTCCCGTTGATATTCCCTGTAGACTCTTTCTACTATTTTCTGGAAATAACCCAGAGCATTATACTCATACCCTTCTACATCTTTCAAATTATTTTTGGCTTTATCTATAATTGATGAAATAAGATTTGGGCTATACCTTTTAATATTTATATCTAATGTGTTTAGACATTTTCTGATTACACTAAGTTGGTCTCCTTTATCGTAAATAACAAAATTTTTATTATAGCCCAGGATTTCTATTTCCTGCCGTAAAATTCGGGCACAAATAGAATGGAAAGTACCCATCCATAGCCCTCTTATTTTTTCGTTATTAGAGTTATTTTCATATAAATTTTCAATTCGGTTTTTCATTTCCCTGGCAGCTTTATTAGTAAAGGTTACGGCTAAAATATTGCCTGGGTTTATCTTTGTTTCATAAATAAGATAAGCAATCCGATGGGTGAGCACTTTTGTCTTTCCACTTCCCGCCCCGGCAATTACCAATAAAGGAGTATCTTT
>JAYEGH010000001.1:2521-7185 GCA_034659055.1 Candidatus Caldatribacteriota bacterium
CTCGGCTTCAAAAGCAATTCCGGGAATTAAAGCTACTTCTGCTTCCTTTAATATAAAATTGGAAAGATCGAATGAAGTCTTTATTATATCTCCCTTATACTCAATTCCCTTTTCTAATATTTTGCTTACATCAGGAAAAGCATAAAATGCTCCTGTCGGCATAAGGCACGACAAACCTTCTATTTCATTTAACTTTATTACCATATATTTTCTTCTTTCGTCAAAGGCCTTCCTCATCTCTTCAATAGTATCCTGCCTTCCAAGCAAAGCTTCTACACTGGCTTTTTGGGCTATGGAATTAGGATTAGAAGTACTGTGTCCTTGAATTTTGGACATCCCTTTGATAACTTCTTCCGGACCCGCGGCATAGCCAATTCTCCAACCGGTCATGGCATAAGATTTTGATACACCATTTATGGTAATAATTTTTTCTTTCACTTTATCGCTTAAAGAAGCCATGCTTAAATGTTTGGCATTATCGTAAATTAATTTTTCGTATATCTCATCACAAATACAATAGATATCATATTTTAAAAGAAGTTGGGCTATCTTTTTTAGCTCTTCTTCATCATAAACTGCCCCTGTAGGATTATTAGGGCTATTTAATAAAATTAATTTAGTCCGGGGAGTTATCTTTTCTTCAACTTGATTAGCATTTAATTTAAAACCATCTCTGTAATAAGTAGGAATAAATATCGGCACAGCCTGAGCAAATTTTATCTGTTCTGTATAACTAACCCAACAGGGAGTCGGCAGCAACACCTCATCACCGGGATTACAAATAGTTAAAATAGTATTAAAGAGACATTGTTTCGCTCCGGTGGAAACTATTATTTCTGAAGTTTTGTAATCTATCTTATTATCTTTTTTAAGTTTTCCTGCAACTGCTTCTTTGAGTTCGATAATTCCTGAACTTGATGTATAATGGCTAAATCCATCTTTAATTGCTGAGATAGCTTCTTCTCCAATGTTTTCCGGGGTATTAAAATCCGGTTCACCGGCGGCGAAACTGATTACCTTTTTACCTTCCTGCTTCATTTTTAAAGCTTTGGCGGTGATTGCCAAAGTTTGTGATGGGTTAATATTTTTTACTCTTTCTGAAATAGTCATTTTTTATTTTCCTCCTATTTTTTTAGATATAATCAAGCCAATCTAAATACTTCTCTTCCTTTCCTTTTGCTATGTCGAAGAACTTTTTTTGAAGATTTTCAGTTATAGGACCACGTTTTCCTTCACCAATCCGGTATTTATCAATTTCTCTAACCGGGGTAATTTCAGCAGCTGTACCAGCAAAAAAGACTTCATCAGAAATATATAGCTCATCCCTGCCAATACGCTTTTCCTTAACTTGATACCCCATATCTTGAGCAAGCTTTATTACTGCATCTCGATTGATCCCCTCCAATACCGTGTTTGTAGGAGTTGTAAAAACTATTCCATCTCTAATCCAAAATAAATTTTCCCCTGAACCTTCAGTTACATAACCATCTGTATCCAGTAAAATTGCCTCATCAACCCCTTCTTCAATTGCTTCCATTTTAGCAAATATAGAATTTACATAGTTTCCGCATATTTTTGCTTTTTGAGAAGTTGAATTTATATAGTTTCGGACATAACTGGAAATTTTAGTCCTAATACCTTTAGCTAAAGCCTCTTCTCCTAAATATGCTCCCCACTCCCAAACAGCTACAGTACAATTAATCGGACATTCAAAAGGATTTAATGATAAACTTTTATATCCTCTGTAGACTAAAGGTCTAATATAACAACTCTTTAATTTGTTTACTTTAATAGTGTCTTTGACCACCTGTCTGAATTCTTCTTTACCGTAAGGTATCTCCATTTTAAATATTTTTGCTGAATTAAATAAACGCTCAATATGTTCTTTTAATCTAAAGACTGCTGTACCATTATTGGTTTCATAAGCCCTTATTCCTTCAAATACACCACTCCCGTAATGTAAAGCATGTGTACATACATGGACTTGAGCTTCATCCCAATCTATCATCTTTCCATCCATCCATATTTTTTCTGCTTTCATTTTATATGCCTCCATTTAAATAAAATTTATTCTTATTATTCTAACACATTTTAAAAATTATATAATAACTGTAATCAAAAAATTATAATTTACTGCATATTATCTACAATGTACATATATACAACCATTAAAATTCATTTAGTCAAGTTCTTCTAACTGTACTTTTTTTATTCCAATATCACTACTATTAAGTATAATTTTAGCGGTTTTTTCTACTGTTTCCAAGTTACCGGTAGTATAATAATTTTCCTTAGATTCTCTCTTTTCCTCTATCTCCCTTAATATTTCTTTTTGAACTAAAATTTCCTTTAGCGCCAAAGAAGTGCTTACTGCAGGATCAACTAAGGTTACTCCTGTCCCCATAATTTCCGAAATTACTTTTTTTAAAAAAGAATAATGTGTGCAGCCTAATATTAAAGTATCAACCTCTACTTCTTTTAAAGGTTCTAAATATTCCCTTGCAATTTTGTAGGTTTCAGGTGCGGTAAATCTACCGGCTTCTACTATAGAGACAAATTCGGGACAAAAATTAGAAAAAACTTTTATCTCGGGGGAAATTTTTTTAATCTCTTTAGGATAGGCCTGATTTTTAGTAGTAAACTCGGTAGCAATAACTCCAATCCTTTTATTTGAGGTCGTTTTTATAGCATCCCGGACTGCCGGTTGGATAACCCCGATAATGGGAATGGAAAAAATTTTCCTTACTTTTTTTAAACTGGCAGCTGTAGCTGTATTGCAAGCTATAACACAAATTTTAATTTTTTTCTCTACGAGAAAATTAATTATTTTATGAGTATAATTTATAAGTTCAACTTGTTTTTTTTCGCCATAAGGTTGATGCTTATTATCGGCAAAATACTCAATACCTTCACCTGGTAAAAGTTTTTTTACTTCTCTTATTACCGATAAACCACCTAAACCTGAATCTAAAAAACCAATTGGTTGTTCCTTCATTTGATACCTCTTTCTTCTATTGATAAAGTAATAATGTAATGAGGGCACAATTCATCTTGCCCCTACAACTTGATTATAAACAAAAAATTATAATTTACTGTAAAATTATCTATAACATGCCATACACACAAACTGTTAAAAATATTTTTAATCCTTTGTGAATAACCAGGTTAATACTGACCAAATACTCTGATAAATATTGTGTCAATGTTTTTTAAGTAAACCTGATAATTAAAACATTCTTCTATCTCAGATTTATTTAAATATTGTTTCACTTCTGTATTATCTAGTAGAAGTTTTTTAAAATCAGATTTACCCTGCCAGACTTGCATGGAAATCACCTGTACTATTTTATAGGCTTCTTCTCTGGAAAGTCCTTTTTTGGTCAATTCTAACATTATTCTTTGAGAAAATATCAGACCTTTGGTTTTTTCTAAATTTTCTTTCATACGTTTGGGATAAATATTTAAATCAGTAATAAGATTTGTAAATTTCTGTAACATATAATCGATTAAGATATTGCTATCAGGAATAATAATCCGCTCTGCTGAAGAGTGTGAAATATCTCTCTCCTGCCATAGATTTACATTTTCTAAAGCTGTTACTGAATTTGCTCTTACTACTCGAGAAAGACCGCATATTCTTTCACAGGTAATTGGATTTCTTTTGTGAGGCATTGCCGAAGAACCTTTTTGCCCAACTGCAAATTTCTCTTCTGCTTCGTAAATTTCGGTTCTCTGCATTCCCCTTATTTCTGTAGCAAATTTCTCTAAAGAGCTGGCAATTATCGATAAAGTGCATAAATAGTAAGCATGTCTATCTCTTTGAATAATTTGATTAGATATTTTTGCCGGTTTTAAGTCTAATTCTTTACAAACATATTCCTCGACATATGGGTCAATATGGGCAAAGGTTCCCACTGCTCCGGATATTTTACCATAGCTTATCTCTTCCTGAGCAGTTTTCATTCTTTTTAAATTCCTTTTCATTTCAGAAAACCATAATGCCATTTTAAAACCAAAAGTAATAGGTTCGGCATGGACTCCGTGAGTTCTTCCCATCATAACTGTATATTTATGTTTTGATGCTTGTTCTTTTAAAGCTTCTGTCAGTTTTTCAATATCTCTAATAATTATTTCAGAAGATTCTTTTAATCTAAGCGCCAAAGAAGTATCTAATACATCTGAAGAAGTTAATCCTTTATGAAAATATCGTGAATATTTTCCTAAATTCTCCCCTACTGCTGTAGTGAATGCCAATACATCATGATGAGTTACTTTTTCTATTTCCTGAATACGATTTAAAGAATATTTGTTGGCATTTTTTCTAATACATTCAATTCCTTCTTCGTCTATTTTCCCTAATTTAAATAAAGCTTCGCATGCTAATAATTCAACCTGTAACCATGTTTTATATTTATTTTTCTCTTTCCATATTTTTTTCATACCTGGAAAAGAATATCGTTCAATCATTGTTTTCTCCTATTAATTAATTTACCAATTATCCAATTCTCCGATTAAGATATGTTATTTTATCTTTTTCTTGTTCCTTGATTTTCTTAACTTGCAATTTGCACCTGCATTTTATATTTTCTCTTATTGCGGGCAGACACAAGGTCTGCCCCTACATAAAACTAAAAACTGAATTATCTGTTCTTTATATTTATCTT
>JAYEGH010000002.1:0-7022 GCA_034659055.1 Candidatus Caldatribacteriota bacterium
TTCTCCTTCTATAGCATCCTCTGGAGCTACTATGCCTTTCCTGCTAATTTCTCCCTTTCCCAACATCACTGTAGTAATGGCTTCAGGGAAAGCCGTGACTCTCCCCATAGCAGAAATACCATTTTCGATATCTGCCTCTTCCCACATATAATAATCAATTCTCATTTTCTGACCATCTTTTATTCCAGTAACTGTATTCCACATCACACAGACATCAGTTTCGCTCTTTGCAGGTCTAAGTTTAGGGGTCATTACGAAAGACAAAAATTCACGGGGAGATACCTTCGTTCCTTTAAATTTTATCGGGGCTGAATCCAGCATCCCACATTCCTTCAGCACTCCTGCACCTTCCCAATGACCGGGCCAACGAATAGTCTTTTCTGCGCATTCTTTAAGTCCCGGTCTGGTATAAAGAAAGCTGGGCATCCCCGGAGTAATGGCACAAGCTAATTCTTTATCTATGCCCAATTGATTGAATTTAAATTTTTCGAAATCAGTCATGGCATCTACTTCAACAATTTTTCCATCTTTTATAACATCGACTTTTACCATATATTCCCGTAAAACATGCTCAAAAGCCCAAGTAATCATATATTTTAAGGGATGTTTATCCGCATATTCTTTTACCGGGATTCCTCCGCATCTGGCAATGGCTGATTCTGCTTTATCCAACTTTTTAATGCCTTCACCCAGAGTGATATTGGTCAATCCCGGAGCAAAACCCATTCCATCAAGAATGGTTACACCATTCTTTACTGCTTTTTGATGAAGCGATTCTCCATACTCATTTAACGTCATGCCTTCCGGTACTTCCAATCCTTCAATTTCATATGCGTCAGGTCTTCTATGATATTCTTCTAAAATATCCACAACATTGAGTCCCGCATCAATAGCCATATCCACTACTTTATAACTGCATTTTCTATTCGGAAGAGTAATTGCTCCTACATCGTATTGTTTCATTAATTTTATTGTCTCTTCCCGATGATTAATATCCAGTGAATGGAGTACAATTTTATCGCTTTTTATCCATTTTTTCGTATTTTCAAGCGCATTCTCTCCCCGACCGGTAATTCCTATAATACCGACTTCACCAACTTTGCTATTTTTGGCTAAATCCCAGGCAACAGCAGAACCCATTTTTCCAGAACCTCCGAAAACTAAAACTTTCAATGATATCCCCTCCTTTTATAATTATTTTTTCTGCTTTTTTATTAACAAATCTTAATTATATCTATAATTTTAAACAGACCATGGTTTGCATAATAAAAAGTATTATGTTTCCCTCAAAATAATTTGCAAAATATTTCCTATGCTTTAAACCCTTCTTTTTTATTTTAAAAAAATATTTTAAAACATATATAAAAAAACATAGGCATTAATGATAGAGTCTTCACTAATTGCCTATGTTTTATTTTTCCAATTTAGATAAAGCACTCTACCAAAGGTAGCTCTCCATCTAAATCCGTTAATAGATTTGATGACAGTCTTATAGTTATTCACTACAAGCCCAACAGAAAATATTTTATTTATATTTTTCTGTTTCGGCAGAAATACCTTTCAAAGCAAATTTAATTATTCGCTTTTACTTATTATATCCCGCGCCTCTACTTTATATTTTACACTTTTACATGTAAGTTAAAATTTCTTTCTAATCCCTCATCTTATTAATCTTTAAAAATCATTCACCTCTTTCCCTGTGAGGGTAAATTTTTAAATGGCTCATTGATCGATCCATTTATTTAAATCTCTATGATATTTTTTCTGTATATTACATTTCTTTTGGCTAATTCTTTTAAAATTTTATTGTAGACTTCATGCTCTTTTCCTAAATATTCCGGAGGAGAAACCCCTTTATGCGTATATTCTCCTTCTGCTATTAAGCGAGCTACAATAGCACAGGGAAATCCTGTAGTACGAGACATTGAAGTTGCCTTTTCTTCCCTGTCATAATAATCTAATAAATCATAAGTATAACGCAATCTTTTTTCGTCTTTTTTCCCCTGAACCATCACTCTCATCACGGTTAATTCATCTTCGTCTTTTTTTTAATTGCCATTTAGGGAAAAGAAGTATTGCTTTCATTTTTTTCACCTTTTTAAATTTACATATCTTCAATCCTATCTCCCTTATTTTTGGCTATATGCTATATATTGCTTTTAACTACATACCCATATATGCTTTACGAACTTCATCAGATTCTAAAAGTTCCTTAGCCATGCCAGATTGGACAATTTTCCCAGTCTGAATCACATATCCACGATCAGCAATTTCAAGTGCTTCCTGTACCATCTGTTCGACTAATAAAATAGTAGTTCCTTTTTTGTTTGCATTAACCACTGCTTCCATAACTTTTTCCACTAATGCGGGCATTAAACCTAAAGATAGCTCATCGAGCATTAATAATTTTGGTTTAGACATCATTCCTCTCGCTATAGCCAGCATCTGCTGTTCGCCCCCGCTTAAAGTTTCGGCAATCTGAGTATTACGTTTTTTAAGGATAGGAAAAAGCTCAAATATTTCTTCCTGTCTTTTTTTAATTTCTTCGCGGTCTTTTTCAATATATGCTCCTAAAGCAAGGTTTTCCTGAACTGAAAGTTTAGCAAATAATCTTCTACCTTCGGGAACATAACTGATTCCTTCGCGAATAACCATACTTGCCGGTAAACGAGAAATATCTTTTCCTTTAAAATTAATCGTACCGCTTTTTGGGTTTATTAATCCGGCAATTGTCTTCATTATAGTGCTTTTACCTGCACCATTTGCCCCTACTATTGCTACTAATTCTTTTTCTTTTACCTCAAAAGATGCATCAAAAATCACCGGAGCCCTATCATAAAAACATCGAATTTTATTTACTTTTAATAACGTATCAGCCATGCTTATTCGCCTCCTTTTTTGCCTGCAACCTCTTGCTATATTTTTTACCAAAATATGCTTCAATAACTCTCTCATCTCTAATAATTACATCCGGTTTATTCTCAGCTATCTTTATTCCTCCATCAAGTACTACGATTTTATCTGCAATAGGCATAATCGCCTCCATAATATGCTCAACGATAAGAAAAGTAATTCCTCTTTTCTTTAGATTTTTTATAAGTTCAACTGATTCTTTTACTTCAGTCGAAGTCAAACCAGCCATGCATTCATCAAGCATTAATAACTTCGGACCAGTTGCAAGAGCTCGGGCTAATTCCAGCCTTTTTTTTAAACCAATAGTTAAATCTCCTGCTCTTTTATCTTTAAATCCCAAAAGGAAACATGCTTTTAAACAGTCATCAGCAATTTTACCGGCTTTCTCTGAATTTCCCTCCCGAAGGTAAGCTCCAATCATTATATTATCAAATACAGACATCTCTTTTAAAGTATGAACAATTTGAAAAGTTCTCACAACTCCTAAATGAGTAACTTTATAAGGCGGTAAATTAGTAATATTTTTACCAGAGAATATAATTTTCCCTTTACTTGCTTTATATATCCCGGTGATACAATCAAAAAGAGTGGTTTTCCCTGCCCCATTAGGGCCAATTAATCCCACTATCCGGCCTTCTTCAACATCAAATGAAACGTTATCATTTGCTAGTAGTGAACCAAATTTTTTACTTATTCCTTTTACTTCTAGTAATGCCAACTTAACACTCCCCCTTTTTTTATTCTTTCACCTGTGATTCAGGGAAATTTTGCTTTCTATTTTTCTTGTAGTTCAGGAACTCATTTATTAAACCCATGATTCCTTTTGGCTGTCTTACCATTATCAAAACTATCAAAAATCCAAATAAAATAAGGTCTATTCCACTACCAAGGCCACCCCATAAAACACGGGTATATTCTTGTAATGGTATTAAAATCATTGCTCCTAATAGTGGACCAAAAAATGTTCCTGCTCCTCCTAATATAGTTACTAATACAAATGTCATTGACATACTTAAACATATAACCATAGGAGGAGCAACTCTTAAACTATACTGTGCAAAAAATGCTCCACAAAGAGCTGCCAGAAAAGCGGAAATCCCCATTGCCATAAGTTTAACTAATGTACTGTTAATTCCCGTTGATTCAGCAGTTTCCTGGTCTTCTCGCACAGCTTTCAAATAAAAACCAAAACGGTTTTGTTCAATATAACGAACCACACTAAAAATAATTACAAATAATATCAAGGCACCATAATAATAGTGAATTTTTGTTTCATACCACATAAAATTTTTCCAACCTTCTTCAACTAAAGGGTAGTCTAGTCCTAAAGCACCTTCAACCCAATCCCATACCATGAATAGACGGTTAAATATTTCTACAATAGCAAAAGTAGCAATGGCAAAATAATGTCCCTTCAGTTTAAAACAAGGATAGCTAATTAATATAGCTACGATACTTGCTGTAACTGCTCCTACTAATACTCCGAGCCATGGTACCATTCCATATTTTACTACCGCCATAGCGGCCCCGTAAGCGCCAATACCAAAAAAAACTGAATGGCCGAATGATACCTGGCCACAGTATCCTCCAATAATATTCCAAGCTTGTGACATGCTGGCATATAACAAAATTAATATAAGGACATGCTGAATAAAGGTATTTCCGGCAACTTTTGGTATCAAGGGAATTAGAATTAATATTCCAATAAATATATACCAATAAATATCCTGTTTTTTAAAATTTCTTTTTTTCACTATTACCACCCAAATAATCCTTTCGGTCTAAACATTACTACTACTAAATATAATCCAAATACTACAACATATTTAAATACCGGAGCAATGTAAAATCCTCCAAATGCCTCGATTAATCCTATAAACAATGCAGCCAATAGGGCACCAGGTATGCTACCAAAACCACCCATAGCTACTGCTATAAAAGCAATTAAACCAAAAAGACTTCCGACTTCCGGGTGTACAGCAAGAGACGAAGGAAGTAATCCTCCGGCAATACCCACACAAGCACCACCTAACCCAAAGACTAAACCAAATATCCAATTAGTTCTAATTCCCATTAACTCTGCAGCTTCTTTATCCATTGCCGTTGCTTGGATAGCCCATCCTAGACGAGTACGTTTAATAATATAATAAATTATAAAAACAACTATTAGAGCAAATATTCCTGTTACCAATTGGGGTAAAGGGAGTATCAGTTCTCCTAACATAATTTTCTTTCCTCCAAGAATAGTGTGTGTTAATATACGGAAATTCGGAGAAAATCTGTTTAGAGCAACATTTTTAAGTATCATGGATAAACCAAAAGTAGCTAATAATGCCGCCAGTGGAGGACCGCTGAGACAATGTTGGATAATTAACTTATAAGTCAATACTCCTATGATAAAACAAAATGCTCCTGATGCAATCCAGGAAATCAATGGATCTATATTCATTAGGAATCCTAACCAATAACTAACATACATTCCTACCATAAGAAATTCTCCATGAGCAAAATTAAGCACATCCATTACTCCCCAAATTAAACTTAATCCGGAAGCAACTAATGCATATACCATACCGGTAAGCAAACCGTCAATAGTCACCTGAAAAAAGGTAGTCATAAAAACCTCCAATTCTAACTAAGTTCTTAAAGCAAGTAGTAAGGATGAATAAGAATAAATATTCATCCTTACTACTTTAAAATCCGGTAATATTAATAATATTTTTTAACACAGGTTAGCAATAACTACCGCCCATGTTAACGCTGATCCCAGGGTATCATCGGGAATACTATTTCATCAGTAGCTAATTCAACCGGGAAAATTCTTTTATAGCTTCCTTCCTGTAATTGAGTCATCATACTCATTGACTTGCTATTTTGTCCACCTGGTACAAAGGCTATTTTACCACCCATAGATAATGGAGAATCCCATTCATGTGCATATAAAGCTTTACTGATTTTATCATAATCAAGAGATCCAACTTCTTCTATTGCTTGAGCTAATATGAAAGTAGCAACTGCTTCTTGAATGCTATCACTATCAAAAGGAACACTTGGTTCTGACTTAGCCATAAATATTTTCTCAACTGCAGCTACTGCTGGCATTAATTCGGCAAATTCAGGTGAGTAACCTGTTCCACCCATGAAGTAATTTGCATCCTTACCAAGCTGTTTAGTAATTACCGGATCCTGGTAACCGGTACAATAATTCATGGTAATTTTAGGAAGCCAATTCATCTGTTTCATAGTTCTTACCCAAAGAGTGTAATCGCCACCCAGACAAGCGCCAAACACTGCATCCGGATTTTTAGCTTTTAATGTCATTACTTCACTGTTTAGATTGGTAGCACCAGGACTGAAGGGAACATCTGCAACTACTTTAAAGCCAGCTTCTTTAGCAGCAAGTTTACCTTCATCTGCAGCATGTTTTCCAAATTCGGTATTTTCGTATATAATACCAATTGTCTTGAGTCCGGCATTTTTTTCTTCATTCAACCATTCCATGACATCGCAAAATTCAATTGATTCGGTTTTATCAGTGGGAGCCATACGGAAAAAATATTTAAATCCACGCTCAGTTAAAGCAGCTGAACTGGAACAACCACACATAAATATTTTTTTCTTTCTTTCAGCAACAAAGCTTGCCGGCTTGGTACAAGAACTATTATAAGAACCGATAATAGAATAGACTTTTTCCTGGTTGTAAAGTCTTTCTGCTTCAGATTTTGCTACATCCGGTTTTCCCTGATGGTCTGCATGTACCAGCACTATTTTGTATCCGTCTAAAATTCCTTCTTGGTTAGCCAAAGGAACATCACATTCCGGGTGAGAGTTGTTAATAACCTCGACTGCGGTTTCTACAGCAATTTTACAACGCTGACCTGCTAAAGCGCAAGGACCGGTTAAAGGAAATAAAGTTCCTATTTTGATTACTTTTTCCTCTGCACTTACCATTCCGCTTAGAAGTCCGATCATTAAAAAGACTACTAACAGTAAAATAAAAATACTTTTTTTAAAATTATTCATTTTCTCCTCCTTAAAAATTTTTAATCTGAATTTTAATATTGCCAAACTCTTTTTTTAACCAAACAATTTACCTCCTTGTTTTTTTT
>JAYEGH010000003.1:0-6984 GCA_034659055.1 Candidatus Caldatribacteriota bacterium
ATTTAAATGAATCCAATATTAATAAAAATATTAATTTCAACTGTAATAGTTGTACTATTAGCTGAAATTTCAACAAGAATTAACCCGTTCTTAGGCGGAATATTATCAGGACTTCCACTGGGAGCGGGTTTATCTGTTTATTTTATTTCATATCAGAATGGAATAGAGTTTTTAGTTAAAGGAATACCCTGGGGAATTTCTGCTCTATCTTCATCAATATTATTCTGTTTTTTTTATCTTATGACAGGAAGATATTTTAAACCAGGAAATAATATAATTTCCATTGCCTTTTCTTCATTAATGGGATTCATTTCCTTTTATGTTTCAGGCTATTTAATTTATAAATTAGATCTCAATCTTCTTTCAGCTATTATAATATTTTTCATAATATTTTTTATGAATATTTTAATTTTAAAAAAAATAAAAGTAAATCAAATAATTAAGAAAAATAAAAAAAATTCTATTACAAGACTTTTAATTCGAGGATTAATGGCAGGGATCACCATTTCAATACTTACGGAAATTGCTTCTATTGCCGGAAGCAGGTGGGCGGGCATTTTAAGCTCTTTTCCATCTACATTATTTGCTTTATTAGTAGTTTTGCATTTTGAAGAACAAAAAAATTTATATCCTTCTGTTATTTATGGATTTTCTTTTAGTGTTAGCACTTTACTGGTATTTTATATTTCTTGTTGGTATTTACTCCCAAAATTAGGATTAAATTTAGGTTTTATTCTAATTTATCTTATATCGGTTTCTTATTTATTTTTACTTAATAAAAGTAAAAATATGTTTCTCTAAAAAAATATATAATCGGTCAATAAATAAAATATTTCTTTTTAAAAACCTTGTTTTTATTTTTTTTCGCCTTCTTTTCTTAAATAGACAACCTGTCTGGGGAAAGGTATTTCTATGCCTTTTTTATCGAAAGTATCTTTTATTTTCCGGTTAAGCTCTCTTTCTGTTTTCCAATTAGTCATTGGTTTAACTTTAACTAATATTCTTAGTGTAATATCTGAAGAACTAAGAGATATTATTCCCTGTACAATAGGAGGCTCTAAGACAATATCCTTATTTTCTTTAGCCCATTTATTGGCAATTTCTTCTAAGGTTTTCATCCCTCTTTCTACATCTTGTTCATATGCTACCCCTACCTCTACAATAGCTTTCATATATCCTTTATTAAAATTACCAAAATTACTAACTTCTCCATTTGGTATTACTCTTAATTCTCCCGAAAATTTTCTTAAATGAATATTCCTTAGATTCATCGCTTCTACCATACCGGAATGCTCGCCAACTGCGACCCAATCATCTACTGACATCGCTCCTTCAAAAAATAGAAGAGCACCCGAAATAAAATCTTTTACTAAAGATTGCGCTCCGAAACCTACAGCCAATCCGACTACTCCGGCACTAGCAATCAAAGCAGTAGTATCTACACCAAATTCTCTTAATGCCATTACTGCCGCAATAAAATATACTATATATCTGCTAATGCTTTGCATGAGGGGAATTAATGTCTTTGACCGGGCAATTCTCTTTCTATAATTTTTTGATTTCTTTAAAGGAATAAAAGACTTTTTAATTAATTCATTAATTATGGACAAAGCTATTTTTGCTATTACAAATATTATTACTACGGTTATAAATTTTTCCCACCATGTAAAAATATTTTCCATACTAAATAATTCCGTAACATCATGAAAATGGTTACCTATATATTCTTTAAACATTCATATTCCTCCTTTATTTACAGTCGCTTCACGGGCAGACACAAGGTCTTGCCCCTACAAATTATCACTGTATTCTAACCAGATAAATAATGTTAATTTACAATTTCTTAAAAATTATTTTCTCACTTTTTTTGTCTAAATCTGCTTTTACTTTATCCCCTTCTTTAAATTCATTTTCTAAAATTTGCAAGGCAATAGGATCCTGAATATATCTTTGAATCGTTCTTTTCAAAGGACGAGCCCCGTAATGAGCATCATATCCTTTTTCAGCTAAAAATTCTTTTACCCTGTGCGGGATTTCTAATTCTACTTTTTTATCCTTTAATCTCTTTTTCAAAATATTTATTTGTATATTTGCAATTTCTATGATTTGTTCTTTGCTTAAATTGTTAAAAATAATAATCTCATCAATTCTATTTATAAACTCCGGTTTGAAATTTTCCCGCAATGATTTCGTTATTTTTTGTTCCATTAATTCCCGATTGCTTTCATTCATCTCGTAGATCCACTGGCTCCCAATATTGGAAGTCATAATTAATAGAGAATTTTTAAAATTCACCACTCTTCCCTGTCCATCTGTTAAACGACCGTCATCCAAAATCTGCAGGAGAATATTAAAAACATCCTGATGTGCTTTCTCAATTTCATCAAAAAGGATGACTGAATAAGGATGACGTCTAACTGTTTCGGTAAGTTGTCCGCCTTCTTCATATCCGACATAACCGGGAGGAGCTCCGATAAGCCGGGCAACACTATGTTTTTCCATATATTCAGACATATCAATACGAACCAAAGAATTTTCATCATTAAATAAAAATTCCGCTAAACTTCGGGCAAGTTCTGTTTTCCCTACTCCTGTAGGTCCCATAAATATAAAAGAACCTACCGGTCTATTGGGATCAGATATACCTACTCGAGACCTTCTAATCGCATTGGAAACCAATTTAACCGCTTCGTTCTGACCTATTACTCTCTCTTTGAGTACTTTTTCTATTCTTACTAACTTCTCTGATTCGCCTTCCATTAGCCTTCCTACCGGTATTCCTGTCCATTTGGAAATAATCTCCGTAACATCTTCTTCGTCAACTTCTTCTTTTAACATTTTATGCTCTTTTTGCAAAGTAACCAATTTTTTTCTTTCTTCTTCCAAATTTTTTTGTAATTGAGGAAGTTTTCCATATTTTAATTCAGCAACCCTATTTAGATTACCTTCTCTCTCTTCTTTTTCTGCTTCTATTTTTATCTGTTCAACTTCACTTTTAATCTTTTGAATTTTTTGTATATTTTCTTTTTCACTCTTCCATTTAAGCTTCATTCCATCCCGTTTTTCTTTGATCGAACTTAAATCCTTTACAATCTTATTTAATCTTTCCTTAGCTGTAATATCTTTTTCCTTTTTCAGTGCTTGTTTTTCTATCTCCAATTGAATAATTTTTCTCTCTACCTCATCAATTTCCACCGGCAAACTGTCAATTTCCATTCTCAATCGAGAAGAAGCTTCATCCATCAAATCAATAGCCTTATCAGGTAAAAATCTATCGGCAATATACCGATTAGATAAAATGGCTGCTGCTATTAAAGCAGAATCTTTAATTCTTACTCCATGATGAACTTCGTATTTTTCCTTTAAACCTCGAAGAATGGTAATAGTAGCTTCTACTGAAGGTTCTTTTACCAAAACCGGTTGAAACCTTCTTTCCAAAGCGGCATCTTTCTCAATATATTTCCTGTATTCTTTTAAAGTAGTTGCCCCTATACAATGCAGTTCTCCCCGAGATAGAGCGGGTTTCAACATATTAGATGCATCGATTGCTCCTTCTGCAGCACCTGCTCCTACCAAAGTATGAAGCTCATCAATAAAAATAATTATTTCTCCTTCTGATTTTTCAATCTCTTTTAAAACAGCTTTCAAGCGGTCTTCAAACTCACCCCTATATTTTGCACCAGCCACCATTGAACTAATGTCCAAGACCAATATTTTCTTATCCTTTAAACCTTCCGGCACATCTCTGCTGATAATTCTTTGCGCAAGTCCTTCAGCAATTGCCGTTTTACCCACTCCGGGTTCGCCTATTAAGACAGGATTATTTTTAGTACGTCTTGAAAGAATTTGCATTACCTGTCTGATCTCATCATCTCTACCGATGACCGGATCAAGTTTACCTCTCCTGGCTAAAACAGTTAAATTGCGAGTATACTTTTCCAACACTTGATATTTTTCTTCCGGATTCTGGTCAGTTATCCGCTGGTTTCCTCGAATATTTACTAAGACCTTTAAAATATTTTCCTTGCTAATTCCACTTTTCTTCAATAAAGAAGCAACTCTGCTTCCTCCTGTACCGACTAAAGCTATTAATAAATGTTCTGTGCTTACGAATTCATCTTTTACTTTAGCGGCCTCTTGTATAGCACTATTTAGTATGTTATTTAATGAGGTTCCGATATATTGCTGTCCTCCGGCATTTCCATATACTTTAGGAATTTTTTCCAATATTTTTTTTAAGCTGCTTTTAAACTCTTCAGAGTTTATTTCCAATTTTTGTAAAATAGAAGGGATTACCCCTTCTTTCTGACCGATTAATGCCAGAAGAAGATGTTCTTCTCTTATTTCCTGATGATTATAGCTGGAAGCAATTTGCTGAGCCTCACCGATTGCCTCTTGAGATTTTACGGTAAATTTATCAAATTTTATCATTTTTATCTATCTCCTCAAATAACTCCTTTATTAGATAATATTTAACCTTCTAACTTTTAAGTGTTAAGAACCTTTTGACAATATTTTAAGCCATCCATTAAAAGATTATTCTCCTCCTCTGTTCCAACAGTTATCCTTAAAAAATGTCGAGAGGTGGAAAAATCAGGTTCATTCACAATCTGAATTAAAATACCTTTTTCCAACAAACCATTAAAAACCATTTTTTGTTCTTTGATAGACCCTATTTCGGTAAAGATAAAGTTAGTTTGCGAAGGATGTGCTTTAAAAGATGAAAGTGTATTTATTTTTTTAATTAATTTTTCACGTTCACTAATAATCTTATCAATATTTTTCTGAAATATACCACTATTTTTAAAAACGATTTGAGCAGCAAGCTGGGAAAATGAATTAACGTTAAAAGGACTTTTTACTTTTCTTATTTCTTTTACCACTTTTGCATTAGATAGCAGATAACCAATGCGTAAACTCGCCAGAGAATATGCCTTGGAAAATGTTCTGAGAATCACCAGATTATTATAACGGGAAACAAGGGGAGCAAAGGTCTTGCCGCCAAATTCATAATATGCTTCATCCACGACCACCAGACAACCGGATTCTTCCAGTATCCTTATTATTTTATCTTCTTGAAAATAATTTGTGGTCGGACTATTAGGATAAGATAAAAAAATCAATGAAGAACTTTCTTTTTTTGCCTCCTCTAATAATTTTTCTACATCTAAGGAAAAATCTTCCTGTACCAGAGGAATCTGAATAAAATCAGCATGATGGATGGAAGAATATATTTTATACATAGCAAAAGAAGGCATGGGAGAAATAATTCTTCTTCCTTTTTCGCTAAAAGCTTTAATAAGATATTCAATTAATTCATCAGAACCATTTCCTATGACAATATTATCCACGTTTAAACCGAATGATGAAGATACTGCTTGACTTAACTCGGTAGAATTCGCATTAGGATAGAGAGAATAATTCAGTTCTTTTGCTTCTTTCAATATTTCCTCAACTATTTCTTCCGGTAATCCATAGGGATTTTCATTAGCATTTAATTTTACTTTATGAGGTATTTCATGAGGGTCATACGGTTTTAAAGCTTTCAGGCTATCCTGGTAAAATTTAAACTTATTTTTCACAGTATTATTTCCTTTCTTTATGTATTAGTTTATTTTTATCCTTTTATAAATCAACATCAATCTCAGTTTTATTTATGTTCAAAAAATCGATGGTCAATTTTGCCTTACACTGTTCAACCAATAATTTTGCCAATTCATCCCTCGCTTCTACTATTATAGATTCTGGAATAAGTCCGATTCCATCAATATTAATCACTATTTTTTTTGTATTTTCGGTAATTTTACTAAAGGCACCATTTCGCCAATTCCATCTTCTGCACATAACTTTAAGGGTTTTATCATCAAAATAAATAACCTCTCCCGGTTGTGGATTTTCTATGTCCTCGCTTCCTAAAGGTATAAAGGTTTCATTGCCTTTAGCAAAACCAAGATGTAAATTACCCTCAATTTTATCAATATCGTCTCCTCCACAAGGAACAAGATGTTTTATGGAAATATAATTAAAAAGAGCAACAACAGAATTAATAAAAGGAAATCCTCCTCCCTTATTAATCCTTTTTAACAAGGCTTTGATTGAAGGAGGATATTTAACCGGATCCGAGTTAAATTTTAGATGTGCTTCGTCCCAAGCTTTAATAAACGGCCATTCACTATAAGTTTCTTCTTTTACTCTCTTTGCTATTTCTTTATTTAAGGGTTTTTTTATCCTTTTATTCCCCAATTCATTTTCAATATCATCAATTACAATTATTCCTCTTTTGAAATGAGGAAATTGTATAAATATTTCCGGTTCGATAATTGTTTTTCTCATAAACTGCTAATCTTCCTTTTTTACTGATATTTATTTCTTTTAATTATTTTTTTCTAATTTTTTAATTTTATCCCGTAATTTAGCAGCTGTCTCGTAATTTTCCTTTTCCACTGCTTTTTGCATTTTTTCCTTTAATTGCTCAATTTTTATTTCATTCTCATTTTCTATGGTGATTTTTCCTGTAGAGGCTTTCTTTAATATTTCCTCGGTTACATAAATAGGAGCATTAATTCTGAGGGCTAACGCTATAGCATCGCTTGGACGTGCATCGACTTCCTCTACTTTATCTCCTATTTTCAAAATAATACTCGCAAAATAAGTATCTTTTTCAAGATTACAAATGACTATTTTAGTTACTGCAATATCTAAAACATCAATCATATTTTTCATCAAATCATGAGGCAAAGGTCTTTTTGGCTCAATTCCTTCCAAAGCTAAAGAAATCATTTTTGCCTCATAAGGTCCAACCCAGATAGGCAGCCATCTATTTTTTATTTCATCTTTTAGAATCACCACAAACCCTTTGGTAATGGGATCTATTGCTACTCCGGAAATTTTTACTTCTATCATTTTCTCTCCTCTTTTAAATTTCCACTATGTTTTCATTACTATGCATTTATATTTTAACACATTATTTTTATTTTAAAAAAT
>JAYEGH010000004.1:0-6954 GCA_034659055.1 Candidatus Caldatribacteriota bacterium
TCCGGGATACTAAAATATTTTATACTTTCGAGTAGCAGCTATCATATAAAACCATAGTATATCATTTTTTTCGAGAAAGCTCATGATGCGCTTGCTCCACTACTTTTTTTATCACTAAAGGAAAATTTTTTATTCTTTCTTTTTGAAAATCTTTTGTTAAATATATTAAATATTCTATATTGCCGCTTGCACCCTTTAAAGGAGAAAAAGTCAACCCTAAAATATTAAAACCTAACTTAAAGACTACAGTACCTACTTTTTTAATTACCATCTGATGAACTTCTGCTTTTCTTATCAATCCACCCTTTTGTATAAAATCTCTTCCCGCCTCGAACTGTGGCTTAATCAAAGCTATTAATTCTCCATTTTCCATAATTAAATTATATGCTGCTGGCAACACTTTATCTAATGAGATAAAGGAAACGTCTATAACTGCTAACTCAAAAAGCCGGTCAAATTTATCTGCAGTAAGATATCTGATATTAGTTCTATCCATAATTTCTACTCTTTTATCTTTCTGCAATTTCCAGGCTAATTGTCCATAACCAACATCTATACAATATACTTTTTTAGCTCCAAACTCCAAAAGACAATCCGTAAAACCACCGGTAGATGCTCCAATATCGATAACTCTTTTTTTCTGAACAGGCACATTAAATACTTTTATAGCTTTCTCTAATTTATCTCCACCTCTACCCACATAAACGGTCCTTTTTTTCAAGATAGAAATATTGCTATCTATTCTTATCCTTTGACCCACTTTATTGTCTTTTTGATTTTCAACTAAAACTTCTCCAGCCATTATCCCCCTTTTAGCTTTTTCTCTGGTAGCAAAAAAACCTTTTTTTACAAGTAATATATCCAAACGTTCTTTCTCTATTTTTTTCAACCGCTAATCCTTTTCAAATTAAAAATCTATTTTATTTAGGTAAATTCATTAAATACTTAAACAAAAAGATAATATCGTTGCCATCGTAAAACCTATTAAAGCACCAACAATAACTTCAAAAGGTGTATGTCCAACCAATTCTTTCAGACGTTCATCCTTAATTTTCATTTCTTCAAAAAACTCTAAAATAATTTTATTTAATACTTTAGCTTGTTCGCCTGTAGCCCTTCTGACTCCAGCAGCATCAGCCATGACAATCATAGATGTAATTAAGGCTAACGCAAATATATTTGAGCCCCAACCTCCTATATAACCAATAGAGACCGCCACACTCATAGATAGTGCTGAATGAGTACTGGGCATACCACCTGCTCCAAAAAATCTCCTTACATCCCATTTTTTTTCTGTAATATAAAACAAAATCATCTTTATAGTCTGGTTAGATATCCAGGTAATAAAGGCAATCACAATAATCTTGTTATTAATGATCTGAGTTAGGTCATCTATAATGCTGATATTGATTTCGAATTCCTCCTTTTAACTGATTAATATAATTTAGCCCTATGGTCGTCTTCTAATCCAATCCTCATCCCTAAGAAGAGGCATACTAATATCTACATGACCGGCCAGGCTTGTTTTTTGGTCTCCATCAATTAATAACTGAACTCCTTTAATGGGAGAAATTTCTGTTAAAGTATTAACCAGTGAATAAATCGTCATTAATTCACTACTGCTTCCTCCGGGGTGGTTTTTTGATATTGATTCAGATAAATCCAGGTATACAATATCATCAACAACATATACTTCATTAATGCTTGTCCCTTCAGGAATAGTAGAATAGAGATTAGAACTAGTTGGACCTTTTATTAATTCAATTACAACTTGCTTGGCCAAATTAGGAGATTTAGCTATTTTTCTTTTTTCTGTTACTAAATACATTTCTTCCTGATCAGCAAAATAGAGGTTTACTTCTATCATCTCTTCCGCAATGTGTTCAGGTTCTTTTTTTTCTTCTTGATAAATAGATTCCTCACTGATTGAAGGTTCTTTTTTTTGTTTTTCCCAAGTCGGAGTGATAAATTTATTAAATATTATATAGCATAGAACAACTAAGACAATTAAAACAAATATTGTAAACAAAGATTTAAAGTTATTTCTTTTTTTTCTGGACCTTTTATTTTTCTTCATAATGCATATTACCCTTCTTCAAGAGTATTCTTTAGATAATATCTTATTGCTTCATAGATGGCTTGAGCTGATTTCTGTCTAAATTCACCGTTTTTCAATAATTTTTCTTCTTTCGTATTAGAAAGAAAGGCTATTTCTATAAGAACAGCGGCCATATTTGCACCTTTTAATACAACAAAAGGAGCTTGTTTAACTCCCCTATTTTTCAATTTTAAATGGTCTACTAATTTTTTCTGAACAATTTCTGCAAAATCAAGACTATATTGTATATTGGCACTTTCTTCCAAGTCAGCAATAATTAAAGCCAGGTCAGTATCTACATTCGGGTGAGTCCTACTCGCTCTATTTTCTCTATCGGCTACATCCCTGGCAGAAGCTCCAATATACTTAGAACTCAAGACAAAAGTCTCTGTTCCAATAGCGGTTGAACTATTACGAGTAGCAGAATTAGCATGTAAGCTAATAAATATAAATCCATTTTTCCGATTGGCAAAGCTAATTCTATCTTCCAAGGAAATAAATTCATCTTTATACCTGGTAAGATAAGTGGGAATACCTGCATTTTTTAACAATTTTTCTAAATCAAGAGCAATTTTTAAAGCAACTTCACTTTCTTTCAAGCCACTTGGCCCAATTGCTCCCGGGTCACTTCCACCATGACCGGGGTCAATAATTACTATTCTTTTACCGGTTACTCCTGAATCAATGGAAGGTTTTTGTGTAGATTGGGTGGGTAGAACTTCGTTAGTGCTATCTTTCTTTTTTTCTAATTTAAATATATCCACAACTATCCTATCGGGTTCAGCAAGGTCAAATATATCATACCTGTTCTCTTGATAAAGGTCGAAGACTACTCTAGTAATATCTTTATTAAACTTTGCGGCCCTAACAGTTTTAAGCGTACCATCATTTATATCTATCTTCTTAAAAGAATCTCCTAATTTTAGAATGGAACCCATTATATCCACATATATTCTATCCGGATTAACTAATTTATCTGCCTTAAATTCTGTTTTTTCTGACATATCTATAACAATTCTGGTTTTGTCCGGATGAGTGTAGCTTCTTATTTTTAACAAATAAGGTTTTATAGAATTAATGCTCAAAACCTTGGATTTATTATCCCATTTTATTTCTACCGGAACTATAATTTTAAGTACTTCCAAGGGAATCATTACCCTATTTCCTATGATTTTAGCTGGTGCTTCCAGGGAAATTACTTTTTTATCCATTTCCAACGAAGGGTCATCAATGACTAAACGAATTACATGACTATCTATTTTTATGGTTAATAATTTTAAGGCAGGAAACCAGGTAATTCTTCCACCTAGAACTTCTATAATATTACGTGCAGAGATAAAAATCCTGTCATTTTCAATAAATGATGGAACAGCCGTTTCTAAAAGCTCATCATCTACTAAAATTTCTATACCTGAAGCTTGTACCAAATTAAAACAGGGAGAGAAAAAAATAGTTAAGGCAATTACTGCAAAAATTAAATAAAATATTTTTTTCATCTATCTTGCCTTATCCCTCCTCGACCATATATTTTAAAAAGAGAACCTTTAAAATAGCTACCAGGGGAACGGCTAATATTACTCCTAATATCCCTAATAATTGCCCACAGATTAACATTGACAAAATTACAGTTAGTGGGTGTAAGCCGAGTTCTTTTCCTAAAATATTTGGATTAAGAAATATTGCTTCAACTTGATTAGCAAAAATAAATAAAATCACAATCATCAACAAAATCCACCAGGGTTGTCCAAGAGCAAAAATTAGAGCTAAAACAACCCCCACAATAGGACCCAAATATGGAATGAAATTTAATACTCCGCTAATTATACCAATAATCAAAGCAAATTTTAAATTTAAAGAATATAATCCTATCCCAATTAAAGTTCCTACAATAATACAAATTATTATCCTGCCACGGATAAATCCGCTTATAATATTATCTATCTTTTCTATTATTTCTTTAAACTCTTCTTTATTTTTTTTAGAGACAAAATTGTATAAATTTTCTTTAAATATAAGCATGTCTCTCATCAGGTAAAATAAAATCAAAGGAATAATTACTATACCAAAAGTTATGCTGGAAACTATGCTGGATAAAAAGATTATAATATTTTGGGAAAAACCCAATGTGTTTTTTTGCAGTTCTGATAAATTTTCTTTAAGTAAAATTTCTACATTAGCAGGATTTATAAATTTTGAGAGCTGAGGTTTTAAAGATAAAATTAGATTTTGGTATTGTTCAAATAAATTAGGTACTTCATTATATAAAATATTTAGTTGATTAATAAGGCTGGGAATTACAAAAAATATTACTAAAATTAACATGGCAATTATTATACCGAATACAATTAGAATGGTTAAAATTTTAGGAATTTTCTTATTAATAAGATATCGATATAGAGGTTCAAAGAAATAAGCTAAAATCAAGGCAGTACTAAAATATATAAATAACCATCTTAGTCTATTTAATATATAAAACAGAATTACAAGATTAATGGTTATACTTATAATAAAATTTAATCTTTTATCTTTTACGAACTCCATAAATATTTTTTCCTTAAATAGCCTTTTACTTATCTATTTATAACAAATTATCCCTTATTATTCAATTATTTTCTATCCATTGTTGTCATCACAAAGTCTAATTTATCCGAGTACAATAACCTTTCACCAGCTACCAGCAACTATTCAATTAGGATTTTTGATTTTTATTGGCTTTAAGTATCCTGGCCCAACTATCCCGTAAAGATACAATTTGATTAAATACTAACTTATCTGAAGTTGAATCGGGATCTACACAAAAATAACCTTTTCGCATGAACTGGTATCTGTTTTCGGGAACTGCTCCCGCCAAACTTGGTTCCACTAAGCAATCAGCTAATACTTCCATAGAATTGGGGTTAAGCTGTTTTATAAAATCTTCCTTTTCCTCCTGTTCTTCCACTCTCTCGTTCTGGTCCAGTAGAAGATGGTCATATAAGCGTACCTCCGCTTTCAAAGCATGGACTGCGGAAACCCAGTGTAAAGTTCCCTTCACCTTACGTTTACTACCGGGTCTGCCACTCTTAGTTTCAGGATCATATGTACAGTGTACTTCTTTTGTCTCTCCTGTTTTATCATCCTTAACAAATCCCTCACATTTAATAATATATGCATTTTTTAACCTGACTTCACGACCCGGAGCCAAACGAAAATATTTTTTCGGCGGTTCTTCGCAAAAGTCTTCTCGTTCAATATAAAGAATTCTGGAAAAAGGTATTTTACGCTTCCCGGCATCATTGTCCTCAGGATTATTTTCTGCATTCATCTCTTCCACTTTATCCTGGGGATAATTTTTTATAATCAGCTTTAAAGGATCCAGTACCCCCATAACCCGGGGTGCTTTCAGATTCAAGTCTTCACGAATACAATGTTCCAAGAAACGGACATCCACTACACTATTACTCTTGGATATACCTATTTGCTCACAAAAACTTCGAATAGCTTCAGGAGTATAACCTCTGCGCTTTAATCCCGATAAAGTGGGTACACGAGGGTCATCCCATCCTGCCACATAATCTTCTTCTACCAGTTTACGAAGCTTACGTTTACTCATCACTGTATTCGTAAGATTCAACCTGGCAAATTCTATTTGCTGAGGCGGATCTTGAATTTTTAAAGCATTGAGAACCCAATCGTACAAAGGACGATGATCTTCGAATTCCAAAGTACAAATAGAATGGGTAATTTTCTCATAATAGTCCTCAAGTGGATGAGCATAATCATACATGGGGTAAATACACCACTTATCTCCTGTTCGATGATGATTAGCTCTTAGAATACGGTAAAGAACAGGATCTCGCATATTTAAATTAGGAGAATTCATATCAATTTTAGCCCTTAACACTCGGGATCCATCTGTAAATTCACCCTTCCGCATACGCTTAAATAGATCGAGATTTTCCTCTATGGATCGGTTTCGATAAGGACTCTCTTTTCCCTGTTCCTTAAAGCCTCCTCTATATTTTTTAATTTCCTCAGGACTCAAATCGCATACATAAGCTTTACCGACTTTAATAATTTGAATGGCATAGTCATACATTTTCTCAAAATAATCAGAAGCATAAAAAAGCCGGTCATCCCAGTCAAATCCCAACCATCGGACATCTTTAATGATAGACTCAATATATTCCGTATCTTCCATGCTGGGATTGGTATCATCAAAGCGGAGATTGCATAAACCACCATTGTGAGCAGCAATACCAAAATTCAAGCAAATAGACTTAGCGTGCCCAATATGCAGATAGCCATTAGGCTCCGGTGGAAAGCGGAGATGAACCCGTCCATGGTGTTTGTTGGTTTTTTTATCCTGATCAATAATCTCCTGAATAAAATTAACTGTTTCTTTAGGTTCTTTAAAATCCATAAACCGGTCTCCTTGCTTTTATTTGAACTGGGGCTTCAATTAATGTTTTCCCAAATATACCAAGTGCTTTTTATATTACTACATTTACTCCTAAAAATCCAACTTTTCCCCTGTCTTCCACTTCCCTTTTTAGTAACTTTTTTCTTAACTTTCTTATTAGTTTTTTTATGGCGATATGTACCTACACCTTTATTTTGTAAGAATTTTAGACTCTAAAAATACAATTTTTATTGCTTTTTCCTTTATTTTTTCCTTTTAGAAAATTTTTTTATTAATTATAAAAGAAAAACCCTTCAGCGAAAGCCAAAGGGCTAATATTTAACTATGTATGGTGGAGGCGGCGAGATTCGAACTCGCGTCCAAAGATATTTCAGTAAAAACCGCTACGAGTGTAGTCTATGATTTTATTTCTCACTCTTTTTACCTCCCATAGACAGGATGTAAATCGAGCCAG
>JAYEGH010000005.1:0-6939 GCA_034659055.1 Candidatus Caldatribacteriota bacterium
CTCCAGAAGGAATCTCTACCCTGTACAAACCTGAATATTGAATGGCTATCTACATAATAGGCCAGAGGGAATCCATATTTCAATAGAACATTCTCTAAGGCCAGGATATGTTCCCAGGTAGTCTCTCTTTCTACCAGGACAGCATACAGGATTAACCTGCTGTAATCATCGATTGAAGTAATCAGATACCATTTACTACCAGCATAAGGAGCAAACAGATGATGAGAAGAATCGTGTTGGATCAGTTCTCCCGGATAGTTGGTTATTACTTCTCTATCATGTGCCTTTCTCTTCGGCCTTAAAAAGTAAAAATTATTTCTCTTGGCTCGGTCGATTATAGTAGGTAAAGACACCTTCTGATTATATTTTTGTTCTAAAATATCTTTGATGAAACTGTAATTGTAATATCTAATCGGTACATCTTTGGCTTTAATCAAATCCTTTTCGAGCTTTAGTTCTTTTACGATATTTTTCTCGATATCTGGGTCTATTTTTCGATTAATGGTTTTCCTTTCATACTGGATAGAAAAGTTATCTGGATCTTTACGATATTTTGCTAACAATTTAAAGAATCTACTTCTCTTAATTTTAAGCATTTGCAAAATATAATTACTCTTGATTTCTTTATCCACATAACTTTTTAATAATAATTTTACTTGCTCATCGGTAAAGTTTTTATGTAATTGTTTGGACATAATTTAGAACCTCTTTTCTTAGAATTTAGTTCTAGATTACATCTTTTTTACTATTTTGGGTTAGTCCACTTTTAAACTTTAAATCATTAAAAAAGAGTCCGGTTTTGATTTTTAAATGACATATGCCTTGGGGAAATTGACTTTGTAAGTTAACAGTAATATAATTAAAACTTAGTGAAAGGGTAATTAATTTTTAAATAAACTTATTTCTTACCGACAGGTTTTAAATTATTTTTTGGAATTGCAAAACCTTAAAGGAAGTGATATTTTGGAAAAACAGCCTATAATAGAAAGACTCATAGAACTTGATACTAAGGCAGCCGAGATGAATGAAAGAAGGGAAAAGCAGCTGGTAGATCTGGAGAGCAAATATAAAGAAGAAGAACAAAAAATGCTCAAGGATTATAAATCTCAGACAAAAGCCGCTACGAGGAAAACTACGCAAAAAATACTACAAGAAGCACAACAAGAAGTGAGTAATATAAATATGGATACAAAGGAAGTTATCGAGGATATGGAGCGAAAATTTGAAAAATCCTGGAAAAATATTACCGGGGAAATATTAAAGCAAATTTTTAATATTAAGAAAGAAACCCATGGATAAAGTAATTGTATATGCAGCTGTAAATACTAAGATAAGGGCATTAGAAAAAGATTTTTTGAAACGTGAAGACTATTTAAATATGATTCGGAAAAAGTCTGTAGTTGAGGTAGCTCACTATTTAAAAGAGAATACTTCTTATGGCAAGCTGTTAAAAGAAATTAATATAGATAATATCAGTAGACGAGACTTGGAAGATATTTTAAAGAATAACATGATAAAAAATATGGATAAACTCATTTACTATTTTCGAGATGATTATAAAGAACTTATCCGTTCGCTTTATATAAAATATGAGATAGAGGATTTAAAAATTTTATCTAGAAGTATTTTTAATGGTAAGGATGTGGAAACTATTGAAAAAACTTTATCTTTTTTAGGTAAATATAGCCAGGTTGACCCTAAAATACTTTTTAAATCAAAGACTAACCGGGACTTGATATATTCTCTGAAAGGTTCGAAGTTTTATGAGTTTTTAATACCCCTTGTGAATGGCAAGAGAGAAAATCGCTTTAGGTTAGAAATGGCTCTGGACATGGGCTATTTCAGTATTATCCAAAGCCGAAAATTAAAGATATCCCGAGAAGATAGGAAAATATTGAAAAAATGGGAAGGTTTGTTAGCTGATCTTTATAATATTCAGTGGGTATACCGGGGTAAAAAATTTTACAGTCTTTCGCCTGAAGAACTCTTAAATTATACCATAAACTTTGGAGATAAACTGTCTTTTAGGGAGCGCAAGGCTATGTGTTATACCAAAAATCTTGAGGACCTATACAAGATGATAACAAATACAATTTATGGGTTTTTATTTAAAAAAGAAGAGATGTCCAGGGATATATATATGGAAAGGCGCATAAACAGGTTTATGTATTATAAACTTAAGGCTTTAGACCGAAAGTTTCCCCTGAGTATAATTCAAACTATAGAATATGTGTGGTCATTTGAATTTGAAATAAGGGATATCATTTCCATAGTAGAGGGCATAAGGTATGACATACCATCAGAAGAAGCGAGGAAATTTTTGGTGAAAGTTGCATAAGTTCAAGGAGATATTCTTATGAGTGTAGAAAAAATGAAAATCGTTGGGGTTGTAGGCAAAAAAAATCTTTTAAGCAGAGTTTTACGTTTGGTGGTTTTAAACGGACGTGTGCATATGATAAACGCTCTGGTTAGGGTAAATTCCAGTGATTTTTTTCTGCCCCCCAGTGAGAAAAATATAGAAGTTTTGGAAGAACTACCTTTTTTGAAACCCTGCTCTTCAAAGAAAGATTTTACTAAAGATGAAGAGGTGGTAAAATCTTTATTAAGCCTTTTTGATATAAAGCCCCAGGTAAGAAAGGAATATCTGGGTCAGGATTATAACTATGATGACTTTATGAAGCAGCTTTCGGATATCTATGATAGGGTTCATTCCACTGCTGACGAGATAGAAGAAAAGATGCGTTCTATCAATAAAAAAAGAGAATACATTGATAGCCTTAAATATCTGTCAAGCTTTGATTTTGATATAGGACAGCTAATTTGTATCAAACATCTTGCTTTTAGGCTTATAAAAATTTCCAGAGAAAATTATGACAAGCTTAAGAAAAATTACGAGAATATACCAGCAGTGGTTTTAAAAATGGCAGTGGAAGGAAAATATGTTATATTAGTTTCTATAACTCCGGTAAGCTTGGAAGAAACATTAGAAAAGATATTTAGATCTCTTAATTATGTCCTCTTACCTTTACCTACAGAATTTACGGGAACTGCTGCCGAAATTATAGAGAAACTTGATAGTTCTATAAAGGAGGAACAAAAGGACATAGAATCCCTTAAAGAGTCTCTGGAAACTTATAAGAGAGAATATATTGGAGAATTAAAAAAAGGTTATTCCCGGTTAAAAATGGAGAAAAAAATTGAAGAACTCAAGTCAGATATGGCTAGGGGTGATAAACTATTTTTTATGTTTGGTTTTGTTCCTATAAACAGTGTGGCTAAACTACAAAATGAATTAAAAACTCAATTTGGGGATAATGTTGTAATTATGTCAGATGATATAAAAAAAGATGATTCCGGCATAACTCCTCCCACAAAACTTAGTAACTCAAAATTTTTTAAACCTTTTGAAATGTTAGTAAAAATGTACGGGACTCCGGCTTATCACGAAAAAGACCCTACGACCTTTTTTGCTCTAACCTATATGCTTCTCTTTGGAGCGATGTTTGGCGATGTGGGTCAAGGGTTTTTACTGCTTTTTGTCGGTCTTTTCTTAGAAATTATCTTGAGAAAGTCAAGTATAGGAGGAATATTAAGCAGAATAGGTTTAAGTTCTGCTATTTTTGGTTTTATTTATGGGAGTGTTTTTGGTTCTGAGGAAATCATATCACCATTCATCTTAAGGCCTATGGAAAATATCAATTATATCTTGCTAGCTGGAGTGATTTTTGGTGTAATAATTATTTTAGGTGCTTTTATATATAATGTAATAAATTCCGCTATAGAAAAAAACATAGAACGTGGACTTTTTAGTAGAAATGGTTTAGCAGGAATTGCCTTTTATCTAATATTACTGTATACGGTTTTTCGTGTCTTCGTTATACATTCCAGTATATCCCCGGCATTAGTTTGTATTATGATTGGCCTTCTTTTTTTGATGGTATTTAAACAACCTTTAACTAACAAGCTTACACATGCCGATAAGCTTTACCGGGAATCTCCGGCTAATTACTATATAGAAGAAGGATTCGGGGTGGTAGAGACTTTGCTTTCCATGCTTTCCAATACTATATCTTTTCTAAGAGTAGGGGCATTTGCCTTGAACCATGTGGGACTTTATATAGCCTTTGCCACTATGGCCAGGATGATGACTACCTCATGGGGGTCTTTGGCGATATTAGTGTTGGGAAATATAATAATTATTGGTTTGGAAGGCCTTATAGTTTTTATTCAGGCTTTAAGGCTGGAATATTACGAGCTATTTACTAAATACTTTCGGGGAGATGGTATAGAATATGTCCCGGTAAAAATAAAAATTATGTCATCTATTAATAGAAAAATAAGTTTATTTCACAAGAAAGATATTTTTTCTAATCTTGGGAATATATATCCTTATAACATTATAAATTTAAAAAGGGGGTTTTAAGAATGTATTATACAGTAGTGTTTATTGCTATGGCTATATCAGGATTTACCGTAGCAGCAGGGTTCTATATTTATTTAAAGAAAAATAAAGCTAATGCAAAAAGGATTAAAAGGTTAGCGAAGGCCAGTGTATCGGTTTACGGGATATTGGTGGCGGCTTTCCTGTTTTTCATGGCACAGCAACACATTGCCTATGCCGCCTCTTCAACAGATTCATCAACGGGGATGGGATTTATAGCAGCGGCAATTTCCACGGGACTTGCTACCATTGGTGCTGGCTATGCAGTGGGTGCAGTAGGCTCTTCAGCTTTAGGAGCTGTTTCTGAAGACCCGAATATTTTGGGTAAAACCCTTATATATGTAGGTTTAGCCGAAGGTATTGCCATATATGGGCTGATTATTTCAATAATGATACTGAGTAAAATATAAAGGATTTATATGAAAGTATTTATTTTAAGCGACAATACTCACACTCTGACCGGTATGAGATTATCTGGTGTAGAAGGGGTTGTGGTTCACGAAAAAGAAGAAATATTACAAGAATTAGCAAAGGTAAAGGAAAGGCAGGATATAGGAATTCTACTTATAACAGAACTATTAGTAGAAAGGGTACGGTTGGAATTAAATAAAATGAAACTTTCCCCTAATCTTCCTATAATAGTTGAGATTCCTGATAGGCACGGTTCAAGGCGACCCCCTGACTTTTTAACTAGATATATAAAAGAATCCATAGGAGTTAAGATTTGAGGTGAATAAAATATCATGCCTAATAGCATAGAAGACAAAATTTCCCTTTTTACCAAAGTAATTATAGAGAGAATAGAACTTGACTTTCAACAAAAGAAAAAAAAATTAGTGAAATATTATGAAAGCCGGAAAGCTGCTATTATAAAAGATAATGAAGAAAGAAAAAAGGTAGCGATAACGAGAGCCACAAAAGATGCTGAAACAAAAAAGCAGCAGATGATTTTAAAAGACAAATCTGAAATGCACCTGAAAGTGCTGAAGAAGAAGCAAGAATTTACCGAAAGAGTCATGGAGGAAGTTAAGAAGGAAACCAGAACTTTTATTAGTACGGCAGAATATATAGATTTTCTAAAGGAAGCTATCAAACAAGTATTATTTAAGTTTTCTGAAGACCAATTCTTGAATTTTAGCTTCAGCAAGGATGATATTAAAAACAATCAAAAAATTATTCTAAGTACCATAAAGTCCTTTCGAGATGAGGCTACCTGTAAAATTGAAGCTGATAACCGCTTAATAGGCGGGGTTTTTGTAAAAAGTGGTGATGGTAGGTTGGAGATAGATTTTACTATCAATAGCATTATGGAAGACAGCAAGAAATTGATTGGAGAATATCTGTCTTCATGGTTGAACGAGGTGAGAAAGTGACAAGACAGGCAAATATAATATATGTTAATGGTCCCGTTGTAAGGGCCAACCATATGGAAAATTTCATGGTTCGGGAAATGGTGATGGTAGGCGAAAAAAAGCTTATAGGAGAGATTATTTCTTTAGAAAAAGGTCTGGGTACTATTCAGGTATATGAAGAGACTTCAGGTCTCAGGATAGGAGAAAAAGTACAGGGTACTGGAAGACCTCTTTCTGTAAAAATTGGACCGGGAATCATTGGTAATATTTTTGATGGCATTGAGAGACCTCTTTCCAAGATATATGAGAGGGGATTTAAATTTATCCCCGAGGGCATAGGACTTATCTCTATAGATAAGGAAAAGTCCTGGGAGGTAGAAATTCTGGTAAAATCAGGCGATAATTTAAAGTCTGGCGAGGTTTTTGCAAGAACTCAGGAAACATCTATGATAGTACACAAAATTATGGTTCCTCCGGGGGTAAAAGGCAAAGTAGTTAGTGCAGCGAAGAGTGGTTCTTATACTATTGAAGACATACTGGTTGTCTTAAACGAAGATGATACAAAGCATGAGCTTAAAATGTGCCAGGAATGGCCAATAAGAAAACCAAGACCGATAGCTCAGAGGATGCCTATAGAAAAATTATTGGTAACAGGGCAGAGGGTTATTGATACTTTATTTCCTCTGGCTAAGGGGGGTACTGCTGGTATTCCCGGGGGATTTGGGACCGGTAAGACCATTACTCAACATCAATTAGCCAAGTGGAGCGATGCTGATATTATCGTGTATATTGGTTGTGGTGAACGCGGAAATGAGATGACCGAAGTGCTGGAAGATTTTCCTAAACTTAAAGATCCGAATACAGACAATCCGTTGATGGATCGGACAGTATTAATAGCTAATACTTCTAATATGCCGGTAGCAGCCAGGGAAGCTTCCATATATACCGGTATTACTATAGCCGAATATTTCAGAGATATGGGATACAATGTGGCGGTTATGGCTGACTCTACTTCCAGATGGGCTGAAGCTCTAAGGGAAATTGCCGCTAGACTCGAGGAAATGCCTGCTGAAGAAGGCTATCCTGCATATCTTGCATCAAGATTAGCAGAATTTTACGAGAGAGCGGGATATTTCAAAAATCTTA
>JAYEGH010000006.1:0-3371 GCA_034659055.1 Candidatus Caldatribacteriota bacterium
GGAATTGATTATTTTGATCTAATCTCACCCTGCCCCGAAAAAGTTAATGTTTACATATTTAATTTTTTGTAATTATATCATATTAATTTTATGCTGGCAACAATTTTAAAACAGTATCGATTACATAGTATCAAGTATCGAGTAAAAACAAAGAAAAGCACCATAAGAAAAAGAAGATAGAATATCCGGGTTAGAATTGTGGGTAAATTACTCTTAGTAGGGGCAGACCTTGTGTCTGCCCTCTTTACAGTAATAAAATTGTTATTTATTGAAAACACTATCAATTATAAAAAATCAGTAATTAGTGATAAGTAACAAGTAATATGCAAAACTATCACACAGGTTTACTGCTAAGTCAAGTACCACCTAAAGAGAAACAGCATATGATATTTACTCTTCGGCTTCTGTCTCTTCAAGGCTAAATCCTCTTAATTTAGAATAATAATTTAATATTTTATCTAAATAAGTATGATCTAATTCCTTATTATCGGTTAATTGTTCTTGCACGTAATACGGCCCTCGATTATAAGCTATAATAGCGGTATGCATATCCTCGAAATCTCTGCTTAACATGGATAAATAAAATGTTCCTATTTTAATGTTTTTAATGGGATCGAATAGTGTTTCCTCTGCTCCATTCCATTCAATATCAATACTTTTTGCTATTTCCGGAGCTATAAACCTTCTTACCTGGCACAATCCATAAGCATATGCATCTGAGACGGCTTTTGGGTTAAAATTGCTTTCTGTTTTTATCAGTGAAGTTATCAAGAAAGGATTAAAATTATATTTGACAGATTCTTCGTAAATAGCTTTGGAGATGTCATATATAGCTTTACTATCCAGAGTATCATTAGTTTTTGCTATAACACTGACCATCTTGTTAATATAATACTCTCTCTTTGCTTCATTGGAGATCATCCCGGTTAATTCTTGTAGCTGCATATAAATTTCAGTAAATTGATTTTTATTGATTTTTATGTTGTTATATTTTTCTATCACTTTGGATAAATCATCAATTTTTACAACAATATCCTCATTGTTTTTTAAAATATTTTCGTATTTTTTTTCAAACTGTGTGTTCAATCCATTTATTTTAATATGCAGATTAATAAACAAAGCAAAAACAAAACATATTACAACAATAGATATAATTATAATATTATTTCTGTTAAAAAAATCCAGCTTACTTGCTTTGTCCTTTTTTTTACTAACATCAGACATTACATTTCAACTCCTTTTATTTTTCTTTATTTTTATTGTATTATTATCGAATTATACTACCCTCAGATATATCTTTCTCAACGGTCAACAAAACAACTTTCTCGTTATCCGCAGCAGCTAAAAGCATTCCGTTCGATTCAATTCCTCTTAGCTTTACCGGTTGTAGATTATAAACAACTACAATCTTTTTACCAATAATTTCCTTTGCACTGTAGTGTTCTTTAATTCCAGCTACAATGGTTCTTTCCTCTTCACCAATTTTTAGATTTAGTTTAAGAAGTCGATCCGTTCCTTTTACATCTTCTGCTGAAATTACCTTTGCAATCCTCAAATCTAATTTTTGAAAATCTTCATAGGATATTATCTCTTTTTGTGATTTTTTAGGTCTACTTTTTGCTATATTTTTTTCTTTCGTTTTTTCTTTTTTGTCTATACGTGGGAATATTACTTTTCCGGGTTTAACCAAAGTCTCTGGTTTTAATTGTCCCCAAATCATATTTTTTTGAAAGCTTACTTTCTCCAAATCAGTTTTTATTCCCAGTTGCCTCCAAATTTCTTTAGCTTTTACAGGCATAAAAGGATAAATTAATATTGTTATCAATCTTATGGATTCAGCAAGATTATATAAAATATTAGACAACCTATTCTTTTTTGATTCATCTTTTCCTAAAACCCATGGTTTTGTTTGGTCAATATATTTATTGGTTCTTCTTATAAACTGCCATATTGTTTCTAAAGCCATATTGAGGCTTAATTTATTCATTTGTAAATTGTATTCTTGTACAGTATTTTCCGCTAATTCTATCAATTCTATATCATATTTTTCCTTTTCAGTAGTTGTGTTAGGAATCACTTTATCAAAGTATTGACTGATCATAGCTATAGTTCTGCTTACCAAATTCCCTAAATCATTTGCCAAATCAAAATTTATTCTTCTAATTAATAAATCTTTGGAAAAATTACCATCCTGTCCAAAAGAAACCTCTCTCATCAAAAAATATCTGAATGCATCGGCTCCAAACTCTTCAGCCATCTTATAGGGATCAACTACATTCCCTTTGGATTTAGACATTTTTTCGCCCTCTATAGTCCACCAACCATGGGCAAAAACCATTCCCGGTGGTTTAACTTCTGCTGCCATAAGCATAGTAAACCAAATGATAGTATGAAATCTTATGATATCTTTTCCAACCAGATGAATATCTGCAGGCCAATATTTTTTAAATTTATCTTCATCTTCACTATAGCCAGCAACTGTCAGATAATTTATTAAGGCATCATACCAAACGTATATTACGTGATTATGGTCAAAAGGAACATCAATTCCCCACTGTAGACTCTTTTTTGTTCTGGTGATACTTTGGTCTCTAAGGCCACTCTTTATAAAGCTAACTATTTCATTTTTTCTAACTTCCGGTTGAATACATTTCGGATTTTTCTCTATAAAAGATAAAAGTTGTTTTTCGTATTTTGACATTTTAAAGAAATAACCTTCTTCTTTTATCTTTTCAATTTTTCTACCACATGTCGGGCATGTATTATCGGTTAATTGTGTTTCAGTCCAGAAGGTTTCACAGGGCACACAGTACCAACCTTCGTATTCTCCTTTATATATATCGCCTTGTTCATATAGTTTATTAAATAATTCCTGAACTACTTTAATATGCCTTTTTTCCGTAGTCCTAATAAAATCATCATATTTAATATTCAGTAATGGCCAAAGATTTTTAAATTTTAGTACTACATTATCAGTTAATTGTTTAGGAGTTACTTGTGCTTTTTCAGCGGATTGGGCGATTTTTTGCCCATGTTCATCAGTTCCTGTGGAAAAAACAACATCATATCCTGACAATCTTTTATATCTTGCTAAAACATCCGCCGCAATCGTAGTATATGCATGACCAATATGAGGAACATCATTTACGTAATATATAGGAGTAGTAATATAAAATGTTTCTTTTGATAGTTTATTTTTACTCATAGTCCTTGTCCTTTCTATTTTTAAATTCAGTGTATAGTAAATTCACCAATTTACTGATTGACCGATTTTCCAATTAACCAATTTACCTATTAAGATAAAGATTAAAAATAAGATTGATTTGCCAATTCAACTATTAGCCAAATACTATTCTATTTTCTCCTGTCTT
>JAYEGH010000006.1:3471-6818 GCA_034659055.1 Candidatus Caldatribacteriota bacterium
TTAATTAGTTTTTCGTTTTCCGTGAATTCATTTGTATTTTTTCCTTTTTTCTTTTTTTCTCCCTGAATTACTAAAGTAATTTCACCTTTTATCTTTCTTTCGTTAATTTCATTTATAACCTTGCTCAAATTTCCTCTAATTATTTCCTCATATTTCTTGGTTAATTCTCGAGCTATAATTATTTCTCTATCTCCCCAAACATTAAACATATCTTTAAGTGAACTCTTTAATCTATGCGGACTTTCGTAGAGAATAACAGTTCTTTTTTCGTTTTCCGTATTCTTAAAGTATTTCTTTCTTTCTTTAATTGTACGGGGCAAAAACCCCTCAAAAACAAATTTATCTAAATTAAATCCTGATACCACTAAAGCAGTTGTAATTGCTGAAACGCCGGGGGTTATAGTAATTTTTAGATTATTTTCTATCGCTAAATTTATTAGAGTGTAACCGGGATCGGAAATTCCCGGCATACCTGCATCTGAAACCAATGCTACTTTTTGCCCATTTATTATTTTTTTTATTAAATAATTAGATTTTTTTAACTTATTATACTCATGGTAACTGGTGACTTTTGTTTCTATTTTATAATAGTTTAATAATTTTTGAGCATGTCTTGTATCTTCAGCTGCTATTAAATCAGCTTCCTTTAAAGTATCTAAAACTCTCAAAGTAATATCTTTTAAATTTCCAATAGGGGTTCCACAGATAAATAAAATTCCCTCTTTTACATTTTTCTTCAAACTATTTTTTCCCATTATTTATTTATCCTTACAGAAAATAGGACTTTCTACCTTTAATTCTCTCTTGCCTCCCTTTATCCCTTCAATCAAAAAATATTTAGAATTTTTTTTGATTTCATAATGGATAAATTTTATTTTTTTTGGTTCTATTCCATATTTTTTAAATTTAAGTATTATATCAGTCAATTTACTGGTTTTGTAAATTAAATAAATTCTTCCTTTATCCTTGAGCAAATAACTACTTATTGATACTATATCCTCTAAGTTGCATTTTAATTCATGCCGAGCAATAGCTTTGCTTCTAACGGGATTTATCTTCCCTTCTCCGATAGAAATATAAGGAGGATTACTAACTGCTACATCAAATTCTTTTTCTTTAAATATATTTTTTAGATCTTTTATATCTTCTTGAATAATTTTTATGCGAGCTTGCAGCTTATTTAGTTTAACGCTCTTTTTAGCCATATCAGCTAATTTTTTTTGAATTTCAATTCCATAAATAGATAGTCCCATTCTTTTCTTTGAAAGAAGAATAGGAATGATTCCTGAACCGGAACCCAAATCAATTATTTTTTCATAATTTTTTATCTTAATAAATTTTATCAATAAAATAGTATCTTCGGAAAAGCGATAGATATTTTGTGCCTGGATAATCTTTAATTTTTTCTCTCCCAGATTTTCAATTTTTTCATCACAATTTAATTTAATCATTATTTTTTTTATTATTTGTTAAATTATTTTTTTGAAATTCTTCTTCTGATATTTTTATTCTTTTTTTAAAATCATTATCCTCTGTTAATTCAACTGTGATATTTTTTTTAAGTATATTAACTTCGATTACTTTCCCTTTTCCCACTTTTGTCTCTACCTGGCTGCCTAATTTGGGATATTTCTTTAAGGATTCTTTATAAAATTCAAATTCATATGATAAGCAACACTTTAGTCTGCCACAAAGCCCTAATATCTTTGATTGGTTTAATGCTATTCTTTGTGTTTTAGCCATATTAATATGTATGGGATTAAATTTTTTCATAAAAGACGCGCAACATAATTCTCTCCCACATATCCCGATGCCTCCCAACATTTTTGTTCCATCTCTTACACCGATTTGTCTTAACTCGATTTTGGCACTAAATATTTTAGCTAATTCTCTAACCATTTCCCTAAAATCTACTCTTTTTTCAGAGGTAAAATAAAATATTAACCTACTCTTATCAAATAAATATTTTACATAAACTATTTTCATTTTTAAATTATATTTTCTATTCTTTTCTTTGAAGATGTTTAGAGCTCTTTTCTCCTCCTCTTTAATTGACTGCCGTTTTTCCAAATCTTTTTTGTTTGCTTTTCTATATATCTTTTTCAGAGGAACATCTAATTCATTTGATTCTATATATTTATAGGGGATTATTACTTTTCCCAAATCCAATCCAACCGATGTCCTTACCAGGCAGTAATCTCCTTTTTTAAATTTTATTTTCTCATTTATTTTAAAATAATAAATATAGTTTGTCTTGGCGAATTTTAAGCCTACTACTTTAACCATTCTTCTGCACCTGCTAACTTTATAAATAAATTCTCGAAAATTATTTTTTTATTTGCATTTTTTTTTATATATTCCTCAATTTGCAATAGATAATCTATTATCTCAACCAACCTATCATAGGAATACTTATTTGCTTTTTCTTCTATTAATATCAATTTGTCATAATTTATGATATATTTTTTGTCTTCCAAACTTTTATAAATCAATATATCACGATACCATAATAAAATCATCTCAATCATTTCTTTTGATCTATTTAGTTCTAAAAAAGTTTTTTCTTCTTCCTCAAATATATTAACATCAAATTTTCCCGGTAATATCGAAGCCATATAATTTAACAATTTATCCCTTCTAATAAAATAATTATCATCTGACAATATTTTGAAAGCCCTTCCAATACTCCCTTGAGATACTTTTGATACCAATTTAGCCTTATTTTTTTCTAAATTGTGTTTTTCTAATATATATTTTTCTATTTCTAGAGAAGATAAAGTTTTAAAATATAATAATTGGCAACGCGAAATTATTGTAGGTAAGATAGAATCCATATTTGAACAAATTAAAATTATTATAGCGTAATTGGGGGGTTCTTCGATAGTTTTCAATAGACAGTTTTCCGCATCAATAGTCATTTCTTCTGCTTTATCTATAATATATATTTTTTTTCTATTCTCGAAAGGTTTTAAAGTAATTTCTCTCCGCAATTCCCGTATTTGATCAATTCTTATCGAATTTTTGATTGGTTCTATTATCTTTAAATCTGGACAACATTGTTTATTAATTTTTTTACATGCCAGACAATTTTCACAAGTTTCTAAATTACTTTTAAGCTTTAAGCAATTTATCATTTTTGCGAATTCTTTTGCAATAAACTTCTTTCCTACTCCTTCATTTCCCATAAAAATATAAGAGGAAGATATTTTTTTTTCTTTAACTATTTTCAACAAATAGTTTACTGCTTTTTCCTGTCCTATAATATCCTTAAAAGTCATAATTATCTTTAATCATTCCTTAATTATTTCAAATCTCTTTCTTCGTTTATTTTTAATTTTACTTATTTA
>JAYEGH010000007.1:0-26924 GCA_034659055.1 Candidatus Caldatribacteriota bacterium
CGGTTGATAGGTCAGAGGTGTAAGGACAGCAATGTCTTTAGCTAACTGATACTAATAGGTCGAGGACTTGATCGTTATTTTTTCCTTATACTCTCTATCTTTTTCCCGGTGGTGATAGCGGAGGGGTCACACCTGTTCCCATACCGAACACAGTAGTTAAGTCCTTTTGCGCCGATGGTACTGCAGTTTTTCTGTGGGAGAGTAGGACACTGCCGGGATTTTTTATTTTCCGGGTTTTATTGTATAATGAAATACAGTGATTAGTAATGAGTAATAAGATTTGAGTTTGCTGGTGAGAAACATGGGCATTGATTAGTTAGCTAACCGATAAACTAATATTATCTTGCTTTTAATACTAATGACTAAATGAAAAGGTTAATTCAAAGCTACGGAGGGCAGACACAAGATCTACCCCTACGACTTATTCGCTGGCTGATTGGTCAATTAAATTATCTTTTTTTTAATTATTTGTATTTTCTTTACTAACGACTAGGTAGATTGGCGAATTGGAGAATTGGTAGATTGGTTAACATACAAAGAGGTGTCGATAATGCCTGAATTACCGGAAGTTGAAACAATTAAAAGAGGGCTGGAAAATAAAATAAAAGGAAAAGAAATAAAAAATGTTAAAGTAAGTATTCCTAAGTTGATAAAAGAGCCTTCTTTAGTAGAATTTGTTGAAAAAATAAAAGACAGGATAATTAAGAAAGTAACTCGTCGGGGGAAATATATTATTACTTATTTAGATTCAAAAGAAAAATTAGTGATTCATCTCGGTATGACAGGTCTTCTAATTTATCCTTATAATAAAGATAATGAAGAAATTATGTCTGGGAAGATAAAATCTAAGCATAATCATATTATTTTTAATTTTACTGATAATTCCCAATTAGTTTTTAATGATATGCGAAGATTTAGTAAGGTATATTTAGTTTCTGATATTGATAAAATAAAAGGTTTATCTGAATTAGGCTTTGAACCTTTAGATAATTATTTTACAGAGGAAGCTTTTATTCAAATATTAAATAAAAAGAAAAGAGGTAAGATAAAACCATTTTTAATGAATCAGAAATTTATTACTGGATTAGGTAACATATATGCTAATGAAGTTCTCTATAGATCAGGAATACACCCTTTACGTTTTATCTCTTCTTTTAACAAAGAAGAGATAAAAAAATTATATCAACAGATTAGAGTAGTATTAAGTGAAGCAATTAAACTTAGAGGAAGCACTGTGGCTGATGAGGCTTATTATGATACAGATGGTAGAAAAGGAGAATTTGTTAAAAAATTACAAGTTTATGGCCGAAAAGGGAAACCTTGTATAAAATGTGGCTCTATAATAGAAGTTATAAGAATAAATGGTAGAAGCTCATTCATCTGTCCCCACTGTCAAAAATTATAAAGTACTAATGATTAATTTAATTATTGAAAATCTAAGTAATTTCTTTCTCTTTCTTAACACGATACACGATATGATATTTACTAATTGACTAATTCCCCAACTTACCGATTGAATTAGTTATTGGTGAACTAAAGATTTATTTTTCTTTTTCTCTCTTAACTTAATACGCAATACGGACTTATACGAATTAGAGTAACTTTAGTGGGTAGTTTAAGAAAGGAAAGAATAGTTATCGTTTTTATTTTCCCATTTTTTCTCTCTAATTCTTTTTCTTAACTCAATACTATATTTAAATTCTTGCTTAAATAAAGAAAAAATATTATAATGCTTAAAGATAATTTTTACTTGTCGTTCTTTAATAATAAAAAAGATATTCTCCGAGCTATTAAACCTAAGGTGAAAACAATGGTGAATTAGCCGATAGGGAATAAAAGGAAACTTTTATTCCTCCCGTGTTTGGAAAGGAGTAAAAAATATAATTTTAATATACAAACCAACACCAAACATAGTGTTGGTTTTTTTATTTAATTTAAAAGGAAAGAATACTGCAAACGCAGCTGTTACTAATGCTTTAACAGATTAAACAAGAATAGGAGATGAATATTGAATTTGGTTAGACCTTTATTTAAAGTTAGCACCCCGGAGGAAGTTATTAAATTATTAAAAAATAATTTATATTTTAAAAAAATTATTCAAAATGATAAAGAAGTAATAGATATTATAGACGCCCTATACAGGATTTTATCCAAAGAGATAATTGTCACTGATAACCTACCTGGATTTAACCGTTCTACTATGGATGGCTATGCTATTAAAGCAGGAGATTCTTTTGGCGTAAGTGATAGTTTACCTTCCTATCTAAAGGTTATAGGAGAAATACAGATGGGATATAAGCCCGAGTTTAAAATCGGTTTTGGAGAGGCAGCAAAAATATCCACCGGAGGTATGCTCCCTGAAGGAACGAATGCGGTGATGATGTTAGAGTATACTGAAGAAATTGACGATACTTCTATTGAAGTAAGAAAATCGATTTCTCCCTGGGAAAATGTAGTTCGGGAAGACGAAGATTTAAAAGCAGGGGAAATTATATTAAAAAAAGGACATAAATTGCGCCCACAGGATATAGGAGCTTTAGCTGGAATAGGTAAGGTAAATATTGAGGCATACAAAAAACCTAAAATTGCTATAATTTCTACTGGGAATGAAATAATTCCTATACAAAATAAACCCCGGATAGGACAGGTAAGAGATGTTAATTCTTATACCTTGGGCACTTGTGTTGAGGAGGCTCAAGGTATTCCGATTTGTAAAGGGATTATTAGAGATGAAAATCATCTTTTAGAAAAGAAAATAAGGGAGGCAATAAATAGAGACAAAGCAAAAATGGTATTAATTTCTGGAGGAAGTTCAGTGGGCAGTAGAGACATTACTTTGGATGTGCTTAATAAATTAGGTAACCCCGGAGTATTAATTCATGGTGTATCGGTAAAACCAGGTAAACCTACAATTGTTGCTGTAACTAATGATATTCCCATATTTGGCCTTCCCGGTCATCCGGTATCGGCTATGATTATCTTTGATCTTTTTATTCGGCCTTTGATAAATTGGTTACAGGGCGGTGAATACGATTGTGACCTTAAGGCAAAAATAGAAGCAGAGATAGACAGTAATGTAGCTTCTGATCCGGGGAGAGAAGAATATATAAGAGTTTTTTTGTATAGAAAAGAAGGTAAATTTTATGCTAAACCTATATTGGGAAAATCAGGATTAATTTCTAATATGATCCATGCATCTGGTTTAATAAAGATAAGTTTAAATATTGAGGGTGTAGAAAAGGGCAGCAAAGTAATGGTTAGATTATTTTAATGTTTAATATGAGGCTCCACGTTGAATCAAATATAGGTGATATATTATATCTTTACTACATTAAGCTAAAAGTTAAAAAGTATAGTTATCGTTAAAGAATTCAGGAGCCAGAAGAAGGTAAAATAACTTAAAAGATAATAGAACATTATATTCTATAATAATTTATTCTAAATATTGAATTCTGTCTTTTGAATTCTATCCTATATACGAGATACGAATTTAGTTTTATGCTTTTCGCTCTACACTATGCTACATAATAACAACTGATTAAAGGAGGAAAATTGATTTGAAAAGAAATATATATTTGAATAAATTAACTTTAAAAGAAGCTAAAGATAAATTCAATAAAGCATTATATAAAAATAAATTGAATCTGCCTTTAAATGGAGAATTAATTTTTGCAAATGACTCATTAAATCGAATAACCGCAGAACCTATTTTTGCTAAAATATCTTCCCCTTATTATCAATCTGCTGCAATGGATGGTGTAGTAGTTAGAGCCAAAGATACCTACGGAGCCTCTGAGTCATCCCCGATTAAACTTAAAATCAATCATAATTTTTATTTTATAAATACCGGGAATCCTATCCCTCGAGGCTTTGATGCGGTTATAAAGGTTGAAGATATAAATATAATGGATAAAATTGCATTTGAGGAACCTGTAAAATCAGAAGAAAAAGAGATTAAAATATTTTCTGCCGCTTTCCCGGGACAACATATTCGAAATATCGGAGAAGATATAGTCGCTAATCAGTTAATTGTTCCGGTAAACCATAAAATTTGTCCGCTAGATATAGGTGGACTTTTAGCAGGAGGAATAAATAAGCTTTTGGTTAGAAAAAAACCTCAGATAGCAATAATACCTACCGGGGATGAATTAATCGAACCCGGAGGAGAAATTGTTTTCGGAAAGGTTATTGAATATAATTCGAAAGTAATTAAAGGCATGATCTCTGAATGGGGAGGAGAAGCATTAATCTATAAAATTGTTAAAGATATTCCGGGTGATTTAAAGAATATTTTGCAAAAAGCAGTTAAGGAAAGTGATATTGTAGTGGTATTAGCTGGTTCTTCTGCTGGTTCAAAAGATTTTACTTATGAGATTATAAGGAGTTTGGGAGAAATTTTAGTTCATGGAGTAACTATTATGCCTGGAAAACCAACTATTTTGGGGATTATTGATTGTATTCCCATAATTGGTCTTCCCGGTTATCCTGTTTCAACAGTTATTTCAGCTGAACAATTTTTAAAACCTTTAGTATTTAAAAAACTGGGTTTATTTCTACCAAAACGAGAAATGGTTAAAACTAAAATGGCTCAAAAAGTAGTTTCCCGTTTGGGTAATGAAGAATTTTTAAGAGTGAAATTAGGAGAAGTAGGAGGGGAGATGATGGCTTTTCCTCTCTCTCGTGGTGCGGGAGTAATAACTTCCTTAATAGACGCAGATGGGTTAATTCGTATTCCTTCTCTAAAAGAAGGATTAGATTATAGAGAAGAAGCAAAAGCCGAATTATTAGAAACTTTAGCTAAAATAAAAAACAATGTTATAGTTACTGGAAGTCACGATCTAATATTAGATGTTTTAAAAAATGAGCTGCAGGAAAATTCTTCTGAGTTTGATATAGTATCTTTTAATGTAGGGAGTCTTGGAGGGTTGATGGCTTTAAAACAAAACAGAACTCATCTTGCCACATCTCATTTATTGGATCCGGAGAGTGGAGAATATAATTTTCCATATATAAAAAAAATGCTTCCTCAGAGAGAATTAGTAGTTGTGAATTTAACATACCGAGAACAAGGGATAATGATAAAAAGAGGAAATCCAAAAAATATCAAAGGAGTGGATGATTTAGTTAAGAAGGATATAAAGTTTATTAATAGGCAGAAAGGTTCAGGAACCAGAGTTTTATTGGACTATCTATTAAAGAAAAAGGAAATTAATCCTTCTAATATTCAAGGTTATTTTCGTGAGGAGTTTACCCATCTAATGGTTGCTTCTACTGTCACCGAAGAAGGCGTGGATGCTGGCTTGGGAATATTATCAGCTGCTAAAGCCTTTGATTTAGATTTTATTCCAATAGCCAGGGAAAGATATGATATAATTATGCCAAAAGAATATTATTCTGATTGGAGAATACAAAGACTTTTTAATATTGTAGATTCAAAAAATTTTAAAAAGAGAGTAATAGAATTAGGCGGCTATGACCTCTCTCAGAGTGGAAAGGTAATAAAAGAATGAATAAATTAATAGATAATTTTGGTAGAGAAATTTCCTATCTTCGAGTTTCTATAACGGATCGATGCAACTATAGATGTATTTATTGTCGACCAGAAAAAGAGTTTAAATTTATTCCTCATCAAGAGATTCTAAGGTACGAAGAGATAGTGGAAATTGTACAAGAGGCAGTGAACTTGGGAATAACTAAGGTGAGGATTACTGGTGGCGAACCTTTAGTCAGAAAAGGAGTAGTAGATTTTATTAAGAAATTAAGGGAGATTAAAAAATTAAAAGACATATCTTTAACTACTAATGGGTTTTTCTTAAGTGAGTATGCCGAAAAATTAAAAGACGCTGGACTGAATCGGGTAAATATTAGTTTAGATTCCCTGCAAGAAGAAAAATATAAAAAAATCACTCGAGGGGGAAGTTTAGAAAAAGCATTAAAAGGAATCGATTCTGCTTTAAAGGCAGGATTATTGCCTATTAAAATTAATACCGTGGTTATGAAAGGGATTAATAATGATGAAGTAGATGATTTTGTTAAATTGACTCTAAAAAGACCCTTAAATGTTCGTTTTATCGAATTGATGCCTTCCGGGGAAGAAGTAATAGATAATTTTAGAAATGAATTTATTTCGGTTCAGGAAATTAAAGAGAAGTTAATAAGGAGCTATTTACTACATCCCATAAAAATTGCCACCTCAAATGGACCGGCAAAATATTTTCAGATTGAAGGTGGAAAAGGTACTGTAGGTTTTATTAACGCTTTGAGTCAACATTTTTGTAAAACTTGTAATAGAATTAGATTAACTTCCGAAGGGAAATTAAGACCCTGTCTCTTTTCCGATAAAGAAGTTGATATTAAGAAGGCGATCAGAGAGATAGTAGGAGATAAAAAAAATGAATTATTTCTAAGAAAGAAAATTATAAGGGATAAGTTAAAAGAGGCTGTTATACTAAAACCAAAGGGTCATACGTTGAATATAAAAAATCAAAAAAATATGCCTTTTCAAATGTCTCGAATTGGAGGTTGAGGGAATGAAAAAACAAAAGTTAACCCATTTTAATAAAGAAGGTAGAGCGCGTATGGTAGATGTAGGCGAAAAAGATGATACTCTAAGAATAGCTATTGCCGAAGGAGAAGTAATAATGCAGTCTTCTACTTTAAGAATGGTTAAAGATAGAGAAATTTCCAAAGGCGATGTTTTAGGAGTAGCCCAGGTTGCCGGTATTATGGCTGCTAAAAAAACCAGTGAAATCATTCCCATGTGCCACCCTTTATTATTAACCAGTATTAATATTAATTTTAAAATTGATGAAGAAAAAAATAGAATTATTATTCAGTCACAAGTAAAAACTATAGGGAAAACCGGAGTGGAAATAGAACCTTTAACTGCTGTATCTGTTGCTGCACTTACTATTTATGATATGTGTAAGGCAGTGGAGAAAGGAATGACTATTAAAAATATACATTTAGTAGAAAAATCCGGAGGGCAAAGCGGACATTATCAAGGTAAATCACAAATGGAGAAATAAAAGTTATGGCAGAAAAAATAAAAGGCAAAATAATTGCTGTTTGCTTAAGTAAAATGAAAAAAGAAAAGAAGAAAATTACAAAAGAAGGATTAATCATTAAGGATTGGGGATTGGAAGGTGATGCTCATGCCGGTAAATATCATAAACAAATTAGTCTTTTAGGCCTGGATAGTATAAATAAGATGCAAGACCAGGGTGTAACAATAAAATTTGGTGAGCTCTATGAGAATTTAGATGTGGAAGGACTTATTTTACATCAACTTCCCTTAGGAACAAAACTAAAGATCGGAGAGGATATTTTATTAGAGATGACTCAAATAGGGAAAAAAGAGAGCTATCTTTTAGAAATTGATGGTAAGATAGTAAGTTCTATAATGACTAAAGAAGGAGTTTTCGCTCGCGTTTTAAAAGGTGGAAAAGTAAAAGCCGGTGATGGAATTGAGGTGTTTCCAGAATGATTAAAGTAGGAATTTTAACTATAAGCGATAAAGGTTCGCGAGGAGAAAGGGAAGATTTAAGCGGAAAAACAATTAAAGATATAATTGCTAAAATCGAGGGGAAAGTAGAATATTATAAAATTATCCCAGACGAAAAAGAGATTATTAAAAAAGAGTTAATTAAAGCAGTAGATAAATTACATCTCGATTTAATTTTAACTACCGGAGGAACAGGTTTAGCTAAGAGAGATGTTACCCCAGATGCTACCTTAGGGGTGATAGAAAAAGAAGTTTCAGGAATTAGTGAAATTATAAGGAATGAAAGTTTTAAAAAAACTAATAGAGCGATATTATCTCGAGCAGTTTCAGGGATTAGAAAAGAAAGTTTGATTATAAATTTACCCGGTAGTCCTAAAGGGGTAAGAGAATCTTTAAAAATAATATTAGATAGCTTACCTCATGGGATGGAAATTTTAAAAGGCCAAGCTGTTGAATGCGGAAAAAACGATGAAGAAATTAGGTGAAAATTAATGAAAATAATATTTTTAGGTACCAGTTCAGGCATGCCTACTTTGAAACGTAATGTATCTTCTATTGCCCTTGTCTTTATGAATAAAAATAAATTATGGTTATGGGATTGCGGAGAAGGGACTCAACAGCAGATTCAAAAAACTTCTATAAAAATATCTAAATTAGAGAAGATTTTTATTTCTCATTTACATGGGGATCATTTATTTGGTCTTCCGGGAATCCTAGCTTCTCGAGGTTTACAGGGAGGGAAAAATCAGTGTGGAATACAAATATTTGGCCCTGAAGGCCTCGATATCTATCTAAAAGAAACTTTAAATATAACTAAAACTTATGTTCCTTACGAAATTAAAATAAAAGTTATACCTCCAAATTTATCAGCCGGAGTAATCTGGGAAGATGAAGATTATATCGTTAGATATAATGAACTTAATCATAATATAAAAACTTATGCTTATTCTGTTGAAGAAAAAAAGAATACTAGTCATTTTTTAATAGAAAAGGCTCAACAATATAATATAAAACCTGGGCCGGTTTATAGCGCTCTAAAGAAAGGTAAAACAGTCAAATTGCCTGATGGACGGGTTTTCCAAGGGAAAGAATTCATTAATAATATAAGAAAAGCTAAAAAAATAGTCTTTGGCAGTGATACTGGTTATTCCGAAAAGTTAATTTCCTTAGCGAAAGATGCTGATCTTTTAATTCATGAATCAACCTTTTCTCAACAAGAACAAGAAAATGCTCAGCAAAATTTTCATTCAACTACAAGAATAGCGGCAACGGTAGCAAAAAGAGCTAAGGTTAAGCAGCTTATATTGACTCATATTAGCCCAAGATATGGGACAAATAATAATAAAAATACAAGAACCGAAGAAGATTTACTTATTGAGGCAAAAAGTATATTTCCTCAATCTTTATTAGCTGAGGACTTCATGGAATATACATTGTAAGAATTGTTGCAAAATAATTATTCTATATAGTTTAAATTTTTACTTTATTTTTAGCACAATAGACAATACAAAATTATTTTAGAAATACTTGAATTTTATTTATTTATGAGTTATTCTTAATGTTGTTAATTAATTTATTACAATTTGTAATATTTGTAATAAAAATAAAAGGAGGATGAAGCGAAATGAAAGCAGTAGTAGATGAAGATTTATGTACTGGATGTGGACTTTGTGAAGATACTTGTCCCGGAGTATTTGAAGTTAAGGATGATATGGCGACAGTAAAGGTTAGTACAGTACCGGATGATTTAATAGAATCTTGCAAAGAGGCAGCTGACGGATGTCCGGTGGAAGCTATAACTTGTGAGTAAAATAAATAAGTAATATAAAAAATAATATAAATAAAAAAGGAGCAGATCTAGTTATCTGCTCCTTTTTTATTCTAACAGATAGTATATTTAATTGTAGACTAATTTGTTTTTTGGGGATGGTTTGATTCATTAACTTTCAATTTTTTAAAAGAGAACTTAAGTAACGAAAAATATCTTCATCCTTAAGTAAAATGTTGACAAAAATAGTCATAAATAATATAATTTTTAGGAAAATAATTCTAATTGAGGAGAAAGACTAATGAAATTATCAACTCGAGGAAGATATGCGCTTCGGGCAATGATAGATTTAGCTCAAATTCAATGTAATAATTTAAAGCCGATTTCTTTAAGAGATATTTCTCTAAGACAAGAGATATCTCTGCAATACTTAGAGCAGTTATTCAATAAATTAAAGAAAGCAAATTTGGTAAAAAGCATCAGAGGGGCAAGCGGAGGATATTTGTTAATCAAAGAAACAGAAAGGATCAATGCTGGTGACATAATTAGAGCAGTCGAAGGACCGATAGCTTTAGTTGATTGCATTTTAGCTGATCAAAAAATTAAAAAGAGTTCTCTAAAAAAATGTAAAAAAAAAGAGAATTGTGCCATCAAGATATTATTAGAGGAGGTAACTGATAAGATAAATCAAACCTTGGACTCTACTTCTTTGAAAGATTTATGTATTATTAGTCAAAAAATAGGAGAAAAACAAAAAGATGAAAGATAAAATAAGGGCAGTTGCTTTATTTTCCGGTGGTCTGGATAGTATTTTAGCAGTAAAACTTATCCAGGGACAAGGAATAGAAGTAGAAGGAATTAACTTCAAAACTCCTTTTTTTGGTTTAAGTGAGACCTTTTCAGCAGTAAAAGGTTTAGATATGGATTTAGAAATTATTGATATTACCCAGGAACTGCTGGAGATTTTAAAAAATCCCAAGCATGGATTAGGTAAGAATATGAATCCCTGTATAGACTGCCATACCTTTATGTTCAAAAAGGCGGGAGAATATATGACCAGGATAGGAGCATCTTTTATTTTAAGCGGTGAAGTTATAGGGGAAAGACCAATGTCTCAAAACAGAAATAGCTTAAAAGTAATAGAAAAAGAATCGGGATATCAAGGTCTAATTCTTCGACCCTTGTCAGCTTTATTGCTACCGGAAACTATTCCGGAAGAAAAAGGGTTGGTAGATAGAAACAAATTATTAGACATTTCCGGTCGTTCACGTAAAAGGCAAATGGAATTAGCAATTCAAATGGGGATAAAAGATTATCCCTCTCCAGCCGGAGGTTGCAAATTGACCGAACCTGGTTTTTCCAAGAGATTAAAAGATTTAATTACTCAAGAAGAATATTCTATAAAGGAAATAGAGTTACTAAAATTGGGTAGACATTTTCGATTAACTAAAGATATTAAATTGGTAGTGGGAAGAAACAAGGAGGAAAACGAGCAGATAAGAAAATATTTCCAGGAAGGGGATTTTCTTTTTGAGGCAAGTGAAGTAAAAGGTCCAATTGCCTTGTTAAAAAAAGTATACAAAATAAATGATGGCTTAATTAAAAAAGCCTGCCAAATTACTGCAAGATATTGTGGTAAAGACAAGGAAAAGTCCGAAGAGGTAAATATTGACTATTATGACTCAATGGGAAGATTTTTAAAAACTAAAAAGGTAAAACAAATAAAAGAAGAGGAATTGGATATCTTAAGAGTTTAAAATACAAAAGATGTTAAAAGATAAAAAAATGAATAAAATTTCAAAAAAAAAGAAAGTGGCAGTAGCTATGAGCGGAGGAGTAGATAGTTCTTTAGCTGCTGCATTATTAAAAGAAGAAGGGTATGATGTTCTTGGTATTACTATACACCATTATGATAATAACGAAAGTTTACAATCAGCGGAACAGGCCGCTCAAAACCTTGAAATTCCCTGGCATATTTTTGATTTTACCAGAGAATTTAAAAGGTTGATAATAAATCGTTTTTGTAAAGAATACTTAGCAGGTCGAACCCCTAATCCTTGCGTAACTTGTAATTTGAAAATAAAATTTGGATTATTATTGGAGAAAGCGAAATCTTTAGGTTTGGATTATCTTGCTACCGGTCATTATGCTTTCAATGAATATAATAGAATGAGTCAGAAATATTTACTTAAGAGAGGCTTATTTAAAAGTAAAGATCAATCTTATTTCCTTTATAGATTAAATCAGAAAGTATTGCCCTATATTTTATTTCCTTTGGGAAAATTTAAGAAAAGCCAAACCAGAGAATTGGCTAAAAAATACGGATTAAAAAATTATAAAAAAGAAGAGAGCCAGGAAATTTGTTTTATCCGGGATGATAATTATAGAAAATTTTTAACTAACCATATTCAAGAGGCTATCAGGCCAGGTAAATTTATAGATAAAGAAGGGAAAGTATTAGGAGAGCATCAAGGCATTCCTTTTTATACAGTTGGACAAAGAAAAAAATTGGGAGTATCTTTAAATAAGCGCATGTATGTAATAAAGTTAAACCCACAAGAAAATACGATTGTTTTGGGTGATGATAGTGATCTTTATAAAAGTAGATTTTCAATTAATAATATAAGTATTATATCTGGAAACAAACTTTTGTCTCCTGTAGAGGCAATGGTGAAAATAAGATATAATACCAAAGAGTCTAAAGCCACTATTTATCCTTATGGAAACAGGAGAATCTTAGTTGATTTTAAACAACCTCAAAGAGCAATAACTCCCGGACAATCAGCAGTCTTTTATCAAAAAGATATAGTTGTAGGGGGAGGAATTATTGAACAAAATTATTAACTTCTAACCTTATCTCTCTTCTTGATTGCAATTGTTCCGTTTATTACACACTAAAGCTTTACATTATATGCTTCATGTTACTCTTTCAGAGATGCAGATAAAAATAACTTGCTTTTGTAAAAAGTTTGTGCTATATTGCGTGTATACAAAAATGTATACAGGAGATTTAAAAAATGCAATTTATTCGAATCGGGGAAAAAATAATATCTAAAGAAAAACTAAGTAGGGAAATCGATAAGATTATAAAATTAAGAAGCAAAGGAATAACGCAAGAAGGGGTTGCCCGCAAATTAGGAGTGGAAAGAACTTTTGTCTCCAGATTGGAAAGTTTGGGTGAGATAAGAAAAGGTAAGAAGATTGCCTTGATTGGTTTTCCCATCAAAAACAAGGAAGAGCTTACCAGTTTGGCAAAAGAGCTGGGAATTGAGTATATCTTACTTTTAACCCAAGAGGAGCGCTTTGAGTTTATAAAGAAAAAAACTAAAAGTGAATTATTTAATGAAGTTATAGAAGTAATCGTTAACTTGGCAGATTTTGATTTAATTGTTTTCATGGGTTCAGATATGAGAGTACCTATAGTAGAGAAAATATTCAGTGTTCAGGTGATTGGCATAATTATCGGTCATTCGCCTATTAAAGAGAGTAAATATGTTAATCCTGAAAGGATAATAGAAATAGTAAAACAGGTTAAAAATTAGTTTAAATTCCAAAAAAAAGAGGGTGAGGTTTAAGAATGAAAAAAGTTTTAGGGGTCAGTTTGGGTTCCTCAATCAGAGACCATAAAGCCGTGATAGAGGTCTTGGGAGAAAAAGTTGAAATAGAAAGAAGAGGAACTAATGGCGATGTTAAAAAGATGATGCAAATATTCCGGGAGAATGATGGGAAAGTTGATGTCTTCAGTTTAGGCGGGACAGATTTATATTTGTATTCCGGGCCTCAAGGGAAAAGATATACCATAAAAGAATCGGAGAGAATAGTTAGCGTTATTAAAAAAACTCCTATTGTAGATGGTACCGGAATAAAATATGTATTAGAAAAAAGTGTAGTAAAATATATCGATACCCAAACCGATATTGAATTAAAAGAAAAAAAGGCTTTAGTTACTATTACAGTAGATAGATTCGGAATGGCTGAGGGCTTAATAGAAGCCGGGTGCAAGATGACTTTTGGAGATTTAATATTTTGTTTAAATATGCCTATTCCCATGTATTCTTTTAAAACCATTAACATAATTGCGAGCCTATTGTTGCCTATATTGGTTCATCTTCCCATAAAATACTTGTATCCTACCGGTGAAAAGCAGGAAAAATCTAATTTAAAATATGTTAAATATTTTCAAGATGCTGATATAATTGCAGGAGATTATTTAGGCATAAGCCAGTATATGCCCAACAAAATGGAAGGTAAGATTGTTATTACCAATACTGTTACTAGTTCTAACGTAGAAGACCTTAAAAATAGAGGGGTAAGTTATTTAATAACTACAACTCCGGAATTTGAAGGAAGGTCTTTTGGAACCAATGTGTTTCAGGCTACATTAGTGGCTGTTTCTGGAAAATCTCCAGAAGAATTAAAACCAGAGGATTATTTGAAATTAATGAAAAAAATTGGTTTTAAACCCAGAATAGAAAAATTAAACTAAAAAATTAATATAAACTAAGATAAAAGGAGAAATAAAATGACAATTTTATTAGAAGATAGAATAAATGAACTTAAACAAAGAGTTGACAGAATGAAAGAAAAAGATACTTTTTTCTATTTAAAAACTATTGAAGAAGCAGCAAAAGCAAGAGTATTTGTCGATCAAAAAGAAAAAATAATGTTTGCCTCTTATAATTATTTAGGATTAATCGATCATCCTAAATTAAAAGAGGCTGCTATTAAGGCTATTGAAAAATATGGGACAGGAACCTCCGGGGTTAGATTGTTGTCAGGCACTACTAAGTTACATGAAGAATTGGAAGCAAAAATTGCTGAATTTAAGGGAGCTGAAAACGCAATTACATATACGAGTGGGTATGTTACTAATTTGGCGGCTATTACTTCTCTCTATCAAAGAGGAGATCTAGTTATAATCGATAAAATAGATCATGCCAGCATTATCGATGGATGCATACTTTCAGGAGCAAGATATAAAACCTTTTTACATAATGATATGAAAAGATTAGAAGATATTCTAATTAATTCTAAGGAATATATTAACAAGATAATAGTAGTGGATGGAGTATATAGTATGGAGGGAGATGTAGCTAACTTACCCGAAATATCGCGGATAGCTAAAAAATATAATGCTAAAGTAATGGTAGATGAAGCCCATTCTATTGGAGTATTAGGCAAAACAGGTCATGGGATAGAGGAATACTTTGGATTAAAGAATGCAGTAGATATCCATATGGGAACTTTAAGCAAGACTATTCCCTCTGTAGGAGGATATATAGCAGGGAATAAAGATATGGTTGATTATTTGAGACATAACTCAAGACCATTTATATTTTCAGCACCCCTTCCTCCTGTTACCGCTGCGGTTGCTAAAGCTGCTTTGGAAGTGATTGAAGATGAACCGGAACGTATTGAAAATTTACAAAAAAACATGAAGAGATTTAAAGAAGGTATAGATTTTATGGGATATAATACCGGGCGCAGTGCTACTGCTATTGTTCCTCTTATAGTGGGGAATGAAGAAGATACTTTAGAGTTATGCAAAATGGTTAATAATGAAGGTGTATTTATCTGTCCTATTCTCTTCCCGGCAATTCCTAAAGGAACTAACAGGTTAAGAGCTCATGTTTTAACTAACCACACCTCTGAAGATATAGATGAAGCTTTAGATATTTTTGAAAAATCCGGAAAAAAACTAAACTTGATTTAGATATAGTAAATTTATTGTTAGTTAAATTTATTTGACAAGAAAAAACCAATACCTTATAATTTCTTATATAAAGAATATTATCTGAATATAAGCACTGTTAATTATCAAAAAGCAATAGTGCTTATATTTGATTTATATAAAAAACAATTATATTTAATAAATGATTATTATCCCCAAAAAATAAAAGTTTTTTTGATATGTATATTTTATCTGTTGGTTGTAAAAATTGATATTTTTTGGGTTTTAAAATAAATATAACAAATATTATTTGGAGAGATGCACAATGTTTGGTAAAAAAGTTATGTTAACAGAAGAAGGTTTGCAAAAAGTAGAAGAAGAACTGCATAATCTTAAAAGAGTCAAAAGAAAAGAGATTGCTGAAAAAATCAGAAATGCAATTAGCTTTGGTGAAATTGCTGAAAATGCAGAATACAGAGCAGTTAAAAATGAACAGGCTTTTATAGAAGGAAGAATATTCGCACTGGAAAAGATTCTTGAAAATTACGAATTGATAGATAAAAATAAAAATGCGCTAGATTGTGTATCACTCGGATCGGAAGTGCAGGTTAAAGATGTAAAGAAGAGGAAAGAGATTAAATTTATCATTTTGGATTATGTGGAATCTGAGCCGGACTATGGAAAAATATCTATCTCTTCACCTATCGGGAAAGCATTACTAGGAAAAAAGAAAGGGGATATTGTAGAAATTAGGGTACCGGCAGGGAACCTTAAATATAAAATTTTAGATATTAAATAATTTTATTTGTAATAAATGTTATAATGAACAAAGTTATTAAAAATGTTAAAATATAATATACTTTGTTCATTATTTATTTTAAGTGTTTTAACATAGATGGTGCATTATAGTGTGAATAGATACATACATTGAGTAAGAATATAACTTGAATTAATTTTTCGGGTTAATTTATATTTACAGAAACAGAGGGGTGAGTTAATGGAGGTAAAAAAGAGTACGGCAGAAATGATTTCCATGAAATGGAAAGAAATAGAAGATCTAAAAAAGGAAGGGATTGATCCTTTTGGGCAAAAATTTATCAGAACTCACAAGACGGGAGAGATAATACAAAAATACAAAAATTTGGAAATTGGTGAATGCGGTAAGGAAAAGGTGATCATTGCTGGTAGAATGATGTCTTTAAGAGGGCACGGAAAAGCTGCATTTGCTGACATTGAAGATATAGATGGCAGGATTCAAGTTTATATAAAATCAAACAAGGTTGGCCAAGAAGCTTTTAATCTCTTTCGTAAAATTGATGTTGGTGATATTTTGGGAGTTTCAGGGTTAGTATTTAAAACAAGAACAGGCGAAATTAGTGTATTTGTAGAAGAATTGACTCTTCTATGTAAATCTGTACGCAGTTTACCGGAAAAATGGCATGGACTTAAAGACATAGAAACAAGATACAGGAAAAGATATCTAGATTTAATAGTAAACTCTTCAGTTAGAGATATTTTTATTAAAAGAAGCAAGATTATTCAGTCAATGAGAAACTTCTTAGATGACAAAGGATTTTTGGAAGTTGAAACCCCTATTATGCAACCTATCCCGGGAGGAGCTACTGCACGGCCTTTTATTACTCATCATAATGCTTTAGACAGGGATTTTTATCTACGAATAGCACCGGAGCTATATTTAAAACGATTATTAGTTGGGGGATTAGAAAAGGTTTATGAATTAAGCCGTAATTTCAGGAATGAAGGCATTTCCACTAAACACAATCCGGAATTTACCATGGTAGAGCTATATGAAGCATATGCTGATTACAATACCATGATGCAAATTACTGAAGAACTGATTGTTTATATGGTGAAAAGGGTTTTAGGAACCTTAAAAATTGAGTATCAGGGAAATAAAATTGATTTTTCTCCTCCCTGGAAAAGAATAAGTATGTACGAAGCCATTGAGGAAGGGTGCGGAATTAATGTAGAAAAATTAACCCAAAAAGATTTTGACAGGACTATAAAAGAAAACGATCTGGAGATAAAGAGCAAAAAAGGTAAAATTACTAAAGGCGAAATTATTAATGAGCTTTTTGAAAAATATGTAGAATCAACTTTAATTCAGCCAACTTTTATCATAGATTATCCAGTTGAAGTTTCTCCATTATCAAAACAAAAAAAAGATAATCCGAAAATAGTAGAACGCTTTGAGTTATTTATTAATTCGATGGAACTGGCTAATGCTTTTACCGAATTAAATGACCCTGCCGAACAAAGGCATAGATTTGAAGAACAAGTTGCGAAAAAAGAGGCAGGAGATATGGAAAGTCACTTTATGGATAAAGATTATATAGAAGCTCTAGAGTGTGGTATGCCACCAGCCGGAGGATTAGGAATAGGCATTGATAGGTTAATGATGTTACTTACAAATTCAAGTTCAATTAAAGAAGTTATCCTTTTCCCGCAATTAAAGACAAAAGAATAAATATAGTATATAGTATCGAGTATTGAGTATATAGTAAAAAAGAAGATAGCGGATAGGAATTGCTACGGGTAAAGCTAGCGTAGAGCATGTAGCGTTTACCGTATAGTATTCGTATATCGTATTACACCAGCATTAAACTAAAAACTTAAAGCGAAAAGCGAAAAACCATAATTCAAAATTCAAAACTTTTTCTTAGGTTTTAGGTTTTAAGTTTTGGTTTTGCGTTTTTAGCTTTACACTTTACGCTCTGATAGTATTCACTAATGACTAATTTAATTAGCAAATTAGAGAATTAATCTTAATCCTTATATTAATTGGTGAATTGGAGAATAGGTAAATTAAACTATGCGATTAGATAAATTTTTGAAAATAAGCAGATTAATTAAGAGAAGAACAGAAGCTAAAAAAGCTTGTCTTGCTAAATGTGTTAAGGTTAATAAAAAGATAGCTAAGGCAGGAGACGAAATTAAAATTGACGATGAAGTGGAAATTCGTTTTTCATCAAAAATTATTATTGTAAAAATATTAGAAGTCCCCTCAAGAAACATTCAAGCAAAACAAGCCGTATATTTGTATAAAATTTTAAAAGAAATTAAAAAAGAAGAAGATTGAGAAATAAAATTTAGAATCCAGTAGCCGGAATTCGGTATCCAGAATAATAAAAATAATTAAATATAATATTTTAGATATATTATATTAAGTATTCTCCTGACTCCTGAATTCTCTATATAACATTTAAAGAGCTATGAACTTGGAGCCGTGTTTTTTATTTGTAATTCAATAAAAGAGGTTTTAGTCAAATGGAAGAAGAGAAAAAAAGATTATCAGAAAAAATAACAATAATATTGGAAGAAAAAAAGCATAAAGAATTAAAAGAGATAATTGATAACTTACATCCGACAGAATTTGCTGAAATAACCGACTATTTGCCCCTGGAAAAAATTATTGAAGTATTTAAATTGCTTGGAGATGACGAAAAAGTTGCTGAATTGCTCTCTGAATTGGGATCCGAAATACAAACCAAAATTATGGAAGCTCTGGGTAAAGAGAAAGCTTCTGACATATTAGAAGAAATGAATACTGATGAAGCAGCTGATTTTTTAGGCGAGATAACTCCTCAAAAATCTCGTGAATTATTAGATTTAATGCCTAAAGAAGAGGCTAAGGAAATAGAAAAATTATTAAAATATGAAGAGAATACTGCCGGAAGCATAATGAATAATGAATTTGTTTCTCTCCCTGAGGACATTGTTGCAGAAGAAGCAATAAACAGGATAAGGGAACTGAGCCCGGAAGCAGAGATGATCTATTATGTTTATATTATTGATGCAAAAGAAAGATTAATCGGAGTAATTTCTTTACGGGATCTAATTCTAGCTAAACCCAAAGCAAAGATATCAGACATTATGGAAGATGATGTGGTTAGTGTTTTTGATACTGAAGATCAAGAAGAAGTCGCTCGTAAGATTTCTGATTATGATTTTTTAGCTCTGCCGGTTACTGATAAAAAAATGGTTTTATTGGGAATTATTACAGTAGATGATATTATTGACGTTTTAGAAGAAGAGGTTACCGAAGATATTCACATGATGGTCGGTTCATCTGAAATATATGAAGATAAACTGGTTAAAGCAAATTCTTTAACCAGAATGAAATCTCGACTTCCCTGGTTGTTTATTTGTATGTTCGGAGAAATAATATCTGGATCAGTAATTAAATTTCATTCTGATGTGCTTCAGACCGTTGTTGCCCTAGCCTTTTTTATACCTATAATTATGGCAATGGGTGGAAATGTAGGTGCTCAATCTTCCACTATTACTGTTCGGGCTTTAGCAACGGGTCAACTTAAGCTGGAAGAATTATGGCAAAATGTTTGGACTGAAGCTAAAGTGGGTAGTTTAATAGGAATAATCGTTGGAGTTATTATAGGTTTGGTAGCATTAATTTGGCAGGACAATTATTTATTAGGGATAGCAATTGGATTATCTTTATGTTTTACTATGATAACAGCAGCAACTGTAGGTACATTATTACCTTTAATTTTTACCAAAATTAATATAGATCCGGCAATTGCTACAGGACCTTTTATTACTACAACTGTAGATATAGGGAGTTTATTGATTTATTTTAGTTTGGGTTCTTTTTTGTTTAGCTATTTTAGTGGATAATAAATAATTCAATTTACGCACTTTGAGTAAAATAGCAACATAATATAGAGATAATTACAATAAAAAAAGGAGAAAATAAAATGAGTAATATTTTTGATGTCTATGCTAGAGAGATATTGGATTCCAGAGGGAATCCTACAATTGAAGTAGAAATAGAATTGGAAAGTGGGGCTATAGGAGTAGCTCAAGTTCCTTCGGGAGCTAGCACAGGAGTACATGAAGCCATTGAATTAAGGGATGGAGATCCAAAAAGATATTTAGGAAAAGGGGTGCAGAAAGCAGTTAAAAATGTAAATGAAATTATTGCCCCGGAGATTCTCGGCTATGATGGGTTAGACCAATTATTAATTGATAATTTATTACTTAAACTTGACGGAACCCCGAATAAAAATCGGTTAGGGGCTAATGCAATTTTAGGAGTATCTTTAGCTACAGCAAAAGCAGGTGCTGATTTTTTAGGCTTGCCCTTATATTGTTATATCGGAGGAGTAAACGGTAAAGAGCTTCCGGTTCCTATGATGAATATATTAAATGGTGGAAAACATGCAGACAGCGGAGTTGATTTACAGGAATTTATGATTGTTCCTGCAGGTGGTGAAAATTTTAAGGAAAGTCTGCGAATGGGGGCTGAAACATTTCATACTTTGAAAAAAGTTTTAAAGGAAAAGGGATATAATATTTCTGTAGGAGATGAAGGCGGTTTTGCTCCTAATTTAAAATCCAGCGAAGAAGCGATTCAGGTAATAGTAGAGGCAATTAAAAAAGCAGGTTACGAACCGGGGAAAGATATTTATATTGCTTTAGACCCTGCAGCTTCAGAGTTATTCAAAGATAAAAAATATAATCTATCGAGAGAAGGCACTATTAGAACCTCGGAAGAAATGATTGACTATTATGCTGAATTAGTAGAAAAATACCCAATAATTTCCATAGAAGACGGTCTTGCAGAAGATGATTGGAAAGGTTGGCAAAAATTTACAGAAAGACTAGGAGAAAAAATACAAATTGTAGGTGATGATCTTTACGTTACTGACAAGAAAAGGCTTAATCGGGGAATAGAATTGAAAGCTTCTAATTCAATTTTAATAAAATTAAATCAAATAGGAACTTTAACGGAAACTTTAGATACTATTGAAACTGCAAAAAGAGCAGGTTTTACATCGGTAGTATCTCATCGTTCCGGAGAGACAGAAGATACTACCATAGCCGACTTAGCCGTTGCAACAAATATAGGCCAGATAAAAACCGGTTCTATTTGCAGGACAGAGCGTATTGCAAAATATAACCAATTATTACGAATTGAAGAACAATTAGGAGAATTAGCGGTTTATCGGGGGAAGGCCGTGTTTAATTTAAAATGATATCGATTAAAACGATATTTAAATCAAAATTAGTTTGGGTTTTAATATTGCTTTTAATTTTTTATGCTGCCTATATATTTTCTGGTAAATACGCAAGAATCTTACAATTAAAGGAAAATATTAAAGGACTGGAATCAGAGATAGCGGAATTAAAGACAAAGAACAAAGATTTATCAGAAGAAATAGAGTCTTTAAAAGAAGATAAATCCGTTGAAAAGATTGCCCGGGAAGAATTAGGCCTTACCAAACCCGGGGAGATATTGATCAAAGGTACTGAAAAATGAAAAAATCTATCTATTTTCTTAAATTATATGGATAAATTGAATCTTTAAGTAATAATTAAAGTTTTTCATTTTAAACTTCTGATTTAACAAAATATGACTAAAGGAATAATTTTTAGCTACTAACAAATTGAATATTTACAATTTTTCGCCATAACTGTATAAATACTATAGAAATACTATTGACGAGCAGAAAGATTTATCATATAATTAGTTGCAGTTTGCCGGAGTGGCGGAATAGGTAGACGCACAGGACTTAAAATCCTGCGAATTGTAAGATTCGTGCCGGTTCGATTCCGGCCTCCGGCACTTTTAGATATAGGTAAATTAGAATTAGAATTTAAAATATTTCAAGACATTAAAATTTGAAGCGGGGTGGAGCAGTTAGGTAGCTCGTCAGGCTCATAACCTGAAGGTCGGTGGTTCGAATCCGCCCCCCGCAACCAAATTATGAAAACCTCTAAATCAAAAAAATGATAGAGGTTTTTTATTAATATAATAAAAATAGTGAATAGGAAAACAGTATAAAGTATCGAGTATATAGTATATAGCTAGGAAAAGATAAAATTCAAGATGCAAGATGGGAAGATAGTTTTCAGATATCGGTTTTCGGTTTACAGTTTAAAAAGATACAAGATATAAAACTGGTTTAATGGTTTATAGTTTTTAGATAAAGAAAATCAGTTTTCAGTTTACTGCAAAAGCTTTTTAACTTGGAGCCGGTTAATTAATATATCTGGTTAACTAATTTCCTGTCTTCAATTGGTAAATTGGTCAATCGGTTAATTGGTCAATTATTATATCTTGTAACCTGTATTTTAACTGGCAAACTGGCAAACTGGATAACTAATGTTCTATACGCTAAACGCTATACGCTCCAGGATAGGTTTATTCACTAACGACTAATTTTCGGCGGTGTAGCTCAGATGGCTAGAGCATGCGGTTCATACCCGCAGTGTCCTGAGTTCGAATCTCAGCACCGCCACCATATTTGTGTATCTATGAATTAAGGGCCTTTCCAATCGGGAGGCCTTTAATTGCAAGGAGACTAAAAATGTTGGAAGAAAAAGCATTTAATACTATAAAAAGGTTCAATATGCTTTCTTTCAATGATAAAGTATTAATAGGTGTGTCAGGGGGACCTGACTCAATTTCTCTTCTGATGTTTTTATTATCTTTAAAAGAGAAATATCATTTATCTATTTATATTGCCCATCTAAACCATATGCTTAGAGGCAAAGAATCGGATAAAGATGCTGATTTTGTTAAAAAAATTGCAAAAGGATTGAACTTATCTTGCGAAATTAAAAATTACGATTTATATAAGTTTTATAAAAACCGCTCATTGAGTCTAGAGGAAGCTGCCAGGGAATACCGCTATAGATTTTATATGGAAACCGCTAAGAAATTTGGTACAAATAAGATTGCTTTAGGACATAGTTCAGATGATCAAGCAGAAACTGTATTAATGCGAATTATTAGAGGAAGCGGACTGGAAGGATTAATGGGAATTCCGCCTGTTCGGGGAAATATAATCAGACCACTAATAGAATGTACCAGAGAAGAAATCGAGGAATATTGCCAAAAACATAAGATAAAATACCGTATAGACTCGAGCAATAAAACATCTGTATACTTTAGAAATAAAATTAGGCTGGAATTGTTGCCTCTTCTTTCACGAAAATATAATAAGAATATTAAAGATAATCTATTAAGGCTTAGAAATATTGTCTCTGAAGCATCAGGATACCTTCAAGAAAAAACAGAAACATCATTCATGCAGATAATAAAAGAAGAAAATAAAGATCGTATAATTATTGATCTAAAAAAATTAAAGGTTCTCCCTCTAGCTTTAAAAAGAAGGGTAATTAGAAAAGCTATCAAAACTGTAAAGGGAAATTTGTTTTCTATTAGTTTTAAGCATATTTATCAGATTTTAAAACTTACTGATTATCAATTAGGCGAAAAAAAATTAAATTTGCCTGAAGAATTAAAAATTATAAAAGTGTATAATGAATTAATAATTTATAAAGAAAAAAGAGGTACCGGACATAAATATAAAACGCCTGCTTTTTGGGAACATTATTTATCGGTTCCCGGCAAAGAAAGAATTAAACTTTTAGGGGTAACAATTGAGATAAAAGTATTCAATTCAAGAGAAATAGACCCTTCAGAATATGATAGAAGAGAGAAATCCAACTCGGAATTTGCAGAATTTATAGATTTTGATAAAGTTAAATTTCCTATCAAAATAAGAAATAGGCGTTTTGGTGATAAATTCTATCCGATAAATATGAATGGACTTAAAAAAGTAAAAAAATTTTTTATAGATAAAAAAATATCAAAAAGACAACGAAATTTGATCCCTCTATTGGTCGATAGTAAGGAAAAAATCCTTTGGATTGCAGGGATGAGATTAGATGATCGGGTTAAGATTAAGGCTAATACAAAAAAAATACTTTATGTAAAGTTAGCATTTAACAAACCTGGATTTTGTATAACAGAAAAGAGTTTTTAGGAAGTGAGGAGAATATATGTTAAAAAATAATGAAATTGATGAAATTTTGATTACAGAAGAAGAAATTAAAGAAAAAATAGCAGAATTAGGTAAAAAGATAACCAAAGATTATCAAAATAAAAATTTAGTTCTTGTTGGCGTGCTTAGGGGAGCAGTAATTTTTATGGCTGATTTAGCTCGGGCAATTTCTATTCCTATGATATTTGATTTTATAGCTATTTCGAGTTACGGAGCTGCAACAAAATCTTCAGGTGTGGTTAGAATATTGAAAGATTTAAATGAAAGTATTGAAGGTAAGAATGTTTTAATAGTTGAGGATATAATAGATACCGGATTAACTCTGGATTATTTACTTCGAATGCTAAAATCAAGAAAACCTGCCAGTTTAAAAGTTTGCACCCTCTTAACTAAAAATGATAGAAGAAAGGTTAATATTAAAGTAAATTATTTCGGGTTTGATATTCCAAACAAATTTGTTGTAGGTTATGGTTTGGATTACGCAGGAAAATATAGGAATGTTCCTTATATCTTTACTCTTAGTCCGAAAATATACAAGGGAGAGCTGAAGTAATATCGTATTGCGTATTGCGTATCGAGTAGCGCGTTCAGAATCCAGAAGTCAGTAGCCAGAATCCAGTATTCAGAATAACATTAGGTCGTCTAAGGAGTTATTATATGTCCTTCTGGATTCTGACCCTGACTCCTATTTTTCTTTAGGAGATACGATTATTAATGTAAACTTCAGTGGGGTAGCAAGAAAGATAATAGAATATTTATTGCATTTGTTTTCCTGCATTCTTTTTCCTATAGTTCTTTTTCTTCACGCGATACTCGATACGCAATACGCGATACGATATTATGATTGTGTTTGTTTTTATTTTATTAATATGCTAAAATTACTTTGCGATAAAAGTAGTTTTACTTTTATTAAAAATAAATTTTTGAAAAGGAGATTTTGATTGGCTAAACTACCTGATTTCAATAAAAAAAATTTTAAAGGAAATAAAAAATATAAAAATATAGGTCTATATTTACTGATATTAATTATAGCATTTTCAGTTATAAGTTCTTTTTTTGAGCCGGAATCTACCAGCCAGGAAATTACTTATTCCCAGTTTTTAAAAGAAGTGGAATCAAATAATGTTGCTCAGGTTACCATTGTAGAAAATTCTATAAGCGGTAGTTTGATGAATGGTACGAAATTTTCTACTTATTCACCGGATGATCCGGAAATGATGAATGTTCTTCGAAGCAAAAATATTGAAATAGTGGCAAAACCACCGGTAGAAGTATCCTGGTGGATGCGCTTACTTTCATCTTTGTTGCCCATGCTTTTAATTATCGGAATATGGTTGTTTATGTTACAACAGATGCAAGGTGGAGGAAATAAAGTAATGTCCTTCGGTAAAAGTAAAGCCAAACGCCTGACCAAGGATGTCCCCAAGGTCACCTTTAAGGATGTGGCTGGTGTCGATGAAGCAGAAGAGGAAGTGGAAGAAGTAATCGAATTTTTAAAGAATCCGGCAAAGTTTAAAAAACTGGGGGCCAAAATTCCCCGAGGTGTATTACTTTATGGTCCTCCGGGTTCAGGTAAAACCTTACTGGCTCGTGCTATTGCAGGGGAAGCAAAAGTTCCCTTTTTTAGCATTAGTGGTTCTGATTTTGTAGAAATGTTTGTAGGTGTTGGTGCTTCAAGAGTAAGGGATCTGTTCAAGCAAGCAAAGGCTGATAGTCCTTGCATTATATTTATGGATGAAATAGATGCAGTAGGCAGACACCGGGGAGCCGGTCTGGGAGGAGGGCATGACGAAAGGGAGCAGACCTTAAATCAACTTTTGGTAGAAATGGATGGTTTTGATCAAACCACCGAAATTATTCTAATTGCTGCCACTAACCGTCCGGATATCTTAGATCCGGCACTTTTAAGACCGGGTAGGTTCGATAGACGTATAGTTATCGATAGACCGGATATCTTAGGCAGGGAAGCAATCTTGAAAGTCCATGCCCGGGGTAAACCCCTATCAAAAGAGGTAGATATTAAAGTTTTAGCTAGAAGGACTCCTGGATTTGTCGGGTCTGATTTAGCAAATTTAGTAAATGAAGCAGCTTTATTGGCTTCAAGGAAGGCTAAAAAAGCTATAGAAATGGAAGAATTTGAAGAAGCTACAGATAGGGTAATTGCCGGACCGGAGAGAAAAAGTAGATTAATAAGTGATAAAGAAAAAGAAATAGTAGCTTATCACGAATCGGGACATGCCTTAGTAGCGAAATTACTACCCAATTGTGATCCGGTACATAAAGTATCAATTATACCACGGGGTAATGCTGCTTTGGGTTATACCTTACAGCTTCCCACTCAGGATAGATACCTGGTTAGTAAATTAGAATTATTGGATAGATTAGCAGTTTTATTGGGGGGAAGAGTAGCCGAAGATCTAATATTCAAAGATATAACTACAGGTGCTCAGAATGATTTGGAAAGAGCTACTAAAATTGCGCGGCAAATGGTAACTGAGTATGGAATGAGTGAAACTCTGGGGCCGGTTACTTTGGGAAGAAAAGAGCACGAAATATTTTTAGGCAGAGATATTTCTGAACATAAAGATTACAGTGAAGAGATTGCTAATAAAATTGATAAAGAAGTTAGAAAAATTATCGAAAGTGCTTATACAAGAGCTAAAGAGATTTTAACTAAAAACAAGAGGAAATTAAAAAAGATTGCTACTAATTTGATAGAAAGAGAGACTTTAGAAGGAAAAGAGTTGGATATTTTGTTAAATGGTGCAAAATTAGCCAGTTTAACTAAATTTAAGGCAAACCTTTTATTAATTTAATAATAATTACCAAAAATCGGGTCGAATAAATTCGACCCCTACATTAAAAATTATGCTTTATTAGAAATAGCTTTGAATTAATAATTTAAAAAATTTCATAATCTCTTATAATATTATTAAGTTAGGGGGTAAATTGAAATGAAAAAAGAATATATCAAGAGAGACAGAGAAAAAGAAAATCAAAAAGAAATAGAGAAAAAGAAAAAGGAAGAGTGGCATAAAAAAGAAAAGGAAAAAATAATTGAACAGAGAAAAGAATATATGAGTTACATTAAAGGAGAAATGCATAAGAAGGGATTTAACTCCAAATTAAGAAAGGATAAATTTTTAG
>JAYEGH010000008.1:0-6769 GCA_034659055.1 Candidatus Caldatribacteriota bacterium
ATCCATTGACACAAAATAATAATACTGTTAAGATGTATGTAAAAGTATTTTCAAATAAATATTTTATAAAAAATCTAAAAAATAATTAATGCGACTGGAGATTAGAGAAAAGTCTATTTAGTATTTGTTAGAGGCATTGCTTCTATTTTACTAAATAGACTTTTTTTATTTGGAGTATAAATTGTAATACCTAAACAGTAAGCGATCAATAAAATGAGTAATTTTTACCTTGCTTAATTTAATTAAGCAGAACTCTAAAAGTATTGTAAAAAAATGGTTTTAGAGCTTATAAAAAAATCTGAGAATATGGGAGGAGGCGAAGTTTAAGTTATTTAGATATTTGTTGATTTTGATCTTAGAAAGTAAATTATTATTTTTTAAAATTTAAGGAGGAAAGATATGTCAAAATTATATTATACAAAAAAGTTGTTTGTTACTATGCTTCTCATTTGTTCTTTAATTTTGCTTACTTTGGTATTTAGCAGTTCAGCATTAGCAAGCACTGGTGATGCTGAAACCGATGCGGCTATTCAAAAATGGGCTAAAGTGTTTCAGCCTTCTGTTCTTACCGAAGAAGAACAAATTGCAGAGTTAGAATGGTTTGTAAAGGCAGCGAAGCCTTTTAAGGGAATGGAAATTAAATCAGTAGCTGAAGGAATCAAGACCCATAAATATGAAGCTAATGTTATAGCAAAAGCATTTTTTGAAATTACTGGAATTGATCTGACCCATGATATTATTGGTGAAGGAGAAATAGTTGATAGAGTTCAAAGACAGATTCAAACAGGGGTAAAACTTTATGATATTTATGTTAATGATGCAGACTTAATCGGTACTCATCTGCGTTTGAATAGTGCACTTAATTGGTCAGAATATATGGTTGGAGAAGGTAAAGACGTAACTAATCCCGGATTAGACCTTAATGATTGGTTAAATTTAGAATTTGGACAGGATTATGCTAAAAACCAATTACAAATACCCGATCAACAATTTGCTAATTTATATTGGTTTAGGTATGATTGGTTTACTGATCCTGCCTTCATGAAAGAATTTAAAGCAGAATATGGTTACGAATTAGGTGTCCCACTTAACTGGGCTGCTTATGAAGATATTGCGGAATTCTTTACCGGTAAAGAAATTAATGGAAAAACAGTATATGGTCACATGGACTATGGTAAAAAATCACCTTCTTTAGGGTGGAGGTTTACCGATGCATGGCTATCTATTGCCGGAGCAGGAGATAAAGGTCTGCCTAATGGTGTTCCTGTAGATGAATGGGGAATCAGAGTAAATGAAGATTATATCCCGGTAGGTTCTTCTGTGGAAAGAGGCGGAGCAGTTAATGCCCCATCCGGAGTTTATGCTCTTCAAAAATATCTTGATTGGTTAAAGAAATATGCTCCTCCTTTTGCAAGTTCTATGACCTGGTCAGAAGCAGGACCAGTTTGCTCTCGAGGAATTATAGCTCAAAGACCTTTCCAGTATATTACTTTTTTATCTAATGATGATTTCCATTCACCGGCAAGTCCGGTTACCGACGAAAATGGATATCCATTATGGAGAGTTGCTCCTACACCTCACGGACGTTACTGGGATGAGGGCATGAAAGTAGGTTATCAAGATGCTGGAAGTTGGACTATCCTGAAGAATAGTGTAAAAGGAGACAATCGTAAGGCAGCTTGGTTGTGGGCACAATTCTGTTCCTCAAAGACTGTTTCTTTAAAGAAATTTATCGTTGGTGGCACACCAGTTAGAAAATCTACGCTTTTCTCTGATTGGTGCAGTGAACATGAAGGAGAAATGGGCGGCTTGATTACTTTCTATCGTTCACCAGTAGAAAATATGTGGACTGACTCTGGGCCAAATGTTCCGCATTATCCTTTATTGGCCGAGCAATGGTGGAAATATATTTCTCGTGCCGTTACTGGCGAACTTACTGCTCAAGAAGCCATGGATGGTTTAGCAGCAAAGATGGATGAGTTGATGGGCAAGATGCGATTACCCAAATATTCCCCAAAACTTAATGAGAAAAAATCGGCAGAATATTGGTTGAGCCAACCGGGCTCTCCCAAAGCAGAAAGAGCTCCAGAACAGGGGAAGACTATGGCTTATGATGATATGCTTAAACAATGGGAACAATAAGGACATAGTAAAAAATAGTTAAATTTAATTGTTGCCACAGTATTTTATTGACTGTGGCAATAATTAAATATTTTGATATTAGCTAAGCTATGGGGATAAAATAAATAGCAAAAGAGGAAAAATTGTGAGTATCAGAATTGAAAATGTTAATAAATCATTTGGTAAACATTTAATTTTAAAGAACATCTCTTTAGAAATTAAAGATGGTAATTTTGTTTCTTTTTTAGCTCCCACCGGTTCAGGAAAAACTACTTTACTTAGAATTATGGCTGGGTTAGAAAGGCCGGATAAAGGGCATGGAAAAATATTTTATGATGATGTAGATGTAACCGATGTACCGGTTAGAGAAAGAAATATTTCTATGGTTTATCAGGATTTTATTAATTATCCTTCTATGACTGTTTATGAAAATATTGCTTCTCCTTTGAGAGTTTCTAAAAATAAAATGTCAAAAAAGGAAATTGATGAAAAAGTAAGAGAAGCTGCTGATTTATTAAGTCTTTCAGATTTATTTAAACATTATCCCAGCGAAACAAGTGGAGGACAGCAGCAAAGAATAGCTATTGCCCGAGCCTTAGTGAAAGGCACTAAATATATTTTTCTAGACGAGCCTTTAGCTAATTTAGATTATAAATTAAGGGAAGAATTAAGAGGTCAGTTAAAGGAAACATTTTCTTCTAACAAAAAGGGAATAATTATCTATGCTACAGCAGATCCTATTGATGCCCTAATATTATCTTCTCATGTAGGATTTCTTCATGAAGGGAAAATATTACAATATGATATTTTAGATAAAGCATATAATTACCCTCAATACCTAGAAGTAGCTTCCTATTTTAGTAATCCTGCGATGAATTTTTTAGAAGCCAAACTGGTCGAAGAAGATAATAATTATTTTCTTGAAGTTACAGAAAAATTAAAGGTAAAAGTGGATAAATTTAAAGAAAAGTTAGACAAAAGAGAATATTTATTGGGAATAAGAGCTCAAGCAATTAGTCCTCATCGGCAAAGACAGAATGATATAATTATCAAAGGAATGGTTGAACTCGTTGAAGTAGTTGGGTCAGATACTGAATTGCATTTTAAATATAAGAATTTTCAACTGCTAAGCTTAAGTCAAAAAATAGAAAGTTTCAAAATAGGTAATTTAGTGGATATATTTATCGATCCTTCCCGGTTTTATGTATTTGACAAAGATACAAGAAGATTAGTTTATAGAATGGCAGGTGAAGAATAATGGCAAGGATAGAGTTTAAAAATGTCAGCCATTCTTTTGAAATAGCTGAAGGTAAAGAAAAATTAGAATGGGCAGTTAATGATATAAATATAATCTGGGAAGATGGTGTGGCTAATGCTCTACTTGGTCCTTCAGGTTGTGGTAAAACAACCATGCTAAATATTATTTCTGGTCTTTTAATGCCTAGTGAAGGTAAGGTTTACATTGACGGGAAAGATGTAACCGAACTTTCTACCCGAGAACGGCATATTGCTCAAGTCTTTCAATTCCCGGTAATTTATGATTCCATGAATGTTTATAATAATCTGGCTTTTCCTTTGGTTAATGCCAAAGTTTCTTCATCAAAAATTAGAGCAAAAGTAGAGAAAATAGCGGAAATTCTTGGTTTGGTTGATTATTTAGAATTTCCAAGCTCCAAATTAAATTCAGCTGAAAAACAAAAAGTATCTTTAGGAAGAGGAATCATTCGTGATGATACAGTAGGAATACTTTTAGATGAACCCTTAACTGTAATTGACCCCAAGATGAGAGGAGAATTAAGACGGCAGCTTAAAATAATCCAAAGAGAGTTAAATATAACAGCTATATACGTTACCCATGACCAGCATGAAGCTCTAACTTTTGCTGATGAAGTAGCAATAATGAAAGATGGACGAATAGTTCAAGTTGGTTCTCCACATGAGCTTTACTCTGATCCTGAATCACCATTTATAGGTTATTTTATCGGTAGCCCTGGGATGAATATTCTTGACGGTAAGTTAAATAAATCAAATTTAAGCTTAAAAGAGTTTGATATAGAATTTAGTAAAGATTTTAGAGATAAAATTAAAATTAAAAACGGGGAGTGTCAATTAGGAATTAGACCAGAAGCAATTATTACCAGCAAAGTAAAAACCAAAGGAACTATCCCCTTTGAAATTATCATTGTAGAGAATATGGGAAGTTACAAGATTCTTACTTTAATAAAAAAAAATGAGAGTAACAGAAATTTAAGAATAAAAAGCAGGACAGATATAGACATGTCTGTTTCTAAAGGGGAGACTGTTTATCTTAAATTTCCGGAAGAATATTTAAAAATATTCAAAGATAATCATAAAATTTATTAGATATAATTAAAATATTTGTTTAATAAATATATTTTGCTTAAGTAAAAAGGAAGGATAAAATGAAAAATCGAGCTTGGTATTTTGTAATTCCAATGTTAATTTTGATGTCCATAGGAGCTTTTTTGCCTATTATGGTAGTAGTAAATTATTCTCAACATTATATTTTTGCAGGTTCAGCACCAACCTTTGTTGGTCTGGAAAATTTTGTAGAAGTATTACATGATTCACAATTCAGAGGAGCGGTAAGTCGCCAATTTTTATTTACTTTTATGGTTTTGGTAATTGAAATTAGTTTAGGACTTATGGTTGCATTGGCACTACCTAAAAAAGGTTTTTGGGTAGCCCCTTGTTTAGTTTTGTTGGGAATTCCATTATTGATTCCTTATAATGTTGTAGGTATTATTTGGCGTCTTTTTACTCAGTCAGATATCGGAGTAATTCCTAAAATATTTGAAGTATTGGGGGGTTATTATAATGTTACCCTGGATAGTTTTGATGCCGCTTCTACAATACTGCTTTTAGATGTTTGGCATTGGACGCCTTTGGTGGTTTTACTTGTTTATGCTGGTTTGCAAGCTATTCCCGATGCTTATTATCAAGCGGCAGCCATTGATGGAGCTAATTCCTGGCGGACTTTTAGGTTTGTAACTCTACCCAAACTAAGATCTGTTTTAACCTTGGGCATTCTGTTACGACTTATGGACTCTTTTAAAATATATTCTGAACCATTATTGCTTACCGGAGGGGGTCCGGGAACTGCTACTACTTATTTGAGTCTATTTGTAGCTCGTAAGGCAGAGTCTTATGAATTAGGTTATGCTTCGGCGGCGTCATTAATTTATTTTTTTATCGTTTTAGTTATGAGTTATGCAGCTTTTCAAATTATAACTAGAATTGGCAAAGGAGGGAAAGTAGAATGAGTCCTAAAAAAAAGAAAAATAAAAAATATTCAAAAATATTTTTAATTTTATATTTTTTTCTTTTAACTGTTCCTATTTATTGGATGTTAAATACTTCTTTTAAATTTGACACGGAAATATTGAGTCAATTTACTTTATTTCCTCATAAATTTACTACTAAAAATTATGTGGAAATATTTAACTCTTCTGTTTGGATGGGAAGTTTTTTACATTCATTAGAGTATGTTTTTTTAAATGTATTAATTACCCTATCCGTTTCTATCCCCGCAGCTTATGCCTTTTCTCGCTGGAAATTTAAAGGAGACCATCATCTATTTTTCTGGCTGCTTACTAATCGTATGGCCCCGGCAGTAATTTTTATGATTCCTTTTACTCAGATTTATTCATCATTAGGTTTATTTGATACTATATGGGCAGTAGCCTTAGCTCATCTATTGTTTAATATCCCTTTGGCTGTTTGGATTTTAGAGGGTTTTATGTCTGGCATTCCTAAAGAATTGGACGAAACAGCTTTTATAGACGGGTATAGTTTTCTTCAATTCTTTACTCGAATATTTTTCCCTCAGATCAAAGCAGGAATTGGGGTAGCGGCCTTTTTATGTTTTACTTTTTCCTGGGTAGAATTAATCCTGGCAAAGACTCTCACTATTATTAATGCAAAACCGGTAGTAGTTACTTTAACTGTAGGAATAGGGGCTGAAGGTATTAAATGGGGTTTATTGGGAGCAGCAGGAGTACTAACTCTTATTCCTGGTGCAGTAGTAGTTTATTTCGTAAGAAACAATCTGGCAAAAGGTTTTGCCATGGGGAGGGTATAAAAAGATGGATTTTTCCTGGATGTATTGGACAGTTCCAAGTGCAATATTTTTCGGTGTCATATTTGGTTTTATAGCTATTGTTGGAATAAAAGAAAGTCCCTTGCCCGGAGGGATTAAGAGAAAAGGATTTTTGCCTATTTCTACCAGCCCCGGTGATCGCTTATTTATCGGAATATTAACTGTAATTGCTTGTTTTTTAATCTGGTTATCCATATTTAGTGCTAATTATCTATGGATTCCCAGTATAATAGTTATTGTTTTAGCTTTGCTCATTGGATTTAAGGGATAGAAATTTTGGTTTGCTTATCACAAAAGATAAAATTGAAATAAAAATATACAATTGATAGATTAATTAAAATTATTGTTTAATGCAGCTTTACTTATGATTACCATATAAATTTATAAAAAGGGAGGCTAGGAAAAATATGAGTAAAGATATTATTTGGGTGGATTTTGAGACTTTAGAAAGATTTATGGTAGATACCTTTAAAGGAATTGGTGTTCCGGAGGATGAGGCAAAGATATGTGCTGAGGTTCTTATATCAG
>JAYEGH010000009.1:0-6730 GCA_034659055.1 Candidatus Caldatribacteriota bacterium
TTCCGGAATCAACCCATTCTTTTATTATCTCTCTCCTCTTTTCCTCCAGGACCACCTCGAGTAGTTTTGAAGACGTTCCTTTAACTTTTACTTTATTAAGCTTTTCTTCCCAAAAATCAGGGAGCCTCTTTTCTGCTTCTTTTATTATCTCTTCCTGTTGTGAAGGATTAAGTGAATTATAAATCTCTCCTATTCTTTTAATTTCTTCCTGCCTCTTTTTATTTTTTTCTTCTTGATTTTTAATTTTATTATATTCTGCTTTTTCCTCTTCTTCTTTCCGTTGTTCCTCTCTTTTTTCCCTTAAATATTCCTCCGGAAGTTGCCAGTTTTCTCTTATTGCTTTTACTATATACGCGGCTTTATTGTCGGCATTAGAATAATTAATTGCCTCAATCCACTTTTTTATTAATTCTTGATCATTATTTTTTATTAAATTTTCAGCGGTTACTTTAGAAATATTTAGTTTAACTAATTGATTAATTAAATTAGTCTGCTCTTTAGAATATTTTTTTAAGTCCTCTTTTGGTTCTGGCAGGTATTCTCCTGTCTTATTATTAAAACTCTTTATATTCCCCTTTTTCATCTCTTTTTTAGCTCTTTCCCCCGGCCAATAATAAATAAGCCAGTCCTTTTTTCCATTTTCGTTCCATACATATTTTGAAACAAATCCGGTGTTGGTAAGTTCATTATTACCCGGGTTTAACTGTTGTTTGGCTAAAGAGATATAGTCGTGGGGAGTTACCGGAAGAAGCTGGCATAATTTAGAATATCTGTAACAGATAAATTTTTCTCTCTTATTTCTCAAACCGTAAAACTTTACCCCTAAAATTTCATAGAGTCTGGAGGCTATTTTGCTTTTGAGGCTTTGCAGGTAATCATAATCAATCGGCTTTACATAAAAAGAATTCAGGCTCTGGAGATACCAGCTTCCCAAAAATAAATAATTACTGTCAGCTATTTCATTGTTGGGTAATTTTTTACCTTTAAATACTATCCTGTCATATAAACTAAAACTATCGTCAACCCATTGCTTAACCCCTTTTGAATAAAAGCTGCCAACCGATTTTATAGTAGTTGCTTTTATCTTTTCTAAAGCATTTTTAATTTTCCTATATTCCGCTCCTCCATAATTTTCTATGTTCATTCTTTTACATAAATTATATAAAGAACCTAAGGATATTGGATTTTCTATTTTCCCTTTTTCTTTCAAAATATCAGTTATAATCTGTTCTATTGCCTTATAAACCTTTCTGTCAAAAAGGCCGGGATAACCGTATTTAGGATTAGCTGATACATTCCACAAGATTTCTACTTTCTCCCCGTTTCTATAAATTACTTCCTTATATTCTGTTTCCAATTTATTTTTTAAAGTATTTTTATAAAGAAAAAAGAAAGGTAAAACCAGAAGATTAACTTCAGAACTAATTATTTTAGGCAGGCTAATTTCATTATTATCTTTTTTAATAATTTTATTTGCCTTTTTTTTCATTTGATTTTCCTTTTAAATAATAAAGCAACAACAAGATATTTTTTGTATTGTTGTTGTTATTGTATATATTGTAAAATATTGATATTTCGGCAAACGCTTGTAATATAAAGATAAATAAGCATTTTATTTAAGTGAAAACCCATTGTTTCTTAAGTGAAAACCCACTAATATTTAAGTGAAAACCCATTGTTTCTTAAGTGAAAACCCACTAATATTTAAGTGAAAACCCATTGTTTTATTATTTTTTTAATATCAATCTTCTAAATAATTTTCTTGTTTCAAAGTCCAGTATTTTTTAAGCGGAAATTAATTATTTCTTAATTTGGTAACGATGCCCTATTTTATATTTAAATGCTCGTTTTTGTAATGTCCCCCAAATAAAAATTATAACCGATAATCCTAATAATCCTAAACCAAATGGACGAGAGAACCATATCAATATGAGAGCAAACACAAAACTCCAAAAAGATAGAACGATTTTCTTATACCCAACATGATAAGAAGTACCCCGAATCTTTGAATCCTCGTATATTTGCTCGTACTTATTCATATTTTCTGTTTTCATAAAAACTCCTTTCTTTAGCCGAGGGGACTTTCACCTAACTCAGCGAATGCTTACGAAATTCCTAAAATATTTCTTGGAGTATTGTGAACACGTTGTTATCTATAGTTGTTTAATTATATTACCCTTACTCTATTTATAAATGATTTTATATCTAAATCTTTAAGTGAATTAGTCAGTGTTTGCATAATACCCAATATAAAGTCGCCCCTATGTTCTTGTCCAACTAATTTTGCAATCGTTTTGACAAATTCCCAAAGTAAAGTACCTTTCGCTCCTTCACCTTTTTTTGGAAGCCATTTTTTATATTTACTATATTCTGCCACTCTTATATAAAAATTTCCCATACACTTCTTTTTGATTATCTCTTTTTTATCTTTCGGCCACTTCAGAAAAACAGCATCCACTGTAGCGGCAATGGATAGTTTCTCAAGTTCTATCATTAAATTTCCTCTCTGTTCTTCATTCATGTGTCCGGAAGCAAACCTATCAGTGAGATGGAGATAGAAATATATAAATTCAAATAAAATTAAAGACCATTCAGTATCACTAAGACTATATTTCTTTTGGTTAATATCCTTCTTCTCAACCAAATGACGTATAACCTCTACTGCTATAGTAGAATTCTTGAATATTTTAAATAGGTAATCCTGTTTGAAATCATTTTCTACACCAAGCTGTATTCTTTCAAAAAACCTTTGTGAATCAAGCATTTGTTTAGATCCAGAAAACACCTTATCGGATTTTTCTTTTCTGATCTTAAATAGTGGTTCATTACAACTACTATAAAACCTAGTTTCCTCATCTTCGAGACCACTAAAATAATTTTCATAACCACATAACGGACACTTTATTTTCATATTAATACTCTCCTCATTATTAGTTATTTGTATGAAGTAAAATATTAATTGATTTTACATAATAAATATTTTATTTAACCGGTAACGGATAATCCCCACTTAGATATTTTTTAAGATTATCTTCAGTAATATGCCATTTCCCGGAGATCTTCCGGCCCACTAATTTTCCTTCTCTAAAATATGCCCTTATGGTGGGTTTGGTGCTTTTTAACATATCTGCAACTTCATCAACATTATAAAGTTTTATTCCACTTACTTTTAATGGCATTGTCTTTCCTCCTGTTCTATATAATGATTAAAACATTAAAACGTTTTAACGCTAAAACACTTTGACGTCAAAACGCTAAAGCTCTTTAACGTTTTAGCTCTTTAGCGTCATAACGCTTTAACGCTAAAACGTCAAATATTGTCACTTATTAATTTTTCAATAATTTTACTTAATTTCATATCGTTTTTAGCAGCGTAAACTTTTAACTTCTTTGATTGTTTGGATGACAGGTATATAGTATGTTTTCTTTTTGGTCCTGAACTTTTAGTTTCTTCCTGTTTTGTTTTTGACGCTTTAACGCTAAAGCTCTTTGACGTTTTAGCGTTTTGACGCTTTGACGTCATAACGCTTTGACGTTTTAGCTCTTTAGCGTCATAGCGTTTTAACGTTTTAACGCTTTTTGGTTTTGCTTTCTCAGGTTTTTGTTTTTTTATCTCTTTAGAATCTTTTTTTTCTTCCCTGGTATCCTGAATCCAATTCAAAGAAGAATCTTTAAAAGGGTCACTGCCTAAACGTTCTTTCTTTGTCATTTTTATTTAACCTCTTTTTACAATTTCTTTACAAAGGCTCAAGTAATCTTTAGATCCATAGCTATTAGACTTATATTCGAATATAGTCTGTCCAAAACTCGGAGCTTCTGCCAATGAAACATTATCCCTAATAAAAGTATTAAATAACCGATTACCGAAATAATTTTCAATTTTTTCCACAACTTCTTTATTAAGATTTTTTCTATGATCAAACCTGGTAGCAATGATTCCGGCTATTTCGATATTTTTATTTAATCTTTTTTTGACGATATTAATGGTTTCCAGAAGTTTGCTCATTCCCTGTAAAGCCAAAAATTCCGTTTGCAAGGGGATATAAATCTCTTGGGCAGTGGTAAGGGCATTTAAAGTTAGTAACCCTAAACTTGGTGGGCAGTCAATTAATACATAATCGTATTTTTTTATTCCTTCTAAAGATTCTCTAAGTAAAAATTCTCTCCCGGCTATTCCGGAGAATTCAATCTCCGCTCCGGAAAGATTAAGAGAGGAGGGGATCAAATCAATACCGTTTCTGTTTATAATAGTTTTTTTTGCTTTAATTTTATTTTTTAAAAGCTCGTATACGGTATTTTTTTGCTCATGTGCGGGGATACCCAGGCTGTAAGTTAAATGTGCCTGTGGATCTAAATCTATCAACAGGACGCGCTTATTAAGCTTGTTTAAGCCTGCTCCTATGTTAATAGCGCAAGTTGTTTTCCCAACGCCGCCTTTTTGATTGATTAAAGCGATTATTTTCATGGAATAATTTTTATTTCTCCTACATTATTAACTTTTAATGTATATTAACATATAATAAAAAATATTTAAAGCTTTTTTATTATATTTTTATACAAAAAAATTTCATTAATATATTGTATGGAAATTAAATTAAAAAGTTTTGTTAAAATAAATAAAAGATAATTTTGAATAACAAAATTTTTAAATATTTAACTTGATGGAAGGGGAGGGGAGAAGGGAAATAAACTATTTAGGGTTAAATAAAAGTTGGGACCCGTGAACAGTATAATTTAAAAGGTAGAAGAGAGCAATTCCGTTTGTTATATCTTCTTTTTTGATATTAATTTAATATTTTCTTTCTTGATATATTTATCGAAAACAACCAGGTTATTACCTTTACCGGTGGCTGAAGGAACTAAAATTGCCTCAACCTCTATTTGATCAACTAACCGGGCAATTTGTTGCGTTAAGGTCCAACCATTCTCGCTCTTTTTGTACATCAAATCCTTTTTCTTTAAACCGAGTTTTTCTAAATTACTATCATCAGTTAAGTCTAAAACTTTTTCAAGGGAAATTTCTATTTTACCTAAAATTTGGGAAGTTAGAAGGTTAGGGGTTGTTCTTGCATTACTTTCTGCCTTGCAAACATTTTTAGATTCCCCTAGATATAATACTGTAAATTCTCTTGGCGGATTATACCTGCCACCACATACATAATTACCTTGGGTGTTTAAAATATCATTAGCATGTTTCAATGTTACTAAACGGAAAAATATTTTTGAAAGTGAAACAAGTTTTATTTTTGATATTTCTTTTAGCGATAAATTGTGCATATAAGCTATTAACTCCGCTTAGGGCAAGATTAATATTAAACGGGAACACCCCACTCTATTTTACATAAAAGATTTATAACTTCTTGTACGCCTTCAGACCCCTTTAAAATTGTTTCCAGGGGAGTATTATTGTTTAATTCATCGTTGGGAGTATTTAACCATTCACCTTCTTTGCCTCTTCTAATAACCCCTTTCATTTTATCAAGAATTTTCTCAAATTCCTTTATTTTGTTGCTTGCTAAAGCACTAGGAGAACTTTTATTTGTTTCCCAACGTGAAACCGTTTTTTCCGATATTCCAATCATTCTAGCCCAAAGTGTTTGAGAACAATGGTATTTTTTTCTCAAACTAGCGACATTTTTATTTTTTTCATATTTTATATTAATAGTCTTTGACGCCATATTTCTTTACCTCCTCGCAGAAAGGAATAGAACCCCTTTAACGGGTTTTAATATTACTATAACAATAAATAACATAAAAGTGGACATTTGTCAAGACATATGTCCAGACATTTATCTTGACATTATATTTCTTGACAATTTGTTATTTTATAACAATTATATTATTATAAAAACAGATCTAAAGGTTCCACCTTGCTAATAAGAGATCAAGGATCTCTTCGAAAGATAGGCAGGGTGGTCGTTTTTATAAAAGCGGGTAAGTCCTGTTTATATTTATTAACAACGGATTTTGGCTGGCTTGCACAGGTCATGATTGATTTTTCTTTAAATATTTGGTCACGAATTTTTAATTCTTCAATTCCTTTTTAAAAGGGAGGTACTATATATATATGCAAACCAAGATTAAAAAATGGGGGAACAGCCTGGCATTACGAATTCCCAAATTATTTGCAATTGATGCAAACTTAAAAATAAATAAAATGGTTGATATATCTGTCGATAAGGGTAGAATAATTATTACGCCAATTAATGATAAAGAATATTCTCTTGAAAAACTTTTAAAAGGTGTCTCTAAAAATAATCTTCACGGAGAATTTGACACCGGAGCACCGGTTGGAAAGGAAATCTGGTGATGGCGGGCAATTTTGTTCCACACAGAGGTGATGTGGTTTGGATAGATATGCAGCCTCAAGCCGGCCATGAACAATCCGGAAGGTGTCCCGCAATCGTTCTTTCACCAAAAGCTTACAATGGTAAAGTCGGGCTGGCTTTATTGTGTCCGATAACCAATCAGGTGAAAGGGTACCCTTTTGAAGTTATCATCCCATCCGGATTTAAGGTAACAGGGGTTGTTTTGTCAGACCAGGTAAAAAGCCTTGATTGGAAAATCAGAAATGCTGAATTCTGTGATAAATTACCCGAGGATGTAGTTCTGGAAATATTAAAAAAACTTGAGACGCTGTTGAAATATGATGAGTAGGATAGAAAAGGGCAGGGGACGTAAAAACAATGAAAAGTAATAAGAATATGGAGGGTGAGATGAATCAGCCAAA
>JAYEGH010000010.1:0-6657 GCA_034659055.1 Candidatus Caldatribacteriota bacterium
TAAAACCAATATTGTTTCTATAATTGTTCCCAAGAATTTATCCAGGAAAATAAGGAGCATTAAGGTGGAGGACAAGAATGATGAAAGATGAAACCATAATTTGTCGTTGCGAAGATGTTACCTGGGGAGAAATTAGAAAAGTATTAGAAAAAGGATATACAAGCCTTAATGAAATTAAAAGGATAACCCGCGCTGGAATGGGTAGATGTCAGGGAAGGACATGTAGGAAAATATTACTACGTGAAATCGCCAGATATTGTAATAAGAAAATTGAAGAGATTGATATTACGACATTTAGACCTCCCACAAAACCAGTAAAATTAGGAACTTTAGCAGGTGATAAAGATGATTAAAAAGGCGGATATAGTAATTATCGGTGGAGGAATACAAGGTTGTAGCATCGCTTATAATTTAGCGAAAAAAGGAGTAAAAAATATTGTTATCCTGGAAAAAGATACCTGTGCCAACGGCTCTTCAGGAAGATGCGGAGCAGGTATCAGGCAGCAATTTGGAACAAAAATGAATTGTATCCTTGCCCGGGAAAGCATGAAGACTTTTGAAACATTAAGCGAAGAACTGGATTATGATATTGAATTAAATCAAGTCGGTTATTTAATGTTGGCTTATACTGAAAAAGAGATGAGTCAGTTTAAGAAAAATGTTATACTAGAACAAGGTCTGGACATAGATGCAAGGGTAGTGACCCCAAATGAAGCCAAAGAAATTGTGCCTTACTTGAATTTAGAAGGTATAAAAGGCGGTACTTTTTGTCCAACAGATGGAAATGTCAATCCTCTTTATACAACTTTTGCCTATGCTGAAGCAGCTCAGAGATTGGGTGTTAAATATTATCCTTTTACCGAAGTAACTGAAATTGAAATTAAAAATGGGTGTATTTTGTCTGTTACAACGGATAAAGGTAAAATACTGACTTCCACTGTTGTTAATGCTGCAGGTGGTTATTCGGGTCCTGTAGGAAAAATGGCTGGAGTTGATATACCGGTTTATTCTCAAAGACATCAAATATTGATTACTGAACATATCGGTCCCATGTGGAAACCGATGTTAATGTCCTTCTCTGAAAATTATTATTTTCAGCAATTACCTGATGGAGGAATTCTGGGAGGTTACGGAGATCCCGAAAATGAAGTAAAAGGTGGCAATATTGATTCAACCTGGCAATTTGCCCGCACCATGGCTAAGAAAATGGTAAAATTGATTCCGGTATTAAAGGACGTTAGAATGGTTCGACAATGGGCAGGATTATATAATATGAGCCCTGATGCACAACCTATTTTAGGTGAACATCCAAAGGTTAAAGATTTTTATATGTCTGTTGGATTCAGTGGGCATGGATTTATGCTTGCTCCTGTTACCGGAAAATTAATTACTGAATTAATTTTAGGTGAAGAAACGTCCATTTCTATTGATAGATTGGATATAGGAAGATTTGAGCGGGGAGAATTAATCCATGAACCTTCGGTAGTTTAAATAAAATGTAAAAAATGTTTATTTACAAAGCTAATGAGTTATAATAGAAATAATGCATATGAACCGAATAGAAAATTTAATGATTACTTAAAGCTGTCTTGGAGGTTGAATGAGCAGAATAGCTGGACGAAGAGAATCGATTAAGGAGGAGGTGGGTATTTTCGAAAAAGAATTGTAATTGGTATTGAATTTATCAGTAATTGAATTGTTAAAGAAGTTAGTTTATGATTTTAAAAATTCTAAAATTTAGGAGGATTCATAAATGAAAAGTACAAAAGTTTTATTTACATGTATTTTAATATTCGTCTTTAGTATTGTTTCCGTAAGCGTAATGGCTGCCGATAAGCCATCGGTAGTTATCGGTCTTCAAGGACCAGTAACCGGAGCTTGGGCTTATGAAGGAGAAATGGCTAAGCAAAGTTGCGAAATAGCAGCTCAGTTAATTAATGAAAATGGTGGTATTTTAGACGGAAGAATGGTTGAGGTTAGGATTGCTGATGATGCTTGCCAACCTAAAGCAGGGGCCTTAGCAGCAATGAAATTAATATCTCAGAAGGATGTAGTGGCTTCTATTTCGACTTATGGTTCTTCTGTTACTGAGCCTGCCTCTAATTTGTATGAAAAATTTAAAAAGGTTAATATTGCTTATGGTGCTACTGCTGTTCGTTTAACTGAAAGAGGATTGAAATACTTTTTCCGAACTTGTGGTATTGATAGTGCTCAAGGGATCTTCTTTGCAGACTATGTTCCTCGAGTTTTTAAAGCAAAACGGATAGCTATTATGCATGATAATACTACTTTCGCCTTGGGAGTAGCTGAAGAGACCAAAAAAGCATTGCAACCAAAGGTTGATGCTGGGGAAGTAGAGATAGTGTATTATGATGCTATTACTCCGGGAGAGAAGGATTTTTCTGTTCCTCTAACTAAAGTACGTGAAACCCATCCGGATGTGCTCTATTTTACTGGTTATTATCCCGAAGCTGCATTAGTAGTTTCTCAAGCACGAGATATAGGTATCGATTGTCCTTTTGTAGGGGGAAATGCAGCCATTAATGATGAGTTTGTAAAAATTGCCGGGATAGAAAAGGCAAAAGGATGTTTTATGACTCAGGAGCCTATGCCGGCAGAACTTCCTTACCCAGAATCTAAGGTATTTTTAGATGCCTACAAAGCAAAATATGGAGAAATTCCTTCCAGTCCTTGGCCAGTATATGCTGCTGATGCTTTAAATATTATTGCTTATGCTATCGATAAGACCGGTTCTACTGATTCCGATATTTTAGCTGAATATCTTAGAAATGAAGTAGATGGAGTTCCAGGTATTACAGGAGGAATTGGTTTTACTGAAACTGGAGATAGAGAGGGTGTTCCATATCTGATGTATGTAGTAAACGAAGAAGGAAGCTTTGATATTTACAACAAATAAAAGAGTAAGGAGTAGAAGATGAGAATTTTTATGGAGCAGATGTTAAACGGACTGACTATTGGCTCATTTTATGCTCTTATTGCTCTTGGTTATTCCATGGTATACGGGGTAATGAAACTGATTAATTTTGCACACGGAGATTTATTTGCCCTGGGTTCTTACCTTGGATTTACCCTGCTTGTGTGGGGGAATGCCTATGTAACGTCTCATGTTGGTTTAGCAGGAGGCATGATTGCGGCTATTTTGATAGCCGCAATCGGCATAGGTATAGCTGGGATAATAATTGAGCGGATAGCTTACCGTCCCATATATTCAGTAGGCCGGCTTCCCGCAGTCGTTTCTGCTTTAGGTGTATCAATTTTCTTAGAAAATATTATTATGGTAATTTGGGGCCCCCGCTATCAAGCATATCCTGTGAGCGTTGTACCTACTATACGTTTTGAAATAGGTGGAATTCATGTTACCCTTCTTCAAATAGTTATTTTAATTCTGTCTTTTGTATTATTAGCTATCTTATATTATATAATTCAAAAGACAACTTTTGGAGCAGCTATTAGAGCTTCAGCTTTGGATAGAGATACTGCCGCCTTGATGGGAATAAATATTGAAACTGTTATATTTTTTATCTTTGCCTTAGGACCTGCTTTAGGCGGAACAGCCGGAGTAATGGTAGGTATGTATTATAGGTCAATTAGTTTTACTATGGGTTGGAATTATGGATTAAAAGCCTTTACTGCTACTATTTTAGGAGGTATTGGTAATATACCGGGAGCAATGCTGGGCGGACTTCTTTTAGGAATTATTGAAATGTTGGGGTCTGCTTATATTTCCACAGCCTATAAAGATGTTTTTGTATTTTTAATATTAATATTAGTATTAATTTTTCGTCCTACAGGTATTTTGGGTGAAAAAGTTGCAGAAAAAGTATAAGGGGGTGAAAAAATGATATTAAATAATGATACAAACAATAAAAACAATATATATAAATATTGGCCTATCTTTTCATTTGTAATCCTATTTTTAATATTTCCTTTTATAATAAATGCTTATTGGGTAGACACCCTGTTTTTCTTTGGAATTTATGCTCTTTTAGGTCTTAGTTTGAATGTGGTTTTGGGGGAAGTAGGTTTATTTGATTTGGGACATATGGGATTTATGGCTATCGGTGCCTATACTACAGCAATTCTTAATACAACATTTGGAATTCCTATAATTATTTTATTGCCAGTAAGTGCAATTGCAGCAGGTGCCTTTGCTTGGGTAGTCTGTTCTCCAATCATCCATTTAAGAGGAGACTATCTATGTATCGTAACTATCGGAATGGGCGAAATTGTCAGATTAGTCCTTATTAATAATCCTTTTGGCATTACAGGAGGGCCAAATGGAGTTTTCGGAATAGATTTTCTTTCTTTTGGTGGCCTTTTGGTAATAGATTCTTCAATTGAATATTACTTTGTAATTTGGATAATAGTAGGATTGACTATTCTTGGTCTTGTAAATTTGCAACATTCTCGTATAGGTAGAGCATGGAATTATATTCGTGAAGATGAAATAGCTGCTGAATCGAGCGGAATTGATGTCAGATACTATAAATTATTGGCTTTTGTTTTAGGCGCAGGTTTAGCCGGAGTAGCGGGCAATATTTATGCGAGTAAATTAATGATAGTTTCTCCGGAGAGTTTTAATTTTATGGAATCTTGTATGCTCTTCTGTATCGTGTTAATCGGAGGAATGGGTTCTATACCCGGAGTTTTAATCGGTGCTGCCGCCATCAGCCTTTTCCCGGAATTTTTCCGAACTTTTGCCCAATATCGAATGCTGATTTTTGGAGCAGTTATGGTGGCTATGATGATATTTAGACCCGGTGGGATTTGGCCCAGGGGAAGAGGAGCCGTTAAATTTAAATCACTTTTAACGAAAGCAGGAAAAGGAAATGTCTAAAGACAATAATAATATAGAAATAAACGTAAATGCTGAACAAGAAAATAGGAAAATAAATAAAATTAGTAAAGTTGTATTACATACCGATAAGCTTACTAAAAAATTCGGTGGTTTAATCGCAGTAAGTAATTTTGATCTTAAAGTGAATAAAGGAGAAATCAGCAGTCTAATAGGTCCTAATGGAGCAGGAAAAACTACTGTTTTTAATGTTGTTACCGGCATATATAAAGCTGATGGTGGAAAAGCTATCTTTAAAGGAGAAGATCTTGCTGGTAAAAAACCTCATCAGATTATAAAAAAAGGAATTGCTAGAACTTTCCAAAATATCCGACTATTCTCTAATATGACCTGTCTGGAGAATGTTATGGCTGGTCAGCACTGCCGCAGCAATGAGGGAACCTGGACTTCTATTTTACAAACTCCTGGACAAAAAAAGGAAGAATTGGAGATAAGAAAACATGCTGAAAGCCGTTTGAAGCAAATCGGATTATGGAAATTTAGAGATGAACTGGCAAAAAATATTGCTTACGGGAATCAAAGAATGTTGGAAATTGGTCGTGCGTTAGCCTCAAATCCTGATTTGCTCATTCTCGATGAACCAAGCAGCGGATTGAATGACAAGGAATCTGAAGATTTGATCGTATTTTTAAAATCTTTATTAGAGGAAAATCTTACTATCTTACTGATAGAACATGATATGAATGTAGTAATGGGAATTTCTCATTGGGTAACCGTAATGGATGAAGGTAGGAAAATTGCTGAAGGTTTACCAGAAGATGTGTATAGCAATCCTCAAGTAATTGAAGCTTATTTGGGAAAAGATGAAGAGGGGGAGGAATAGCAATATGACTGCACTATTAAAAATAGAAGATTTAAGAATATATTATGGTTCTATTGAAGCTCTGAAAGGAATTTCCCTTGAAGTAAAAGAAGGTGAAATAGTTACGGTTTTAGGTGCTAATGGAGCTGGAAAAAGTACTCTTTTAAGGGCTGTTTCCGGATTATTGCCTATTCGTAAGGGAAAAATAAAATTCAAAGATCAAGAAATTAATGGCGTTAAAGCATTTAGAATAGTTATAGAAGGTATTTCCCATGTCCCTGAGGGTCGAAAAGTATTTGGCACTCTTACAGTAGAAGAGAATCTTAATTTAGGGGCTTATACTCGAAGAAAAGATATAAAGAGTGTAGAAGAATCTAAGAAGAGGGTATTTAATTTATTTCCCATTCTTAAAACTCGTCGAAATCAGTTATCCGGAACATTATCCGGAGGGGAACAACAGATGCTGGCTATGGGTAGAGGTTTAATGAGTACTCCCCGCATCTTACTTCTGGATGAACCTTCTTTGGGATTGGCTCCCCTATTAGTAAAACAAATTTTTCATATTATTCGCGAAATTAATAATCAGGGTATATCAATATTATTAGTAGAACAAAATGCGCGCAAAGCGCTAAGCATTGCTGATAGAGGATATGTTTTAGAAACAGGAAATATCACTATTAACGGCTTAGCTTCTAATTTAAGGAAAAATCAAAAAGTTCAAGAGGCCTATTTGGGTGGAGCTGCATTAAAAAAGAAAAAATAATTTAGTCGTTAGTAAGTAGGCGTAGTTTTAAAAACAAGTTTTTAGTTAATAATTTTAATTTTCTGTGGAGGGGCGGATTTATCGCCCCGTCTTTTTAGTAACTTTAAGAGCAGGCTTGATGTTGTCTGTGCGGGTCCGTACGCAGACAGGAATTGTGTCCCTACCAGGTTATTTCTTCATTTCTTCTGTGGGCACGATGCATCATGCCCCTACGTC
>JAYEGH010000011.1:0-6640 GCA_034659055.1 Candidatus Caldatribacteriota bacterium
CTATCACGTTCCTTGATAGCCTGCAATATTGCCTGGTGCTCGCGCCATCGCTTTTCCCGCCTTCCGGGAATTTGCTGAGTCTTTTCCCGAGTATCTCTTAATAAATCCAAGTGTAACTCTATTATATCTACAAAGACAAAGTTGTGAGACGCTCTGGCTATAGCCAAATGAAATTCAGTATCTGATTCAGTTTTTTCGTCATCTTTTAACTTTTCTTCCTCATTCATTTTATTTAGAGCCTTTTCAATTAGTTCTAATTCTTCGGCAGTTACTCTTTGGGCAGCGAGTTTGGCAATTTTTACCTCAAATATCTCTCTTGCTTCTAATAATTCTAAAATAGAAGATTTCTCTAAACTTGATATGATATTGGCTGTATTTGTTCGACCATTTTTTCTTATCTCTCGGATATATCTTCCCCCACCCGGCTTACTCTTGATCAGTCCCCTTGATTCCAAAACTCTAAAAGCCTCTCTAAGAGAACCTCTGCTGATAGATAATTTTTCAGCTAATTCTCTTTCTGTTGGAAGTTTATCTCCGGGTTGTAATTCCTTATTCTTTATTAAAAGCATAATCTGTTCTATTACACTTTCGTACAATCGAACAGAAGTAATTTTCTTAAATTCCATATTTCCCTCTTTTACTGGATGATTGGGTTGCTGGGCGACCCGCTTTTATGTTCATTATACAGCACAAATTTAAAAAATCAATCTTTATTTTTGGGGAATTTATGAAATATCTTTTAAAACCCTGATGGCTTTCTAAAAAATTAACAATAAATCAGGGGGTAATTTAAGAGGTATGACAAATATTGAAGGTTCTTCTAGTAAAACTAATATTAGAATGTTGGCCAAAGGGGATAATGAAAAAATTATTTTTCTTTATATCTTTTTTATGTGCTTTTTTATGTGCTTTTAAAAGATATTTTTTTAGCTACTTTAATGAGTTCTCTTTTCCATAAATCTATTTTCTCCAAAGTAAAACGCATCGTAGGACCGCTAATGCTCATCGCAGTTGATACTTCACCATTTAGGTCTGTTATAGGTACAGCCATACATCTTATCCCAATAGTAGCTTCTTCATTGTCAAAGGCAATTCCTTCGTCTCTTGCTTTTTTTAAACACTGTTTTAGTTCGGAGATATTTAAATCAGAATAATTATCATTAATAAAATTTTTATCTTTATTCACTTTAAATAGCCTATTAAATTTATCCGGTGAAAGATATGCCAATAATACTTTTCCTAATGCAGTTTTATAAGCGGGTAGCTTTTTTCCTATTTCAATATTCGTTCTTAAAGTTTCATAGCTGTCTGCTTTGGCAACATAGACTATACTTATTCCATCTAAAACTGCTAAACTAATACTTTCTTTAGTAAAGTCGCGTAATTTTTCTAAATAGGGCATTGATTTTTTTATAATATTTGCTTCATCATTAGAAATTATAAAAGCCTTATTAAGAAATTTACAACCTAATTTATACTTTAAATTATGAGGATTCTGTTCAATATAATTTTTATATTTTAAGGTGCCAACTAATCGATAAGTTGTGCTAATACCTAAACTCAATGCTTTACTTATTTCAGATATACTTAATTCCTGTCTTGATTTAGAAAATAAATTTAAAATATTTAAACTTTTAATGACTGATTTTATGTAATATTTTTTTTTGCTTGTCATACGATTAACCTTTTTATTTTTCGATTTAAAATATTCTTAGACTAAATATCGCTTTTTATATTTTATCAAATTTGTTTGATTATTATTTAATATCTATTCTCACGCTAAACATCTTTACAGGTTCTGCATAATGTAATCACAATACTAAGAGTAATTATTTTTCTTCACATAGTAAATTTATCAATCCACCTGTTAGTACTTTTGTGATTTCTGTGGCATCTTCTAAATCTACATATTCTTCCGGGGCATGAACATGATCTCCATCTGCACCTATTATGACGGTAGGAAGATTTGCCCTATTTTTATCTCCTAAATAATTAAAGTCCCCAATACTGACAAAACTACTTAAAGCGGGTTTTTGACCAGATATTTCTTGGAAGGAATTTTCTAATTCCTTCACTAATTTATGTTCTTTTGAAGTTATATAAGCTCCATACCCTTTTACTTCCGGATAAGGAGCATCTCTAAACCCAATTTCAACTTCTGATTTTATATCTAATTTTTTTATAGCTTCCTCTACATCTTTTTTTACTTTTTCCTCTGTTTCACCTATAACAACATGCCTATCTGCTAATATCCTACATTGATCGGGAACTGAGATTGTTTCTCCTCCTCCTTCCATCATTAGAACACAAAGCGAACCTTCCCCTAAAAAAGAATGAGACCCTAATTTAATCTTCTCTAATTCTAAAACAATCTTTGATGCATCTATTAATGCATTAACTCCTAAATAAGGCATTGATCCGTGAGCAGATTTACCCTTAACCCGAATATCATATAAACAACGTCCTCTTGCTCCGATAAGTAAGCAAGGATTGTGTATGCCTTTTGGGGCAAATGCAGCAGCCGGTTCAGTCACAATGGCCATATCGCATTTATCTGTTATCCCATCCCTAATTAAAGCATCTGTTCCTAAACCATATGGCCCTTCTTCATCTACCACAGCAGTAAATAAGACTTTTCCTTTTAATTGATTCTCTATTTTTTTTAACTCTTCTATTGCTATCATGGCAGCCGCCAGTCCTGATTTCATATCCAGTGCTCCCTGACCATACAATCTTTTTTCCTCAACCTGAGCACCAAGAGGATCTCTTTTCCAACCATCACATATTTTTACAGTATCCATATGTGCATTAAGTAGTATAGTGGGACCATTATTATTCCCTACTTCTGCAATAACATTATTCCCCTTAAACTTTGTCATTTTCTCTTCTGAAACTTTATGGAGCCAGGGATTCATCTTCAGTTTATCCAAATGCTTTTTCACAAATTCTGTTATTTCTTCTTCTTCAAACCAGGGGCTACGAATTTTTACCAAATCACTAATTAACTTCTCAACTTTATCTCTATTAATATCATCTACCAATTCTTTATAGTTACTTATTTTGCTCATTTTACTCACGAGACACTCCTTATCTTTGATTTGTAAATTATATAAATCTATTTGTTTTACTTTTCACAGATTAATTTAAATTAACCAGCTTTTAAAAACCTCCCCCCAATACAAGCCTTGGAAGCCATAGCGACATTTCGGGTAGATATGTAACAGCAAGAAGAGTCGGTAACCAGGCAAAGATTATAAATATTAAGGCTGGTTTCATCATTTGGGAAACAGGTGTATTAGCCATACGTGCTCCAAAATAAAGTGTAGGCGCCGTGGGTGGAGTTACATTACCCATTCCAAGGTTAACTCCTATGATAGCAGCAAAATGGATTGGACTTACTCCGAGTGACACAACCACTGGAAGCAAAATGGGTGTACATAACAACATGGCACTAACATCATCCATTATCATTCCTATAATAATCATGAAAATATTGAGCATGAACAAAATAGTGTACTTATTGGTGGAAATGCTCGTAAGAAAGGACATAATCATAGATGGCAAATGCTCCTGGACGTAGATACGGCTGAGCATCATAATACAGAACATCATTAGCATCACGACTCCTGTGGTAGTCGCTGTTTCAATAATAACCTCGAAGAAATTTTCCCTATTCAATCCTTTATAAATATAAAATCCTACAGGAATAGAATATAATACCGCTACTGCTGCAGCTTCCGTAGGAGTCATAATTCCTCCATAGATACCCCCTAAGACAATGAAAGGCATAAATAGAGCCGGAGTAGCTTTTTTCCCTCTATTACCCAACATTTTGAAAAAGGTTTTACTATCCACAGGTTTACTAACATGGATATTGGGGTCATTTCGAAGCAGAATAACATTAATAATACTCAAAAGAGCTGTAAGCAACAAACCAGGTCCTACAGTGGCAAGGAAACAGGCTAAAACCGATTGCTGCCCGATCCAGGCATAAAGGATCATCTGAGAACTGGGAGGAATAAGGAGTCCCAGAGGTGCTGCACATGATACCAATGCTGCACTATGACCCATTGGGTAGCCATTTTCCCGCAATCGTGGAAACATGATGGAACCTATACAGGAAAGGGTAGCAGCACAGCTTCCGGAAATAGCCCCGAAAACTGCGGATGAGACCACTGCAACAACTCCCAACCCACCTTTAATTCTTCCCACAAAAACGTCCACAAAATTAACCAGTGGAATTCCTATTTTTCCCTTGTCCATCATCCCCCCAACCATGATAAATAACGGTATTGCTAAGAGAACAATTGAACTCATTTGCCTAAAACTATAGGGAATCAAAAAGCTCGGATCATATCCCATTGTAATAACCATAAAGGTCGTAGATAACATAAAACAGAAAGGGACAGGAAGACCAAAAAGTAAAGTAATGATAATTAGAAATAAGGCAATAATAATGGTCATACTATATACCTCCGTTATTTTCTCTATTTAAATTGTAATAAATCCACATGTTCAACTCCTCCTTAACTTCAGGAAACTAAAAAGGTCTTCTAAAAAATAAATTACTGAATAAATTGACATCAGAGAATAACCCAGTAAAATAGAAAACTGAGATATAATGATAGGAATTCCCAAACCTGTAGTCCGGGGCATATATTTAAGTCCATGTCCTATCATGTCTGTAGCCCAATAAGTAAAAAGACAACAAAGAACAGACATAGTCAACCTGATAATAACACTCAATAAAGCCTGAGCCTTTTTGCTCAGCATCTGTGGTATAATATCAGCTTTAACGTGGCTTTTATCGTAAACTCCGTATGAACTTCCCATAAAATAAAGCCAAAACGCAGCTATAACTACAATTTCCTCAATACCGTAGAGATCCGATTTAAAAACATATCTCAAGAGCACCTCCAAACACATGATAAGTACCACAAATATGCTGGAAGCAATTAAAAGCCACCGTTGAATTTGTACTAAAAATTTCCATATTATAGATTTTTTTATGCTTTCGATTATATTCATTTTTTTCCTCACTCCTTCACTCTTCTTAATATAAAAATAAGGCAAAGGTATTCCTTTGCCTTATTTTGGAATGTATTATAGTGATTCTTTAACCTTGTCCAAAACTTCCTTGCCAAATTTTTCCTCAAGTTTTGGCCATGTAGCACTTCTTATGTGGTCAGCCAAAGCTTTTTTCTGTTCAGGAGTAATTTTTAATATCTCAATACCTTTATCAGCAAGCATATCCATATATTTTGCATCTTCAGCTTTGCAATCATCAAAGCTCTTAGCAGACTCATAATTCACTGCTTCCTGGATAATCTTCTGATCTTCAGAACTGAGTGAATCCCAAAGTTCCTGGTTAATCAGGTATCCTGTCTGGTCAAAAAGGCAATTATAGGGAGTGTAATAATTTATAACATCCCTAAAAACCTGGTAATTAATCTGGGATGAGCCACCTATCCAACCATCACAGACACCGGTCTGAATAGAACTATAAGTGTCAGCATAAGGTATGGAAGTAGTCCTGTAACCCATGTCCTGGGCAGTTTCTTTGTAAACTGCTGTAGTTGATACTCGAATCAACGTATCTTTATCGGCTTTAGGATCAGCATAGTTTTTCGGTTTTTTGGCAGAGCCAACACCGATAAATCCTTCACCACAAATTCCCAGAAGTTTGACACCTAATTTTGAAAGTGAATCATCGAGAATACTGTAAATATAAGATCCGGTAGAAAGCTGTTCTCTCATACCCTCGGCATTTTCAGCAAGAAAAGGGAGAGAACCAATCTCGAGCATAACATCATACTGACTGGGTATAAAGATAAGCCCCATCTCAATTGTTCCCCTCTGAATCTCTTCAAAAACCTGGATATAATCCCCCAGCTGGTTCATAGGAAATACATCCATTTTAATCCTACCATCAGTGGCCTTTTCCACTTTTTCAGCAATTCTATTAAGTCCCAGCGTGGACCTATATTCTAATGGCGAAATACCCGCAACCTTTATTACCAATGCATCTTTAGCACACACAGTAGTTCCGCATAAACCGATAAGCATGCTTACAATAAAGAGAACTACTACAAAAAATGTCATTTTTTTCATTTTATTTTACACCTCTTTAAAATTTTTTTTACTTACTTTTACTTAAAACAAAAATTATCAATTAACTTATACTATCACCCCCTTTTTTAAGCTCTAATCTCATTTTTTACTGTTTTAGTCACTAATTCCCAGTGAATATAGATAGAGCTAAAATTAGATAAACATAAAGAAAATAGGTCAATTTATTGAACTTTAGCCACAGCTTTATCCAATACATCCAGGGCTTCATCCAGCTGTTCATCGGTAATCTCAAGAGAGACTAACATTCTAAGAAGATTTTTATTGATTCCGGCAGTAGGAACAAATACACCATTTTTTAAACATTCCTGAACAATTTGAGCTGTTTTCTGAGGAGCCGGTTCTTTGGTCTCTTTGTCTTTTATTAATTCTATAGCCGTCATAGCTCCGATACCGCGAATTTCTCCGATGATGGGGTATTTATCTTTCATTTCCTGAAATTTTTCTTTTAATCTTTCTCCAATCTTTAGCGCCCTGTTTAAGAGGTGTTCCTCTTCAATAATCTTTATTA
>JAYEGH010000012.1:0-6607 GCA_034659055.1 Candidatus Caldatribacteriota bacterium
TTAAAAGATTTGCCTTTTATTTTGGAAACCCCCAAGCGTGAAGAAGGAGATGATATAAAAAATATTAATTTAGTGAAGAGTTTTTGATACAGGGGACGGTTCTCTGTATCAATTTGGTTTTATAAATTGACACAGAGAACCGTCCCCTGTATCAAAAGCAAGAGGATTGGGTTAATGCAGATAGAAGAGATTTTAGAAGGGTTTAAAAAATATAATAAAATAAGTTCCTGTTTTACTGCCTGGGAACATATTCCGACCAAAGATGCGATTTATGAAGATTTTCCTGATTGGATAGAAGGTAAATTGATGAGTGTTTTGATAGAAAAAGGCATCGAAAAACTTTATTCTCATCAAGCATCTGCTTTAAATTCAATTAGAGAAGGCAAAAATGTGGTGGTTGTCACCCCCACTGCTTCTGGTAAAACACTCTGTTATAATCTTCCGGTTTTAGATGCCATTCTAAAAGATGAAAACAGTCGGGCTCTATATCTTTTTCCTACTAAAGCTCTTTCTCAAGACCAACTAAAAGAATTGTATCAATTGCTCACTGCTTTGGACGAAGGAATTAAAACTTATACTTATGATGGGGATACACCAAATTCCGCCCGTCAGGCAATACGCAAACAAGGACATATTGTAGTAACTAATCCTGATATGCTGCATCTGGGGATATTGCCTCATCATATTAAATGGCTGAACTTCTTCCAAAATCTAAAATATGTAATAATTGACGAAATCCATATTTACAGGGGAGTGTTCGGAAGTCATCTGGGTAATGTTATCAGGAGATTGAAAAGAATCTGTCGGTTCTATGGTTCGAATCCACAATTTATCTGTTGTTCTGCCACTATTGCCAATCCCCGGGAACTTTCTCAAAAGATCGTGGGAGAGAATTTTGATTTAGTGGACAATAATGGTGCTCCTCAAGGGGAAAAACATTTTTTATTTTATAATCCCCCGGTGATAAATAAAGAGTTGGGGATCAGAAAAAGTGTAATTAACGAAGTTGCTCAAATGGTCTCTTATTTTTTAGATTATAATATTCAGACTATTGTCTTTGCCAGGAGCCGTTTGACCACAGAAGTCTTAACCAGTTATTTAAAGGATTTTTTAGCCAAAACAGGGAGATCAAAGGATATAGTTAGAGGTTACAGGGGAGGATATTTACCTAATTTAAGGAGGGAGATAGAGAGAGGCTTAAAAGATGGGGAGATAAAAGGAGTGGTAAGCACCAATGCCCTGGAATTAGGAATAGATATTGGTCAGCTTGATGCCTGCATCATGGCCGGGTACCCAGGTACAATATCCAGTACCTGGCAACAGGCCGGTAGGGCAGGTCGAAGATCGAATACTTCGATTGCTATTCTTGTTGCCTCCAGTAATCCCATCGACCAATTTGTGATAAATCATTCCACTTATTTTTTCGGAGAATCTCCGGAGAGTGTAGTAATTGATCCGAATAATTTAAGTATTTTAATCAATCACATTCGATGTGCATCTTTTGAACTTCCCTTTAAAGAGGGGGAAGATTTTGGAACTGAAAAGTTGGAAGATATTTTAAAACATTTAGAAGAAAAAGGTGTGATTCGTCATGTAGGGGGAAAATGGTACTGGATGAGTGAAATATATCCCGCAAATGAAATAAGTCTACGCAGTGCTTCTTTGGAAAATTTTGTAATCATAGACACCAGCAGCGGCGAGCAAGCACAGGTTATCGGAGAAGTAGATAAAGCCAGTGTTCCCACCTTAATTTATAAAGGAGCAATCTATCTTCATGAAGGAGTGCAATATAGTATTAAAAAGTTGGATTATGAAGAACAAAAGGCTTATGCTGAGAGAGTCAAGGTAAATTATTATACTGATGCTCAAGTGGAAAGTCATATAGAAGTTTTAGAGGAATTGGATAAGAATGAAGAAAAAAAAGCAGAGTATGCTTATGGCGAAGTTAATATTAGTACCCGTTCTACCACCTATAAAAAGGTGAAATTTTATACTCACGAGAATATCGGTTTTGGTGAAATTTCTCTACCCCTCGAAGAGATGCATACTACTGCTTATTGGATTTCATTATCCGGGAAAGTTGTTGAATCTCTGAAATTCCATGAAGATGAAGAGATTTCTTTTGATTTAGGGAGTGGTCTTTTAGCACTTTCTAATATTCTCATCAATGTAGCTCCCTTATATATTATGTGTGACCCCCAGGATATAAGGACAGTGCCCGAAGTATGTTCTCCTATTACCGGGAAACCTACTATTTATATTTATGATAATTATCCCGGAGGAGTAGGATTTAGTGAAAAGATGTTTCACCTCCATAAATCTTTATTAAAGGCCGCTCGGGAATTAATCGTTACCTGCGGATGTGATAAAGGATGTCCTTCCTGTGTAGGTCCTATAGATGAAGTAGGTGTAAAAGGAAAAGATAGTGCTCTTTTATTATTAGAGGAGGTCTTAAGTTAAACTATGGATAACAGGGAACGTTTGGAAAAGATTTTTGAATTGCAAAAAAGCATAAATAAAATTACCTCTTCATCAAAAACATATAATCAAAAAGCAAAAAAGGTCGAAGAAGTAAAAATTGAGGAAGTTCTATCAGGAAATTTTATTAAAACTCCTTTTGGTCTTACTTTCGTTTGGGAAAATTGTTTTTCCCATGATTATAAGTGTGGCGAGATTACCCTCTCTCAAATTTTTAAATCTCCTACCCGTAGTCTTTCCCTTTTAGTAGGAGATAAGCGAATAGATAGGATGGATATCAATAAGACTGTTTTTTTGGATACAGAGACTACCGGATTAGCGGGAGGGGCAGGCACATTTATTTTTCTGATAGGATTAGGATATTTTACCGAAGCCCAATTTTGCGTCAGGCAATATTTTATGCGTGATTTCGATGAAGAACAGGCATTGCTCTCGGCATTAAATGAATTGCTTGATAAATTTGAAAGTGTAGTTACTTATAATGGTAAATCTTTTGACCTGCCTTTAATGGAGAACCGTTTTATTATGTCGGAAATGAAAATGAATTTGGAAGAGCCCACTCATCTGGACCTTCTTTATCCGGCTCGTCGATTATGGAAAAAGAGATTGGAAAATTGTTCTTTATCAACAGTGGAAAGAGATGTATTGGGATTATATAGGGAAAATGATGTTCCCGGTTACCTCGTCCCCGAGATTTATTTTAACTATCTTAGAACTAAAGATGCTCGAGCTCTAAAGGGAGTTTTTGAGCATAATCTGCAAGATATTCTATCTTTAGTAGCGCTGGCTGCCAAGATGGGAGACTTTTTAGAAGAACCTTTAAAGAATACTATTTATCCTTCCGATATTTATAGTTTAGGAAAAATATATGATAAACAAAAAGAATATATTAAGAGTGCATTATATTACAAAGAAGCATTGAAACGCAATTTAGCAGAAGAAGAGGCTTTAGAGATATTAAGATTAGTTTCTTTTGCTTATAAGAGACAGGAAAAATGGGAAGAAGCGGAAAAAATATGGAAAGAGATAATTGAAAGAAGCCAGGAATTTATTTATTATCCTTACGAAGAGTTGGCTAAATATTATGAGCATTATTTAAAAGATTATCGAAAAGCAAAGCTGATAGTGGAAGAAGCCTTGAACATCGTAGAAAATATTTTTTTAAAAGAAAAATTGAAATATCGTTTAAAGAGAATAAAACGTAAAGAAAAATCAGGTAAATAGATAGAAAAGCGCACCTAACATTTTTTTATTTATTTTAAAAAGGAGTAAGAGATGGAGCAGAAGTATTATACGGTGAAAGATTGGCCGGATGAGGAAAGACCGAGAGAAAAACTATTTAAACATGGAGCAGAAAGTTTGACAGATGCGGAGTTATTAGGAATAATATTGGTTAAGGGTTATCAGGGAAAGACTTCGGTAGATATTGCCAAAGAACTGCTAATAGAAAATGAAAAAAATTTGAGAAAAATAGATTCTTTAAGCTTTGCCGAGATGAGAACTTTTAAAGGGATAGGTTTGGCTAAATTTGCTCAGATAAAAGCGGCTTTGGAAATTGGCAAGCGTTTATTTCAAGAGAAAAGTCCAATCAAAAAGAAAATATTTAATGCCCATGATGTGGCGGAATACTATCGACCACATACGAGAGATTTGAAAAAAGAAAAATTTAAGTTGATTATGCTGGACATAAAGAATAAAATAATTAAGGATGTAGATATTTCAGTAGGAAATTTAACGGAAAGTCCTGTCCATCCCCGTGAAGTATTAAAGGAGATAGTTAGACAGTCAGCTGCTTCGGTTATATTTTTGCACAATCATCCTAGCGGAGAATCGAATCCCAGTAAAAATGATTTGGATATTACTCATCGTCTGGTAGAAGCGTGTAATCTAATCGGAGTCAAAGTATTAGACCATATAATTTTAGGTGATGATAATTATACTAGTTTTGCTCAGGAAGGATTATTAAGTGAGAGGCAAGAAGCAAGAATAAGTGAAAAGTAAAGAGGTAAAGATAGAATTTTGTATCTGTCCTCTAATAAAATAAGGAGTTAGCCGTATATGAAAAGTAACCAATCTATAAAATATTGTCCTTATTGCAGTAATAAATTAATTAGAAAAAGATTAGAGGGTAGAGATAGATTATTTTGCCCTAATTGCGAAAAGATATATTATGAAAATCCTACTCCGGTAGTGGCAGTAGTGGCAAGAGATAAGACTGGTAAGATTTTATTAATAAAAAGAAAGATAGAACCCTGTAAGGGTAAATGGGCTTTGCCGAGTGGATTCATGGAGATAGAAGAGACTCCGGTTCAAGCTGCATTAAGGGAATTAAAAGAAGAAACAAATGTAACAGGAAAGTCTAAAAAGTTGATAGGAGTTTATTCTAATAAAAGTGATATTCATGGTTATTTGGTTACTATAATCTACGAAGTGGAAATTGTAAATGGAACCCCTTGTGCTGGTGACGATGCAGAAGAAGCGAGGTTGTATAATGTTGAAGAATTACCTTATATTGCATTTGAATCTCAACAAAAGGCACTAAGTAAAGTTTTGAAGTAAAATTATTGGTTCCATATTTTATAATAATTAGTGATTGTAAGGGAATAAATTTTAAAATAGAAGGAGAAAATAATGGAAAAAGTAAATTTTTATAAAGTTAGTGAATTGAAAACAAAAAAGGTTTTAGAGGATTCGACATTGAGGGTCGTAGCAAATAAAAATACTATGGTTACCTTTTTTGAGTTTGGACCAAAAACTCCTTTTATGCCAAAACATAAACATCCTCATGAACAAACTGCATTTGTAGTAGCTGGTTCTGTAAAAATGATTGCAGGAGGGGAGACAAAGATATTAAAAGCGAACGAAGGAGCAGTAATTCCTCCCAATGTGGAACATGAAGTTTTTCCTTTAGAGCCGGGCACTAAGATAATGGATGTTTTCTATCCTATACGAGAAGATTATCTTTAATAAAATTAAATGGATTGAAGGAGCAAATAGTTGAAAATATTAGCTTTAGATTTTGATGGAGTAATTGTCGATAGTATTTTAGATTCTCTTTTTGTTAGCCATAATGCTTATTTGAGATTTTATGGCCAGAAAAGGAAAAAATATTTTGGTGGCGAACTTTTTACTTTTGAAAATTGGGAAAAAATTAAAAGAAATTATCAAAAGGAAATAAAATATTATAGAACTTTTAGACCCTATATTCGAGGAGCAACGGATTACGGTTTAATCCAGAAGTTATTGGAAGAAAAAAAGGTTATTGGAAGTCAGGAAGAATTTGATAATTATAAAAAGAAGACAGATTTTGATTTTAGGAATTATGAAGAAGAATTTTATAAAGAGAGGGAAAGACTGCAAAACAAAGATTATAGAGCTTGGTTTAATTTGGAACCACCATATCCTGAAATAATAAAAGGGGTAAAAAAGCTGCTGGAAAATGGAGTTAAGATTGTAATTGCTACATCAAATCGTAGAAGAGCGATTATGAAATCTTTTACTTCTGAATATTTTGGTTTTTTTATTCCACCAAAAGATATTTTAGACAAGAGATTTGGAGAGGATAAATCTGAACAGATGAAGTATATTGTGGAATCGTATAAAGTAAGCTTTAAAGATATTTACTTTGTAGATGATCAGATAAGTCATTTGATTCAAACTAAACTATTAGGCGTAAAAGTTTTTTTGGCTGGTTGGAGCTATGCTACTAAAACGCAAAAAGAAGATGCAAGGAAGCAAAATATTCCTTTAATGGAAAAAGAAAAGGATTTTTATCCCATGATAAAAAATGTTTCAGATTAAGTTGTTAAAAGAAATTTAAATTTTAAAATATAAAAAAGGAGAAGAAAATGAAAATAGTAGATTATAAAGAAGTCAAAGCTGAAGAGGCAGATTTTGAAGATACAAAAGGAGTTAAGGTAAGGTGGCTTATTTCTGATAAAGATAAAGCTCCAAATTTTGCAATGAGATTGTTTGAAATAGCCCCGGGAGGATTTAGCCCTTTACATACTCATGATTGGGAACACGAAGTATTTATCTTAGAAGGAGAAGGAGTAGCTAATAATGGAGAAAGAGAAACTAAAATAAAAAGTGGAACAGTAATTTACGTAGCTCCCAATGAAAAACATCA
>JAYEGH010000013.1:0-6549 GCA_034659055.1 Candidatus Caldatribacteriota bacterium
TGATGAACCTTTCTACAGCAAATGGGCAAAGGAATTATTAGAAGATTTGTAAAGAATGAAATAAAAAAAAGGGGGGGTATTAACCCCTCCTTTTTATTTTCCCTGTTTTCCCCATCATTTTATTAGCTCAATACTCAATACTGATTTTATTGTATTTCTTCCCCTTTCTCTTTCTTAACTCAATACTGTCTTTAAAGTAATTGACAAAATTAACAGACAAAGTATATTATAATACAACTATGTTAATTAAATTTATTATTTCTTATTATAAAAAAGCTCCTCTCAAAATGTTTATCGGATTTTTAATGCTGGTAGCGGTAGATATTGCCCAATTGATTACTCCCCGTATAATCCAAAAAGCTATAGACTTTATTATTAACCCGAAAGGAGATTATAGTTATCTTTTACACCTCGCCATACTCATTTTTGCCTTAGCTCTGGCTATTGGAATCTTCCGTTTTCTGTGGAGAATGATAATCATAGGGATGGCTCATTTTATAGAGATGGATTTCAAAAACTGCCTCTATGAGCATCTGCTTTGTCTTTCCAACTCTTTCTTTAACCGTACCAAGACAGGGGATATTATGGCTCATATGACCAATGACATGAAAGCAGTTAAAAGGGCTACTGCTTTTGGAGTTATTGCCGGCTTTGATGCTATTTTTCTTTTTCTGGCTACTCTTATTTTTATGTTAACTCTTAACGTAAAACTTACTCTGTATGCCTTGCTTCCCCTTCCCTTTATTGCAGGAATAGCATTGTTTTTTATCAAGAGTCTCTTTAGTAAATTCAGGGAAGTACAAGAAACTTTTTCTAAAGTGACCGAAAAGGCAAGAGAAACAATATCCGGGATAAAAATAATTCAGGCTTTTCAACAGGAAGAGGCTGAGACCGGGAATTTTAATAGATTAAGCAAAGATTATGTAGATAAAAATATTGCCCTTATAAGACTCTGGGGGACAATGTTTCCCCTGATTTTCCTATTTGCAGAGGTAGGAATGGCTATAATCCTCTGGGTAGGAGGACAGCAGGTAATTTTAAATGAACTTAGTACCGGTGAATTAGTGGCTTTCTTTTCCTATCTGGGGATTATTGTATGGCCCATGATGGCAGTGGGAATGGTAACTAATGTATTTCAAAGAGGAAACGCCTCTTTGAAGCGGATTTATAAACTATTAGAAGAAAAGCCGGAAATAATCAATGCCCCGGGTGCTGTTTACGAGGAAATTAAAGGTGATATAAAATTAGAAAATATATTCTTTTCTTTTAATGATGAGCAAACTGTTTTGGATAATTTAAATATTCACATTAAATTGGGGCAGTATGTGGGAATATGTGGAAAGATAGGCTCAGGGAAGAGTATTATAGCTAAGCTGATTTTAAGAGTCATTCAACCTCAAAAAGGGAAAATATTTTATGACCATATTGGATATAAGAAGATAAAGATAGCTTCTATAAGAGATAGTATTGGCTATGTTCCTCAGGATTCTTTTCTTTTCTCAAATACTATCGAAGAAAATATTCGCTTCGGCAAGCCGGAGGCAGAATATAAAGAGATAGTTGAAGTATGTAAAATTGCCTCAGTCCATAAAAACATTATGGAGTTAAAGAACAAGTATAAAACTGTTGTGGGAGAGAGAGGAGTGACTCTTTCCGGAGGACAGAAACAGAGGATATGCATTGCAAGGGCAATTATTAGAAAACCACGTATTCTTATTTTAGATGATGCATTAAGTGCGGTGGATACCAATACCGAAAAAGAGATTATTAGAAATTTAAATCAATATGTAAAAGGTATTACGACCATTGTTATTTCCCACCGGATATCTTCATTTATAAAAGCGGATAATATTTATGTTTTAGACAAAGGTAAGGTGGAAAGTGAAGGGATACATCGAGAATTAATTAAGAAATCTAAAATTTATAAAAGCATTTATCAAATACAAAAATTGGAAGAATAGAATAATAAAGATGAAAAAAGAAAAATTAAGTTCTGAGACAGATAAAAAAATATTTTATAAATTATCTCAATATGCAAGACCTTATTTGGGAAAGGTTGTAATATTATTTTTCCTGGTCTTAGCCGTGAGTATGATACAGATAAGCCTTCCGGTAATTACTAAAAATGTGATTGATAATTATATTGACAGAAGCCATCTTCGCTTGACACTTAATCAGGAAGCAAGGGAAATTACCGATAATTATAGGTCATACAGGGTAGTAACTGATAAATATATCTTTATTCCCTCGAACATACTTGGCAAGGATGATTATTTCAAACTGGATAGAGAAGGCATTATTTACCCGGAAAAATATATGCTATTTAAAGATGAAAAAGATTTGGCCAAACTAAAAGAATATCAGCTTCAAGTCATCAGAACAGACAAAGGTATTTTTATTTCTTATTCGCAAATTAATAAAATATCCAAAGACAACCTTAAGGTCTTAAGGAAAAACGATTTATCCAAAGTGAAATTATTTGCCTTGCTCTATATAGGATTACTTCTTTTCTCTTTTGTTTTTAATTATCTGCAGGTGATTATGATGGCGGTGGTTAGTGAAAGGATGATGTATGACTTAAGAAGTAATTTAATAAGACATATAATGTCTCTTTCCATGAATTTCTTTAACCACAATCCTGTTGGCAAACTGGTAACCAGAATGACTAATGATGTAGACGCCTTAAGGGAAATGTTTTCCGAGGTTTTAGTTTATTCACTAAAAGACATTGTTACCATAGCTGGCATTTTTATTATAATGTTCAGATTATCCGCTCGACTGAGCTTGGTTATGCTTGCTTTAATACCGATAATTATTATTATATTATACGTTTTTCAGAAATATGCGCGAGAGGCTTACACTAAAGTGAGAGTTGCTTTAGCTAAAATTAACAGTTTTTTAGCAGAGTCAATTTCAGGAATTTCTCTAATCCAAACCTTTAACCAGGAAACTAAATCCTGGAGTGATTTTAAAAAAACGGGAGTAGATTATTATAAGGCAAATATGCACCAGCTTCTAATATTTGCTATATTCAGGCCGCTAATTGATGCTTTATCCTTAATTACTCTGGGGATTCTAATATATTTTGGAGGAAGAGGAGTATTAAAGGGAGAATTTTCTATCGGTTTAATCATCGCCTTTATAACCTATATTCATATGTTATTCAGGCCAATATTTGAGTTTTCTGAAAAGTTTAATATATTCCAATCAGCCATGGCTTCTTCGGAGAGAATTTTTCAGCTATTCAGCGAGGATGATAAAATATATTCCAGTTCCGCTAAAAATTTAATGTTCCCCCGGAAAATCGAAGGAAGAATAGAATTCAAAAATGTCTCCTTTGAATATAAAAAAGGTGAAAAAGTTATCGACAATGTCTCTTTTGTAATTGAACTCAACGAATCAGTAGCTTTTGTAGGTGCTACCGGAGCGGGTAAAACTACTTTGATAAATCTTCTCTTGAGATTTTATGATCCCACAGAAGGGGAAATTTTAATCGATGGGGTAAATGCAAAGAATATGGATTTAAATTATCTAAGAAGTTATTTTGGATTGGTTTTACAGGATGTTTTTATGTTTTCCGGAGATATTAAATATAATATTTTGCTTAATAATGAAGTAACAGAAGATAAAATGATAGAATATGCAAAATATGTTAATGCCCATAATTTTATAAATAAACTAAAAGGTAAATATAATAATAAGGTATCTGAAGGAGGTTCTAATCTTTCCACCGGTCAGAGGCAGCTTATCGCTTTTTCCCGGGCATTGGCAAAAGAACCCCGAATACTTGTCCTTGATGAAGCGACCAGCAGCATAGACAGTGAAACAGAATATTTAATCCAGGATGCAATTAGAAAAATTATGAAAGAAAGAACCAGCATCGCAATTGCCCACCGCCTGTCCACCATTCAGGATGTTGATAAAATATATGTAATGCACAAAGGAAAAATCGTAGAAAGAGGTTCTCATTCCCAGCTGCTTGCTAAAAAGGGATATTATTTTGAATTATACAAATTCCAATACTTAAAAACATAATAGAAAAATAGATTTTAATAAATTTTAAATCTTAGATGTTCTTTATTGAACCGATTATTTTTTAATATACTGAATCAGAAAACTTAAAAAATATATTTAACTTGTGAAAAATATTCTCTTAATTATCAAATGTATTTTATATCTCGTTTTGAAATATTTATCAATTATTATTTTAAACATTATAAGAGTAATCATATAATTACGTTGAATAATTTTATAATTTAATCTAATATATCATTAGAGGGTTTTGCGTCTGAATTTAAAAGGAGAGTAATTATGGTTTTTAATTCTCATGGAGCATTGCGTTCTGTTCTTCTCTGTAAACCGGACTATTATGAAATTTGTGACTTCAGCGAGGTAGCTTCACAACATATAAAAGAAGGATTTGTAATCTCACGTGAAGCTGCCTTTGAGCAACATAAGGAATTTGTAGAAGTATTTCAACAATTGGGAGTAGACGTTAAGTGGCAAGTTGCCCGGCCTGGACATCCTGACCAGGTAGCAACCAGAGATTTTGGGGTTAATACGGTTGGAGGTGTATTAATCGGTAATTTTCGCTATGAAGATAATGAAGGGGATACGGAATTAGCCGTTAAAACCCTTGAACAATTAAAAGTGCCCATGATAGGGAGAGTAATGCAGGGGTCATTGGAAGGCGGTGATTGTTGGTATTTGGATAAACATACAATAGTGATTGGGACGGGAAACCGCACTACAATGGAAGGGATAAAAGAAGCAGAGAAAATTTTAAGACCCTTTGATATCAAGGTTATTCCTATACAGTTTGAAGAAAAGTGGAATCATCTGGATATGATATTTTCGGTAGTTGCCGAAAAAACCGTGATGTTATGTCCGGAGGCTTTACCGGAACATTTTTTAAAATATCTTAAAAATGAAAAATATGAGATAATCAATATCCCCGGTAGGGAAGTATTTGCCGGAACCATAAATCTTTTAGCATTGGGGAAGGAGAGAATACTTTCATTCCAGGAAAATAAATTTGGCAACGAAAGACTTAAGGCAATCGGACTGGAAGTTTATGATCCACATCTCAGTCAGTTCTTATTAGGTGGTTCAGGTCCTCATTGCCTTTCTTTTGAGATAGTTCGAGAATAGTTTTTATCTTTAAATATAAGCAAAAAAGTTGAGTTTATTCCAAACCATTTTTGTAGAACTTTTAATCTTTATATCCAAATTCCAATACATATAATGTAACTAAAAAGAGGAAATAAAATATGGATAATAAAATTATAAATTCAGTTTGCCCTAAAGATTGTTTTGGTTCTTGTTCTTTGCAGATTCAAGTAGAGAATGGGAAGGCAATAAACATAAAAGGAAATACTAATAATCCTATAACAGATGGGCGAATATGTAGTAAAGGGAAAAATTACCTTTCTATGGTATATTCATCAAAAAGATTACTTTATCCCATGAAAAGCGTCGGGCTTCGGGGTGAGGGAAAATTTGAAAGAATCAGTTGGAATGAAGCTTTAAACACTATCCATGAAAAACTTCAGGGATTAAAAATACAATTTGGTCCGGAATCCATTTTATATTATTGTCGTTTTGCAAATTTGGGTATCATGAAAAATTGTGCTTCCGGTTTTTGGAATCAATTTGGCGGTTACACTACTACTTATGGTGGATTATGTGATGCTGCCGCCCAGGAAGCAATTAAATTAACCTATGGTGCAGTTAGACATAACAGAATCTCAGATATCGAAAATTCCCGTTTAATCATATTGTGGGGCATTAATCCTGCTTATACCCATCTTCATCTTCAACATTATTTAAATAAAGCTTTAGCCAGGGGTGCAAAATTAATTACTATTGATGTTCGGAAAAATGAATCAGAAAAGAAAAGTGTTTTGAGTCTGTGTCCACGACCGGGGACCGATGGCTGTCTTGCCCTGGGAATTGCTCATCAATTGATTAAAAGGAATGTACCGAATAAAATTTTCTTAGAAAAGTATACTTTTGGTTTTCCCCGATTTAAAGAAATGGTTCGGGAATATACGTTGAGTCATGTATCGAGTGTAACAGAAATTCCTGAGGATAAAATCGAAAAACTGGTAGATTACATAGAAGAATATCCGGAATATGTCCTTGCCTGTGGAATGGGGGTGCAGAGATATACCAATGGAGGACAGACTCTAAGAGCTATTTCCCTCCTTCCTGCTCTGACTGCCAGTATCGGGAAAGAAAAATGTGGTTTTTATTTTAGCGACAAACAGGCCCTTGAGCCGAATTGGCCATTCATACCTCCTAATTCAGTCAATATTCGAAATTCCATTCCGATTGCAAAACTTGGCAGTGAAATGGAAAAACAAATTAATCCTCCATTAAAAGCTGCATGGATTGAACAGGCAAATCCGATAACCAGCAACCCGGATGTAAATTTACTGGCAAAAGCGTTGAATAAATTAGATTTTATCGTTGTCAGCGAACTTTTTATGACTGATACGGCAAATATGGCAGATATTATTTTACCGGCAGCTTCAATATTGGAATATA
>JAYEGH010000014.1:0-6533 GCA_034659055.1 Candidatus Caldatribacteriota bacterium
AAAAGAGCGCCAAGAAGCTCTATATTTCTTACAGGGTGAAAGTCCCTGTTGGGTAAGGTCTAGCCAACCACCTATACCGAGTGTTGCATCGAAATGGGTAACCATTAGATGAAGCGTACACAGGGAATCAGATAGGCCATAAGGAAGACCGTACTTCCTTAAAGTGAATTATACAGCCTCGTAAATAAAGATTAATGCAGATGGCGACGTCGTTTCTGCAACGGAAGCCTATACAAAAGAATCGTATCATGGTGAGATAACAAATGCAAACCTCACTGCAGGGAATAGCAAAGAAGGCAATATTAATTTGTCTTTTACGGAAGCGAGTATCTCTGAAGAGCCCAGTGCGGTAGTTCCGCACGCTGGGATCTGTGCGGGGGCAGTCAGGTAACTGGCTGTCCCACCGTGACAACCTATAAGATCCGAGGAGTTTCTTGATTAGATGATTGGGGCTTCAGGTGTTACCATAGATAGACGTCCTAAAGGAAGACCTCGTAAAAAGGGAAATTAATACACAGAAAAATGTAATTAAAATTAAAAAGTAATATCACAACCCTTCACTTTTATACTAACAAAGTGTATAATGTGCGTATAAAAGTGAAGGGTTGTGATATTATGGATACTTTTGAAAAAATTCTAAATATTATAAAAGAAAATAAAGGTATTATCTCAACTGCTGAAATTGTAAAGCTTGGTATAGACAAAAAATACCTTTCCCTAATGACTCAAAAAAAGATGATTGAAAGAGCGTCAAGAGGTGTTTATGTATTGCCTGACGTTTTAGAGGATGAATTCTATTCCATAAGTATTCGATGTAAGAAGGGAATATTTTCTCATGATACAGCATTGTTTTTGCATGATTTATCTGACAGGACACCTTTGGCTTTTTCCATTACTTTGCCAAAAGGATATAATCCGTCCTCATTAAAAGATTTGTCTTTGGAATTCTTCTACGTCAAGCCTGAGTTACACAGCTTAGGTAAGATAAAAATTCTATCACCGCATGGAAAAGAGATTGATACATATGACGTGGAAAGAACTATCTGTGATATGGTTAGAAGTAAAAGCAGGATGGATTTTCAAACATTTACTGATGCATTAAAAAGGTACTCAAAGCGTAAGAACAAAGATTTAAGTAAATTAATGAAATATGCTCAAAAGTTTAAAATTGATCAAAAAATACGTGAGTATATGGAGGTGCTTATTTGAAAAATGCAATGCAATTAAAAGGAATTATTAAAAACATGGCAGCCAAAACAGGAATAAAAGCAAATGCCCTTTTACAGAACTATATGTTAGAGAGATTGCTTGAGCGAATTTCTGTTTCTGAATTTAAATGGAAGTTTATACTTAAAGGCGGCATGCTGATTAGTGCTATTGTTGGATTAGATAGCAGGACTACTATGGATATGGATGCAACTATTAAAGGAGTAGATTTTTCTAAAGAAAACTTATTATCAATATTTGAACAGATTTTAAAAGTTCAAGTTCCGGATGATGTAAAATTTATTCTGAAAGGAATTGAAGAAATAAGAGAAGGATCTGAATACGGGGGTTATAGAATATCAATTGAAGTAGTTTATGAAACTGTTGTTGTCCCATTAAAGATTGATATAAGTACCGGCGATATAATTACACCCAAAGAAGTGTTGTATAGCTTTGATTTGCTATTTGAAGACAGAAATATAGAAATACTTGCATATAATCTTGAAACTGTTTTAGCAGAAAAGTTTGAGACAATTATAAGCAGAGGTATACTTAACACTCGTGCAAGAGATTTTTATGATATTTATATTTTAACAACTCTTCAGAAAAAAAATATAAATAAAGCCGATTTCAAAAAAGCTTTAACTTCAACTGCTACAAAAAGAGAAACACTTGAAAAAATTAATGATTCTTTAAGTATTATTGAAGAAATTAAAGAGGACAAAACAATCCAAGATATTTGGAAAGCTTACACAAAGAGATTTATTTATGCCAATGATATTGAATTTGAGGATAGCATTGCAGCGCTAATAAAATTATTTGAGATGTATAGTAAATGATGTTTTGATTAAGCGAGAATTAGGAGGAAATTATAGACCCCATAATCCTTAGGGGGACAATTAAGATAATGGAGAAGTGCCGGGAGCAGGGACTCCCCGAGCCTGATTTTGAGGAAGACCATGGAGTGATGAAGGTTGTATTTTATAAAGATAAATTTACAGAAGATAATTTGAAAAAATTGGGAATGAATGAAAGACAGATTAAGGCAGTAATGTATGTGAAGGAAAAGGGAAAGATTACGAATAAGGAATATCGTGAACTTATAGAAACAGGGGGACGGTTCTTTGTTTGATAATACCCTATCGGCATTATGGAAAATAATAGGGACACCTATTTTCTTTGTCATTGTCTAGCCTATGTAAAGACGTAAAGGGAGACAGGGGAACAGGTTATTTGTCCCGCCCAACTTGACCGTGCTAAAATATAGGGACAGTGAAGGCCTAAGAGGGAAGCTGATAAATAGCTGTCCCTATTATGCACCACAAGCTCGGGATTTACTTTTGCCGCGGTTGATGAGCGGCGGAATTGAGGTATAAATAATGAAAAAACTTTCTGATAATAAAAAATCAAATAATCTAATGATCCGCAATAGTACTGAGGAGTTTTTGATGTTTACAGCTGACTCCCGACAAGATGGACTAGAAGTTCGTTTTCAAGACGAAACAGTTTGGCTGACGCAAAAATTAATGGCAGAGTTGTTTCAATGTTCAACTGACAATATATCTCTACATCTAAAAAACATTTTCAAAGACGGCGAATTACAGAAAAAATCAGTTACAGAGGAATTCTCGGTAACTGCGAGAGACGGTAAGAATTATCGCACAAAGCACTATAACCTTGATGCTATTATTGCGGTTGGTTATCGGGTCAATTCTATTCGTGCCACCCAATTTCGTCAGTGGGCGACCAGGGTACTTAAAGAATTTGCCATCAAAGGATTTGTACTGGATAAAGAGCGGCTGAAAAACGAGGGATTTTTAGGGCGTGATTATTTTGAAGAATTGCTTGAAATTATTCGCGAAATCTGTGCCAGTGAACGGAAATTTTATCAGAAGATCACTGACATCTATGCTTCTGCCCTGGATTACGATCCTAATTCTTTGATTACCAGAACCTTTTTTGCAACTGTGCAAAACAAACTTCATTTTGCAATATCAGGTCAAACTGCTTCAGAAATTATCATGCAACGAGCTAATACGCAAAAAAATATATGGGTTTAACTACGTGGAAGAAAGCTCCAAAGGGAAAAATACAAAAATCAGATGTATCTATTGCCAAGAACTATCTGAATAAAAATGAGATAGAGGCCTTGGATCGTATCGTAAATATGTATTTGGATTATGCTGAAGATCAGGCGAAACGGAAAATCCCGATGACAATGGAAGATTGGTCAAAAAAACTAGATAATTTTCTTAAATTCAATCAAAGAGAAATTCTTGATAATCCGGGGAAAATATCTGCTGAAATTGCGAAAAATTTTGCTGAAAGCGAATGGGCGAAATATAGAATTGTCCAAGATCGGCTATTTGAATCTGACTTTGATCGGGAAGTCAAAAAATTGCTTAATTCAAAGAAGAAAAAATTATGATCTATTTAAAATAATAACAAAAATAATAGAGGGCAGACACCTATTTTCGTTGTATTAAAAATAAATGTGTTCCTATTTTAATTAAATACGTAATCTGGCGTACAATCTTGATATGATAAGGAGGTTAAAATTATGAAAAAATTAAAAGCAGATCTGGAAATGATTGCTAATGCCATGGAAGATACAGCTCGAATGGATATGGATTACTATCTTAATAAAGAAACAGGAGAGGTTGTTGTTACCCCAGAAGAAACATTTGGATATGCAGAAGAAGACGAAGATAAAATAAGAGAAGATTTACCTGATTGGCAGAAAGAGGAAGTCAAATTAGCTCAAGATATATTGTTTAAAAACCCTGATCGTTATATTTGCATTCCCGAGAGCCCATCATATGAAGGATATAATTTAATGGTTGAATTTACCGAGAAGGTGGAGGATAAATTATTAAGGGAAAAATTGAGCATAGCTTTAGATGGAAAGGGAGCTTTCAGGCGTTTTAAAAATGTAATAGCAGATTATCCGGATTATAGAGAAAAATGGTTCAAATTTAAAGATGAAAGGTTGAATAAAAAAGTCATTGAGTGGTTAAATAGTATCGGAATTGAACCTGTGTAGAGAACGATCACCTCTGGAGAAAAACCTTTGATATTTTAAATGTCAGGAAAACGGTTCTATTAACAATGTAAAAGCAGGGCATAAAGCAAAATAGATTTTGCAAAGGAGAAAAATAGAGAAATAAAAAGGGTGATTTTTTAACTAAGTAAGGGATATATATAATTAGAGAATTATCAGTTTTTATAGGAAAAATGCTAAGTCCTTAAAACGTAGGAACTATAAGGGTTTCTGCGTTTTTTTGTTATATAGGATGATGGTATTTTTTTAAAATATGGAGAAAATGAAGCAAATAAGGGCTAAAAAGCCTATTTTTAGCAGCCTGAAAGCCTTACAAAATAAGGCTTTTAGAGAAATATGGTCATAGCGGCGTTTTTTGAGGTTGTCTGGAGTGATTGTTCGTATTTTTTAAAATAGGCGCTTAAAAGGGCTTAAAATGGCTTATTTGAGATATGGGTGAAAAGTCTTATTTTATAAGGGGTTGAGCGAGATTTTTAGAGTAAGGACTTGAAGTGATGGTAAAGATATTTTTAAAATATGTGCAAACTATACAAATAAAATTTAGAAAAAAGTTTATTATTCATACTATTGTACAAAGGAAATACTATATACAATGGCGTATATTTGTAATGGTAAATAAATTAAAAAGATGTATAGTTCCTAAATGAGGTAAAAAAAACGATGAAAATAGTTGTAACCCCAGATTCTTTCAAGGGCAGCTTAACTGCCGTGGAAGTATCAGATGTAATAGAGCAAGGAGTAAGAGAAATTTTCCCGGAAGCTGAAATTGTAAAAATTCCTATGGCTGATGGTGGAGACGGTACAGTTCAGTGCTTGGTTAATGCCACCGGAGGAGAAATTTTAAGAGAGAAAGTTACAGGTCCCTTGGGGGATGAAGTTTTGGCTTCTTATGGAATTTTAGGAAATAAGAAGACTGCAGTTATTGAGATGGCTGAAGCGTCAGGATTAACTTTAGTTCCGGAGAATAAAAGGAATCCATTAATAACCACTACCTATGGAACCGGTCAGTTAATTAAGGCAGCCTTAAATCAGGGATGCCGAAAGATGATTATTGGAATCGGAGGAAGTGCTACCAATGATGGAGGGGCTGGAATGGTTCAGGCTTTAGGAGCAAAATTATTAGACAAAAATGGAGAGGAAATCGGTTTTGGAGGAGGAGAATTAAAAAAAATTAATCGGATTGATATAAGTAATTTGGATAACCGCCTTTCTGATACTAAAGTATTAATAGCCTCAGATGTAAACAATCCTCTTTGCGGACCGAAGGGGGCTTCCAGGATATATGGACCTCAAAAAGGAGCTACTCCAGAAATAATTGAAAAACTGGATGAATCTTTAGCTCACTTTGCTGAAATAGTAAAAAGAGACTTAAATAAAGATGTAAAAAATATACCGGGCGCAGGAGCGGCCGGAGGATTAGGGGCAGGTTTAATGGCATTTTTGGATGCGGAGCTTAGACCGGGTATTGATATTGTAATTGAAGTAGTAAAATTAGAAGATGCTGTAAAAAACGCTGATTTCGTAATTACCGGAGAGGGGAAAATCGATAGCCAAACTATTTACGGCAAAGTACCTGTGGGCGTTGCAAAAATTTCCAAAAAATATCATATTCCGGTGATAGCAATTGGTGCGATTATTGACCAAGATGCAGAAATCGTGCATAAATACGGTATTGATTTCTTGGTACAAGTAAGTGATCCGCCCATGAGTTTAACCGAAACCAAACAAAATAAATTTTACTTAATCAGAAATTGCATAAATCATTTTTTAGAAAAACATATGGATGAAATATTACATTATACAAATATAGAAAGGGTTGATAAAAATTAATTAAGAAGTAATAGCATTATACTGTAACATTTAAAATTCAAGAAAAGTTAAAATCCATCTTGTTCTAAGTAATTTTTAAATGATTTAGGCAAATTAATTGATGCATTAATTTAAAAATTTGTAAATTTAATATAAATAAATTGTATTCTAAAAAAAATTGATTAATTTGCTTATTATTTAAGCGTATTACTTTCAAATTTTATTAAAGGTTACATTATTAAAATTATTAGTAATTAAAAATTGAAATAAAGAAATACTTAAGCCGCTTCAAAATTGTTTAAGGAATTTTATTGAAAGGAGTTTTGTAAGATGCAAAAGATTGGATTTATTGGAATTGGAATCATGGGAAAACCCATGGCCAAAAACTTAATCGATGCTGGATATCAGGTGGTAACTTATAATAGGGGAAAAGAAGCTTTAAAAGAGATTGTGTCCT
>JAYEGH010000015.1:0-6523 GCA_034659055.1 Candidatus Caldatribacteriota bacterium
TCAATCAGCTTCATTATTGCTTAAATTACCTAGGCCTTCAATAAATTGAAATACTTTACCACTTGAACTAAAACTTAATTTTTTTCAAACTCTTGCCGGAAGATAAAAATTTATCAATAGCCCGGGCAGCAACCTTACCATCTCCTACTGCAGAGATGACTGTAGCCGAACCTCTTACAATATCACCTCCGGCAAATATGCCTTCTTTAGTTGTAGCTCCTGTGTTATCTTTTGCAATAAAATAACCCCACTTATTTGTATCCACTCCGGTAGCACTCCTGGCTAATATGGGATTAGCAGATGTTCCAATAGCATCAATGACCAGGTCTACTTCAATATTAAATTCGGATCCCTCGATTGGAATAGGTCTTCTTCTTCCTGATTCATCCGGTTCACCTAATTTCATCTTTTGGCATTCCATTCCAATTACATTTCCATTTTTATCCCCTAAAACCTTAATCGGTAATGTCAGAAAATTAAAGATGATACCTTCTTCTTCAGCATGGTGAACCTCTTCGGAACGTGCAGGAACTTCTTTTCTGGATCTTCTATAGATAATATAAGATTTTTCTGCCCCTAACCTTAAAGCAGTACGGGCGGAATCCATGGCTACATTTCCTGCTCCAATCGTTGCTGCCCTTTTCCCAATTTTAATCGGAGTATCATATTCCGGAAAAGCATAGGCTTTCATTAAATTTGAACGGGTTAAAAATTCATTCGCGGAATAGACATCATTTAAATTTTCACCTGGAATATTCATAAATCGAGGTGCACCTGCTCCATTGGCTAAAAAAAGAGCGTCAAATTCCTTAGCTAACTCATCCACACTTTTTGTAGCTCCCACTACGTAATCTGTTACTATTTTTACACCTAATTTCTTTATTTCGTCTACTTCATATTTTACAATAGCCTTGGGAAGTCGGAACTCAGGAATACCATAAACCAAAACACCACCAAGTAAATGTAAAGCTTCGAACAGAGTTACTTCATAACCTAATTTAGCTAAATCAGCCGCGCAGGTAAGTCCGGCAGGACCGGAACCGATAATGCCTATGCTTTTTGCTTTTTTTTCAATCTTTGGTAATTTTCCATGAATATCATTATTCCTTGCCCAATCAGCAACAAAACGTTCTAGCCTGCCAATTGCAATGGGTTTTCCCTGTTTTTCCAAAATACAAAACGATTGACATTGTTCTTCCTGGGGACATACTCTACCGGTTATTGCCGGAAGAGCATCAGTTTTCAATATTTCAAGATATGCACCGGAGAAATCTTCCTCAACAATTTTTTTGATAAATTGAGGAATGTTAATCTCGGCCGGACACCCTGTTATACATTTCGCATTCTTACACTGGAGACATCTTTGAGCTTCATATATCGCCTGTTCCTTAGTGTAACCTAAAGGCACTTCTTTAAAATTATGACTTCTCACCTCAGGCTTTTGTTCTGCCATAGAAATTTGGTCTCTTTGCATTCTTTCTTTTGGTGGTATCATTTTAGCCATTAGTTTGTCTCCCTTTCACTTCTACAGTTATGATTATGGGTTTTTTTATACTTATTCCAAGATTCCTTCTCTGAATCTTTATAACGGGTTAATCGATTGGAAAATTCTGTCCAGTCTACTAGTTGTCCATCAAATTCCGGGCCATCAGTACAAACAAATTTAGTTTCTCCTCCGATAGTAACACGGCAAGAACCGCACATTCCGGTTCCATCAACCATAATTGAATTTAAACTAACGATGGTGTCTACTGCATATGGTTTAGTTGTATCACAGGTAACTTTCATCATTATGGGTGGCCCAATAGTCCATACTCTTTTAATTGATTTATCCTTATCTAAAATTTCTTTTAGGACCTGGGTAACAAAACCTTTCTGGCCATAACTCCCATCATCAGTAGTTATTATTAATTTTGTGGAAGCTTTTCTAAGCTCTTCTTCCATAATAATTAATTCTTTATTTCGAGCTCCTATTATCGAAATAACTTTATTTCCCGCTTCTTTTAAAGCCCGGGTAATAGGATGAATACAGGCGATTCCCGTACCTCCACCTACAGTTATTACTTTTTTATAATTAGCAATTTCAGTCTTTTTGCCTAATGGTCCGATAAAAGAATAAAGCTCATCTCCTTCTTCTAAAACAGAAAGCTCTTCACTGGTTTTACCTACAATCTGAAACACAATCCTTATTAATCCTTTTTTTCGGTCAAAATCAGCTACTGTTAAGGGGATTCTTTCTCCTTTTTCTTTAACCATTAAAATGATAAACTGCCCCGGCTGTACAGAAGAAACTATCTCGGGAGCTTCAATCCACATCGAATAAATAATAGCATTTAATCTCTCTTTTTTTATTATTTTATACATTCTTCTATTTTGTTAATCCTTTATCTAGATTTTTTCCGCTATTTCTGCAGTATCTTTTGCAATCATTAATTCTTCATTAGTAGGAATTACCATTACTTTTACTTTCGAATTATTTTCACTTACGATAGCTTCTTTTCCGCGAATTTTGTTCTTTTCAGAGTCAATTTTTACACCTAAAAATTCTAATCCCTCGCACGCTTCCGCTCTAGTCTCTTTAGAATTTTCTCCAATCCCGGCCGTAAAGACAATAACATCGACCCCGCCCATAGCTGCAGCATACGCTCCAATATATTTTTTTATACCATATGTGAAGACAGATATGGTTCTTATAGCCCTTTCATCTCCCTTGTTAGCTTTTTCTCTTAAATCTCTTTTATCGCTCGAAATTCCTTCTGACAGACCTAATAATCCACTCTCCTTATAGAGAATCTTGTTAATCTCTTCTACGGAAAGTTTTTCTTTATCCATTAAAAAGGGGATAACTGCCGGGTCAACATCTCCACAGCGGGTTCCCATGATTATACCGGCAACTGTTCCAAATCCCAAACTGGTATCTATGGAAACGCCGTTTTTCACTGCAGTAATACTTGAACCATTTCCCAAGTGACAGGTAATTATTTTAAGTTCTTTTAAAGGTTTTTGCAAAATATCTGCTGCTCTTTGTGCTACATATTTATGTGAAGTGCCATGAAATCCATATCTTCTAATTTTATATTTCTTATAGAATTTATAAGGAATTCCATAGAGATAAGCATGTTCGGGAATAGTCTGATGAAAAGCAGTATCAAAAACTCCTACTTGTGGTACGCCCGGCATTAGTTCTTTACAAACTTCTATCCCTAAAATGTTAGGCGGGTTGTGTAAGGGAGCTAATTCTATATTCTCTCTTAAAGCACCCATTACTTCATTGGTAAGCAAAACAGATCCGGAAAATTTTTCGCCTCCATGAACTACCCTATGGCCTACTGCTGATATCTCTGACACATCTTTAATTACTCCATATTCTGTATGAAGTAATGCATCCACCATTAACTTAATTCCCACCCTATGATTGGGAATATCCTGGTGAGTTATAATTGGTTCTTTGTCAGCAGGATAATGATTGATAATTGAATCAGAAATCCCGATTCTCTCTACCAAACCTTTAGCCAATACAGATTCATCAGTCATATCAAATAACTGATATTTTATAGATGAGCTTCCACTGTTTACTACTAAAACTTTCATTTTTTTATTATTCTCCTTTCGTATAAAATATTTCGTCCTTTTTTTTCTATATTTATTTTTTTTCTATATTTTTAGCAATATCAAATCCCAATAGTAATGCCTTTTCATTTACTTCTTTCGCTTTGGTTGGAACCCGAGAACTAACTGCTTTTTGAATAGCTTCTTTGGATACTATTTCTGTTAATCCTATAATTATACCCAATGAAATAATATTTGTAACCAATTTTGTTCCAAATTCCTTCTGAGCTGTTTCGGCAATCGGAAATAAATATATTTTATTTGAATTTTCAGGAATTTCTGTTACCAAATTAGAATCAGCAACTAAAATCCCTTCTTTATTCAAATTTTTACTATACTTATCGCTGGCTTCCTGGGTTAATGCTAAAAGAATATCTGATTCCATTACTTTAGGATAATCAATAATATTTTCACTGATAACTACTTCTGACCTACTCGCTCCGCCTCTGGCTTCCGGTCCGTAAGATTGTGTTTGAACTGCTTCCTTCCCGTCATATATTCCGGCTGCTTCTGCCAATATTATACCAGCTAAAATTAGTCCTTGACCTCCGGAACCACTTAAGCATATTTCAATTCTTTCTTTCATTATTTATTTCCTCCCATTTCCTGAGCTTTTTTTACAACCCCTTTATATCTTTCAGTATAATCTAGCCTTTCAATATTTGTAAATTCACCTGTAATAAATTTACCTTCTCTTTCTTCTTCAGAAAGACTTTCCCATACTCTTTTGGAAACAGTTATGTTATTTATCCATTTTAGCATATCTGTCGGTGATTTCATTTTATTCATTTTGCCATAAGATACAGGACAATCAGATATCATTTCCATTACTGAAAATCCTTTGTTTAATAAAGCTTTTTTCATTAAAGAAGTTGATTTTCGGACATTGTAAACTGTCCCCCGGGCTACATAATTTGCACCAGCAGCAGTAGCCAGTTTGGCCAAATCAAAAGTTTGATCAATATTTCCATAAGGAGCGGTAGAACCGAATCTGCCGGTCGGTGTAAGTGGAGAATATTGACCTCCGGTCATTCCATAAACCATATTATTGATAACAATTGCAGTAATATCTATGTTTCTCCTGCAAGCATGAATAAAGTGGTTTCCTCCAATTGCAGAACAATCACCATCTCCCATAACCACAATAACTTTTAGTTCAGGATTCGCCATTTTTATGCCAGTAGCAAACGGTAATGCTCTTCCATGTGTGGTATTCATGGTACAAAAATCAACATACCCTGTAATTCGGCTTGAACATCCTATACCGGATACCATGACAATTTTGTCCCTATCCCAATTCAAGGTATCTATTGCCCGTATCAAGGATCCTAATACTATACCATTTCCGCATCCCGGACACCACATGTGAGGAAACATTTCTCTTCTAATATATTTATCAATTATATTTACATTTTTCATTAGTTTTTCTCCTCCTGAATCTTCACTAAGATTTCCATCGGATTAATCAATTCTCCATCAACTCGATTATAAGGAACTACTCTACATTTGCCATGAGCGCATCTTTCAACTTCTAAAACCATTTGTCCCAAATTCATTTCCGGAACAATTATCATTTCAGTTTTTTCAGCTAATTGTTGTATTTTTTCTTCAGGAAAAGGCCAAACTGTTAATAATTTTAACAAACCAGCTTTTATTCCTTTTTTGCGAGCCAACTTTACAGTCCTTTCTGCAGCTCTTGCTACCGAACCATAGGCAACCAAAACAATATCTGAATCTTCTAAAGAATATTCTTCATAAAGTAATATATCTTTCAGATTTTTTTGAATCTTATCATGTAAACGTCTGATAAAATTGTTAATTTCCACGGAATCTGAAATAGGCAAACCTTTTTCGTTATGTACAAGACCTGTAAAATGATAAGGGTAGCCTTCGCCAAAGTTTGCCATCGGAGGAATGCCGTCTTCATCCGGTTTGAAAGGTAAATAATTTTTAGGGGAAACACTGGGTTTTTTTCGGTTTATCACTTCAATATCTTCCGGAGCAGGAATTTCTACTTTTTCCCGCATATGGGCGATTACTTCATCCAGGAGTAAAATAACCGGGGTTCTATATTTTTCACTAAAATTAAATGCTTTGATAGTTAAGGTAAGTATCTCATTAACGGTGGAAGGAGCAAGTGCTATAATGGGGTGATCTCCATGAGTTCCCCATCTTGCTTGCATCACATCCCCCTGGGAAGGCTTAGTAGGTAAACCGGTACTTGGTCCACCTCTTTGAGCATTTACTATTACACATGGTATTTCATTAATAATCGCAAAACCCATATTTTCTTGTTTTAAGCACATTCCCGGACCTGATGTAGCAGTTAACGATTTTAATCCGGCTATAGAACCCCCAATTACTGCAGCCATACTGGCTATTTCATCTTCCATCTGCAAAAATTTTCCCCCGATTTTGGGTAATTTGCGAGCCATAGTCTCTGCAATTTCAGAAGATGGGGTAATAGGATAACCGGCAAAAAATTTAGCTCCAGCCAGTAATGCTCCCTCAGCACAAGCTTCATTTCCCTGTAATAATTTTATATTTCCTTTTTTTTCTGTACTATTCATCTCTTTCCTCCATTCCTTCTACTGTAATGGCAAAATCCGGACATCTTAATTCACAAAGCTGACATTTTGTGCAATCATCTATATTTTTTGGAACAGGTATTCCTTGATCATTTGGAACCAAAACATCTTTGGGGCAAAATTCGATACAAATTCCACAGGCTTTACACCATCCTTCGTGTATAGATATTCTTACTGAATCATTTTGATAAGTTTTTGTTAATTTTTCTTTCATCCTTCTCTAATAAACCTCCTTCTCTTTTTAAATCTAAAATAGCTAATTTTAATATATATATAGAACCTTTATCGGGAACGTATACGAACTCAATAAGAGGAATTTTGGGGGA
>JAYEGH010000016.1:0-3476 GCA_034659055.1 Candidatus Caldatribacteriota bacterium
TATTTACATTATTATTTGGGGAACTTTGAGGCCAGGATGACTTATTAGTATTGGTTTAGCCCCATAAGCTTTTTGTAAATTCTCTTCATTAAGTACTTCTTGAGGTGTTCCCATTTTTTCTATTTTTCCCTCATTTAAAAGAAGAAGTCGGTCAGAAGCAATACTGGCTAAATTCAGATCATGGAAGGTAGAAATAATGGTTAAATCATCTTCTTTGAGAGCTATTTTTAGAAGTTTTAACATTTCATATTTATATTTTAAATCCAGGTGGGATGTAAATTCATCCAAGAGTAAAAGTCGAGGAGTTTGTGCTAAAGCTTTAGCCAGAAATATCCTTTGTCTTTCCCCTCCGCTTATTTCTTGAATATTGTTTTCAGAAAGGGATAAACAATGAGTTTTTACCATTGCTTCCCGGGAAATTTGATAATCATTTATAGTTTCACCTTTTATTCGAGATATATAAGGCATCCTTCCCATAAAAACCACTTCTTTTGCTTTAAAATTAAAAGTGACCCAGGTATCTTGAGGTACTACTGAGATGAATTTGGCGATTTTTTCAATAGGAAGTTTGTTAAGGTTTTGGGTAAGGAGAGATATTTCTCCTTTATTTGGTTTTAATATTCCTGAAATAATATTTAAAAGAGTAGTTTTTCCGGAGCCATTAGGTCCGATAATTCCCAACAATTCCCCTTTCAATAGAGAAAAATTTATATCTGATAAGATTTCCCGCTTAGCATTATAAGAGAAGTTAACTCCTTTTAAAGTTAAGATATTTTTGTTATCAGTCATATAATTTATTTTTCCTCCTTAAAAGATAAATAAACAGGGGAGCACCGACTAAAGCAGTAATTGCTCCGATGGGTATTTCGGTCGGAGCGATTATAGTTCGAGCCAATACATCACATAAAATAAGGAAAATTGCCCCTAAAAATGCAGAAGCAGGAAGCATGATTCGATGGTCAGGTCCCACTAAAAGTCGGGCAATATGTGGAATTATAAGTCCTACAAATCCGATGAGTCCGGTGAATGAAACAACAACAGCTATAATTAGGGAACCGATCAGAAAAATATGGATTCTTAATTTCCCGGTATTAATTCCCAAGTGAAGGGCTTCTTCTTCTCCCAAAGATAGAGCGTTTAAGTCTAAAGAAGAAAAGAATAATAATAGACAGCCTATTATTACCGGTAGAACAATTATACTTATTTTGTTCCAGTTGGCAGAGGATAAATCTCCCATCAGCCAGAATATCATGGAATGTAATTCCCTTTTGGAAAGAGCTAAAAGAACAGTTATTAAGGCAGAGAAGAGAAAGGTAATGGCCACACCGGCAAGGAGCAATCCGGTGGAATTTGCAGAATAACTAATTTTAGAAGACCTATATACTAAATAGAGAGAGAGCATTGCCCCGATAAAAGCGAATAAGGGGAGATAGGAAGCCAAACAATAACCGGTAGCATGCTGTAAGGCAATACCGATACATGCTCCCAGAGCAGCGCCTGCGGATACTCCTAAAATATAAGGATCAGCTAAAGGGTTTCTTAAAATTCCCTGGAAGGCTCCTCCTACGGTAGACAAAGCTAGACCGGTAAGAGCCCCTAAAACGATTCGAGGAGCTCTCAGCTGCCAGATAATTAAGCTTTTGGTTTTATCCTGCGAGCTGTTCCACAAGAGAGAAATAATTTCTTTAGGGCTGATAGAAGCCACTCCAAAATAAAGGCAGATAAGACTGACTCCCAGGATGCCCAAACTTCCTGCCAGAACCATTAAGAATAATTTTTTTCGCCAGTCAGTGTAACTGGCAATTTCTGTTAGTGATTTATTCATAGAAGATTTCATATAATAACTCGAGTCCATCTACCAATCGCGGAACAGCGCGATAAAAAAGATCTTCATTTACTATAAAGATTTTTTGATTTTTTATAGCCGGTATATTAGACCAACCGGAATGTTGCGAGATGATATTTTTAATTTTTAATTCTTCTTCCCGGTTCATTGCTCCTATAGGGACAATAATGATATCCGGTTCTGCTTGAGCTACAAATTCCGGACTTATTTTTTTCCAGAAAGAAAGACCGGCAGCAATATTTTGACCTCCGGCCAAAGTAATTAGTTCATTAAACAATGTGCCTGATCCTGGAGTATAAATAGTCTCGGAAGTCCCTCCGACAAATATTTTTGGATGAGCAGAAACAGGAATTTTTGAGACTCTAGATTTAATTTTATTGACCCTTTGCCTTAAATCATCTACTAATAAAGAACCTTTATCGGGTATTCCACAGGCAGTTGCTATCATTTTTATACTTTTAAAAGTATTTTTAAGAGTTAAAGGTTCAAGAACTATCGCCTTTAATCCCAGTTCCCGCAGGCGTGGGATTTCCTTTAATTGGAAACCGGCATAAGCTAAAATAATGTCCGGGTTGAGAGAAATAATTTTTTCGAAATTCAAAGGAAATATTTCTCCAATTTTTTCAATGTTTTTAGTTTCTTCCGGGAAATTGCAATAATTTGTTATTCCTATAATTTTATCCTCAAGCCCTAAGGCAAATAATATTTCAGTATTGCTGGGAGCAGTTGAAATAATACGCTTTGGCTCTTGGGGAATTGTAACTGCAGTTCCGGTGTCATCAATTATAGTTAAGGGATAATTGACCGTATTTGATAAACCGGTTAATAAAAAAAAGTTTAATGCAATAAATAAAAAAGTTATTATCAAAATAGTTTTTTTAAAAATATTCATAGACATCCTCCATATTTGTTTAGTTAGTTTCTTAATTGGCAAATTGGTTAATCGGCCAATCGGTGGATTAGTTAATAAAAATAACACCCCCTTTTCCTCGAAGAAGTGATTAATTTGTCTAAGCAGACAGGTTTCCTGACTTAGGGGTCATTCTAATTACTGTGCCTTCCCATCTATCACCTTATAAGTGTTTGACAGTGGCAGATTACAGTTTTCGTCTCCCTTTACAGTAGCGGGACTGTGATGGATTTTCACCATTCTTCCCTTGAACTGCTTATTTTTCAATATTTAATTTTTATTAAAAAAATTATAGTACATTATATGAGAAATTGCAATAAGACTATAACTATTATTTTATTGATTATTTTGATATAATAATTTTGTATGTTTTTTGTTTAAAATAATTGGAGGTTTGGTAATGAAAGGTTTAATTCAGGTCTATACCGGTGATGGCAAAGGAAAGACTACTGCCGCTTTGGGATTGGCGCTTAGAGCAGCAGGCAGGGATATGAAAATTCTGATAGTACAGTTTATGAAGAAATGGGATTATGGAGAGCTTCATTCTGTTAAATTAATTCCAAATATAACCTTAAAGACTTTTGGCACAAAAGATTTTGTGTATAAAGGGAAGGCAAAGAAAATAGATTACGAAGAAGCTGAAAAGGCATTTTCTTTTGGTATAAAGGGAATACAAAGCGGTAATTATGATATGGTAATATTTGATGAGCTTAATGTGGC
>JAYEGH010000016.1:3576-6464 GCA_034659055.1 Candidatus Caldatribacteriota bacterium
AATGTAGAGATAGTTATTACGGGAAGGAAAGCACCGGAGGAGATAATGGAAATTGCCGATTTAGTGACTGAAATGAGAGAGATCAAACACCCTTACCAAAAGGGCATTCAGGCAAGAAAGGGAATAGAATATTAAAAAGGAAGAACATAATTTGCAAAACAAATTAAAGCATTTAAGAAAAATATTATCTGAAATGGGTAGTGTTTTAATTGCTTATTCAGGAGGAACGGACAGTAGCTTTTTAGTAAAGGTGGCTCAAGAGGAGTTAGGAGATAAAGTTTTAACTGTAACTGCTCTATCGAAGATATATCCGATTGTTGAGTTTGAGCAAGCTCAAAAAATAATTAAAGGATTGGGAATTAGAAATATTACTGTTAGTAGTGAAGAATTACTAAAAGAAGAATTTATTTTCAATCCCAAAGGGAGATGTTATATCTGTAAAAAAGAATTATTTTACAAACTTAAAAAAATAGCTCAAGAAAATAATATAAATTATATTGCAGACGGTTCTAACCATGATGACCTTAAAGAGTACCGCCCCGGCAGGAGAGCCCTTCGAGAATTAAAGATAAGAAGTCCGCTTCAGGAAGCACACCTTTCCAAAAATGATATTCGTATTTTATCTAAAGAAATGGGATTGTCCAACTGGGATAAGCCTTCTGATTCCTGCCTGGTTACCAGAATACCCTATGGTGAGAAGATAACTGCGGAAAAATTAAAAAATATAGAAGAAGCAGAGAAATTTATACATAATTTGGGAGCAAAACAGGTAAGGGTAAGATGCCATAATAAATTAGCCCGTATTGAAGTAGAAGAAAAAGATATTAATTTGTTATCCATGGAAGATTCAAGAAAGAAGATAATAGATAAATTTAAGGAATTGGGATTTATTCATATTACGCTTGATTTGCAGGGATATAAGACCGGGAGCATGGATATGGAAAAAGATGAGAAATAATGAGGAAAACAGATGAATAAAAAAGATATTGAAAAATTATTGGAACAATTTAAATCCGGCCAAATAGAGAAAAGTGATGTCTTGGAGAAACTAAAACATTTTCCCTATGATGATATAGATTTTGCCAAAATAGATAACCAAAGGCATTTGAGGAAGGGTTTTCCTGAGGTAATATTTTGTCAGGGGAAAAGTGCAGAACAGATAGAGAAAATTTGCAAGAGAATTAAAGAGACCGGAGGGAAAATCATTGCCACTCGGGCGAATGATGAAATCCATCAAAAGATTAAAAAAATTGTTCCCGAGATTAAATATTTTAAAGAAGCGGGAATTGTAGCAGAGAAAGTGGAAGAAAAAAAGATTAGTTCCAAATTTATTTTAGTAGTCAGCGGGGGAACAGCTGATATTCCGGTAGCAGAAGAAGCGGGAGTTATGGCAGAGCTGATGGGAAATAGAGTGGAGCGGCTTTACGATGTAGGGGTTGCAGGTATTCATCGACTTTTAGATAATTCTAAAAAATTAGTATCTGCCAATGTTTTAATTGTAGTAGCCGGCATGGAAGGAGCTTTACCCAGCGTAGTGGGAGGATTGGTGGATAAGCCTATAATTGCTCTTCCTACCAGTGTTGGATATGGAGCGAATTTTAAGGGATTGTCTGCATTGCTTACCATGCTGAACAGCTGTGCACCGGGGATAGCAGTAGTAAATGTGGATAACGGTTTTGGAGCAGGTTATATGGCTGGTTTGATTAATAAGTTAAATGAGGTGGAAGAATGAAGATTGCATATTTTAACTGTTTTTCCGGAATAAGCGGAGATATGATAATAGGTTCACTTATTGATGCCGGATTAGAAAAAGAGAGATTAGAAAAAGAATTAAGTAAACTGAATCTTTCCGGATACAAATTGGTTGCAGAAAAAGTTGTTAAAAGAGGAATAGCGGCAACTCAAGCTAAAGTTGAAATAGAAGAAGAAGGAGTAGAAAGAAAATTAAGAGATATCATAAATGGTATCGAGAATAGTGAGCTTGAAGTAGAAGATAAAAAACAAATTAAAAAGATATTTTATAAGATAGGAAAAGCGGAGGCTAAAATACATCAAAAAAGTATTGAAGATATACATTTTCATGAAGTAGGCGGGTTAGACAGCATTATTGATATAACTTCAGCGGTTGTGGGGATGAGAATATTAGGGATAAAGGAAGTATATTCTTCTGCACTGCCTTTAGGACATGGTTCTGTTAAATGTGCACATGGAGTTATTCCGGTTCCTGCACCTGCAACTTTAGAAATGTTAAAAGGAGTACCTGTTTGTAATGGAGGAATTAAAAGTGAGATGGTCACTCCTACAGGGGCGGGGATTATTACCAGTTTTGCTAAAAAATTTGGAGAGAGACCGTTGATGGAGATAGGAAAAATAGGGTATGGATCTGGAGAAAAAGAATTTGCCATTCCTAATATCTTAAGAATAAGTATAGGTGAGAAAATATTAAGAGATGAAAACTTAAAAGATGGTTATGTTAGCGATGAAGCTGTATTAATAGAGAGTAATATTGATGACATGAACCCGGAATTTTATGATCATATTATGGAGCAATTATTTTTTCAAGGGGCTTTAGATGTGTTTTTGACTCCTATCCAAATGAAAAAGAACCGCCCCGCCCATATGCTTAGCATTATTGTATATGAACAAAATCTCAAAGAAATACTGGATGTATTATTTTCTGAAGCTACTACCTTAGGTGTAAGGATAAGAGAAGTAAAAAGATTGAGACTGGCTCAGCAAAATTTTATTGCCGAAACAAAGTATGGTAAAATTAAGGTTAAAGTCGGTATGTTTAAAGGGGAAATTAAAAATATTGCTCCTGAGTATGAAGATTGCAAGAAGATAGCTCAGCAGTATAAAATTCCTCTTAAAGAGGTATATGAAGAAGC
>JAYEGH010000017.1:0-2327 GCA_034659055.1 Candidatus Caldatribacteriota bacterium
GTCTCCGCTCCCGTGTTGCGTGCTTTAACCTTTCAGCAATTAATGGAAAATAAAACGGTTTCCATCGGAGAGGGGGAACTGATTGTCGGTGAAAGGGGAAGTTTCCCTCAGGCAACACCAACTTTTCCGGAATTATGTTGTCATAGTTTGAATGATTTCGATATGATTAACAGTCGGGAGAAAATATCTTTTAAGGTAAGCAGAGAAGTTGGAAAAATTCAAGAAACCGAGATTATTCCCTATTGGAAAGACCGTTCAATGCGTAACCGAATTTTAAAGCAAATGAATCAGGAATGGAAAGATTGTTATGAAGCGGGTCTCTTTACTGAATTTATGGAACAGCGAGCTCCCGGACATACTGTTGCTGATGGAAAAATATACCGAAAAGGATTTTTGGGATTTATTGAAGATATTAAAAAAAGCCTGAAAAATGTTGATTACTTAAATGACCAGAATGCCTATGACAAACAGGAAGAATTAAAGGCCATGATAATATGTGCCCGGGCAATCATTGCATTTGCCCATCGCCATGCTGAAAAAGCGCGGGAAATGGCATCAGTCGAAAAAGATTCCTTAAGAAAAAAAGAATTGCTTAAAATCGCAGAGGTTTGTGACTATGTTCCTGCTAATTCTCCCCGAAATTTTTGGGAAGCCCTTCAGATGTACTGGTTTGTTCATTTGGGTGTAGTTACCGAGCTGAATACCTGGGATTCATTTAATCCGGGAAGATTAGACCAGCATATATACCCCTTTTATAAAAAGGAGATGGAAGAAGGAACATTAACCCGCGATAAGGCAAAGGAAATTCTGGAATGTTTTTGGATAAAATTCAATAATCAGCCTGCTCCGCCCAAAGTAGGAATCACCCTGGCAGAAAGCGGGACTTATACTGATTTCGCCAATATCAATAATGGCGGGTTAAAGGCAGACGGTACAGACGGAGTCAATGAATTTACCTATCTTATCATGGAAGTCATTGATGAAATGAGATTACTGCAACCCAGTACCAATATCCAATTAAGTGAAAAAAGTCCGGATAAATTTTTGAAAAAGGCTTGTAAAATTATTCGAAAAGGATGGGGTCAACCTTCAGTTTTTAATGCCGAGGAAGTTATTGAAGAGATGTTGAGACAGGGAAAATCCCTGGAAGATGCCCGCTGTGGCGGGACAAGCGGTTGTGTGGAAACCGGTGCTTTCGGCAAAGAGAGTTATATCTTGACCGGTTATTTTAATCTGGTAAAAGTGTTAGAAATCACCTTAAATAATGGCTTTGATCCTCAAACCGGTAAAAAAATTGGTATTGAAACCGGAGATCTGCTCACATTTAAATCTTTTACAGAACTAATCACAGCTTTTAAAAAACAGCTTCATCATTTTATGGATATTAAAATAAAAGGGAATAATATTATTGAAAAATTATATGCCGATTATATGCCGGCTCCATTTCTTTCTATTATTGTCAGTGATTGCATCGAAAAAGGTAAAGATTATAATGCCGGAGGTGCCCGGTATAATACTAATTATATCCAGGGAGTTGGTATTGGTTCGATTACTGATAGCCTGTCATCTATAAAATGCCATGTTTTTGACAATAAGGATATCAGCATGGATAAAATGCTAACTGCTCTGAAGGAAAATTATAAAAATGATGAAATTACCCGTCAAATATTTTTAAACAAAACTCCAAAATACGGGAATGATAATGATGAAGCAGATGATATTATGAAAACAATATTTAATCTTTTTTACGGGGAAGTTAATGGAAGAAAACATACCAAGGGCGGAGTATACAGGATTAACATGCTGCCTACAACCTGCCATATCTATTTTGGATCGGTTATAGGGGCAACACCGGATGGAAGAAGGGCAGAACAGCCTCTATCGGAAGGAATTTCTCCGGTTCAAGGAGCAGACCGTTTCGGACCAACTGCAGTGATGAAATCAGCTGCAAAAATGGAACAGGTTAAAACAGGGGGGACTCTTTTAAATCAAAAATTTACTCCTCAATTGCTGGAAGGAAAAGAGGGTATAGATAATCTTGCCCACCTGGTAAGAGCTTATTTTAAATTAGGCGGACACCATATACAATTTAATGTCATAAATGCAGATACCCTGAGAGCTGCGCAGAAAGACCCGGAAAAATACCGGGATTTAATTGTTCGAGTCGCAGGGTATAGTGATTATTTTAATAATCTTAGTAAAACCTTACAAAATGAAATAATCAGCCGTACAGAACACAAATAAAATTAAATTAATACATATGTATTAATTTACCAATTAGCCAATTCACTGATTTACCAATTAGCCAATTCACTGATTTTCCAATT
>JAYEGH010000017.1:2427-6421 GCA_034659055.1 Candidatus Caldatribacteriota bacterium
CGGTATGCCATTTCTCTACTCTATGAGGGCGTATTGCAATACGCCCCTACTTTTCTATGCAAATTTGTAACTCACAACCTGTATTTTAACTGCAAAACCGGCAAATTGGATAACCGACTAATAACTATTCACTATCCACTAATTTGTCTTTACAAAACCCAATATATTTGCTATAGTTAGATTAGAAAATTAAATACATTTCTAGGGGAGCTCTTTTGCTGAGAGAAAGCATTTCCGCTTTGACCCTAAAACCTGATCTAGGTAATTCTAGCGTAGGGAAGCAAAATTACTATTCGGTAATTCATGAAACCATTGCCTCTTCAGGGTGATGGTTTTTTTATTTATAAATTTACAATAATTTAAGGAGGAAAAAGATGCCAAATGTAAATGTAAGTTTTCAAATATTACCAATCGTTAAGGAAGAAAAAATATATGAAACAGTAGATAAGGTAATAAAATATATTGATAAAAGTGGGGTAAAATATGAAGTGGGTGCAATGGAGACTACTATGGAGGGTGATTTCGATAAACTAATGGATATTATTAAAAAGTCTCAGCAAATATGCACAAAAGAAGGAGCCCAAAGAATTATATCAATAGTAAAAATTGATTATAAGCAGGAAGGGGTTACCATAGATGAAAAGGTTAAAAAATATAGGAAGTAAATTGACATCAACAATATTTTCTATGATTGTGCTTATGTGCTGGCAATATATTGTAGATAAAGGAATTGTAGCAAGATATATACTGCCATCTCCTTCCGATATAATAATTACCAGTTTCAGGATACTTCCGGAATTAAAACCACATATAATTACTACTTTAGAAGAAGCCCTTACCGGATTTATTATAGCTATAATACTGGCAATAATCCTGGCTGTCTTAATGGATAGCTTTAGTTTGGTGAAAAAGGCTTTTTATCCTCTGTTCATAGTTTCTCAGACCATACCAATCATTGTATTAGTGCCCTTGCTGGTTATGTGGTTTGGGTTTGACAAATTGCCCAAGATCATCGTGGTAATTTTAGTATGCTTTTTCCCCATTGTAGTAAATCTATTAGAAGGAATGGAATCAATAGATAGAGATATGCTTAATTTATTTAAATCAATGAAAGCAAATTATTTTCAAGTATTTAAGTTTGCAAAATTCCCCGCATCCCTTAACAATTTTTTTTCAGGACTAAAAATTGCCGCCACTTATAGCATTATGGGAGCGGTGATAGGGGAATGGATGGGAGGAAAAGACGGTTTAGGTGTATATATGACCAGGGTCAGGCAATCTTTTGCCCTAGATAAAGTATTTTCTGCAATAGTAATAATTGTATTATTAAGCCTGGTGCTTTTTAAAATAATAGAACTTATTCAGTATTTAAGCATGCCCTGGATGAGAGAAACCAAATAAAATTATTAAAAAATTGGAGGAGAAAAATGTTAAAAAAAGTATTTTTAATATTAACAGTGAGCATATTATTATTTATGTGGCTATCGGGAAGTATTTTTGCTGATAGCGGAAGCGGAAAAAATCTTAGGAAAATTACTGTTCTACTTGACTGGATACCCAATACCAACCATACCGGTTTATATGCGGCCGAAGAAAAAGGATATTATGTAGAAGAAGGACTTTCGGTTGATATTATCCAGCCTTCCGAAGGAGGAAGTGCGGCTTTGATTGCTGCCGGACAGGCAGAATTTGGCATTAGTTATCAGGAACAGGTAACCTATGCCAGAACCAGCAAGGAACCTTTACCGGTCAAAGCAATTGCTGCCATAATACAACATAATACTTCAGGATTTGCTTCTCCGGTAGAAAAAGGAATTGAAAGTCCTAAAGATTTTGAAGGGAAAAAATATGGCGGCTGGGGGTCGCCAATGGAAAAAGCAATGATAAAAGCTCTTATGGAAAAAGATGGAGCAGATTTTTCCAAAACGGAAATTATTAATATTGGAGCAATAGATTTCTTTACCAGTGTTAAGAAATACGTAGATTATACCTGGATATATTATGGATGGGATGGAGTTGCTGCCAAGTTAAAAAATTTCCCTATCAATTTTATTCTGCTTCAGGATTTTGATTCAAAACTTGATTTCTATACTCCGGTAATTATTGCCAGTGAGAATTTAATCAATAATGAACCTGATTTAGTAAGGAGATTTTTAAAAGCAACGACAAAAGGTTATGGATTTTGCATGGAGAAACCGGAAGAAGCAGTTAAAGCCCTATTAAAGAATGCTCCGGAAACGGATAAGGAAATTGCAATTGCCAGCCAGAAATATTTAGCTTCCCAGTTTCAAGCAGATGCCGAAAGATGGGGAGAGATGGAAAAAGAAATTTGGTATAATTACTCTCATTGGATGTATGAAAAAAAATTAATAGAACAGGAACTGGATGTAGATGAAGCATTTACCAACGAATTCTTACCAGAAAAATAATCAAAAAAAATTAGAAATAATAAATTTTAAAGAAAATTACGAGAGTATGCTCATAATAGATGATATTTCTTTGAAATTAAGAGAAAATGAATTTGTATCTCTTATTGGTCCCAGCGGTTGTGGGAAGAGTACTATATTTAATATGATTTCCGGTCTGATTCACATTGATAGTGGCAAGGTATTAATTGATGGGAAAGAATGTACCGGGGAAACAGGCAGGGTAAGCTATATGTACCAGAAAGACCTATTACTCCCCTGGCAAAAAATTATTGACAATGCAGCCTTGCCATTAAGGATAAGAGGGTATAATAGAAAAGATTCTCATCAACGGGTAAAAAAGTATTTTAAATTATTCGGTCTGGAAGGTTTTGAATATAAATACCCGCATCAGCTTTCAGGGGGGATGAGGCAAAGGGCTGCATTATTGAGAACTTATATGTATTCTAATGATATCATTCTTCTTGATGAACCTTTTGGAGGACTTGATGCCATAACCAAATTCAAAATGCAGAATTGGCTTTTGGGAGTTTTAGAAAAATTACAAGTATCAATTTTATTTATTACCCATGATATCGAAGAGGCAGTATTCTTATCAGACCGGATATATGTTTTATCTAATCGACCCGCAAGAATAAAAAAAGAAATTGTGGTTGACCTCCCCAAGCCGAGAGATCGGGAGGTCATTACCTCACAAAAGTTTAATTCAATTGAAAAAGATATATTAAGTATATTATAATTATACGTGCAAGGAGATTTATAAGTGGCTATATTTGATAACGTATCTGATATTTATGATGACTGGTATAAAACCAAAATAGGAAAACACGCGGATTTTGTAGAGAGTGAATGTGCTTTCAATCTTTTTAAAATTAAGAAAGGAATGAAAGTATTAGACATCGGCTGTGGGACGGGAAACTTCAGTGTAAAACTGGCGAAAAAAGGCTGTAAGGTTACCTCTATTGATCTTTCCGATAAGATGCTTAACCTGGCAAGGGAAAAATCAGCAAAGGAAAATTTATTCATCAATTATTATCACATGAATGTTTATGATTTAAAATTTCCCGATCAACACTTTGATGCAGTCTTTTCTATGGCAACCTTTGAATTTGTCATAGACATGGAAAAAGCGATTACCGAAATATTTCGGGTTTGCAAAGACAAAGGTCAAATCTTGATAGGGACGATTAACCGGGATAGCAAATGGGGTGAACTATATACCTCGAAAGAATTTCAAAAAAATACCGTATTTAAAGACGCCCAACTGAGAATCCCGGAAGATTTTAAAAAATTAAAAAGTGATAAAATAATAAGCACCAAAGAATGCCTGTATATTCCTCCCGATATAAAAGAAGGGGAAATCAGCATGACAAAAGAAGAAGAATTATCCAAAACCGAGCGACCCGGATATTTTTGCGTGTTATGGATAAAATAAATAATGATTACAGCTAAAAGTAAGCAAAATAGTAATGACTTTTCCTACTATCATTTCTATAACGAGCGAGCAATTACTTTTTTCTCAGTTTTTTTATAGCGAGTGAGAATTACTTTCCACTCTGTCATTCCCA
>JAYEGH010000018.1:0-6382 GCA_034659055.1 Candidatus Caldatribacteriota bacterium
GCCTTCAATTATAGGAGGAGCTGCAATAGCATTTCTTATGTCATTTGAAAACTTTAATACAACGACTTTTCTTATTAGTTCCCAACCTACCCTGCCTATAATTTTATATCAACAGGTGAGGGATGGATCGACCCCGGTTATAAACGCAATATCTTTTATTTTGATAGTGAGTGTCTCAATTATTGCAGTAGTGAATCTATATTACGGGAAAAAGGAAAAGGATTTTTAATTTACTGAAGCAGTAAAAATATCTCCAATGGCCAGAATATCGTCTTTTTTTGGTTTTTTTCCCTGAGATACATTTTCAAAAATTACTCTTCCTAAAGCTGCAATTATGGAATATAAAAATATATTTCCGCTTGCTTTTTTTCCGGAAGATAAAATAACATCACCGAATAAAATACCTGCTCTTTTTTGTCTTTCTAATAATTTTTCAAAAAATATGTTTATTTTTTTCTTGCTGTCTTCTTTTTGCATAAAATCATATCCAACTCTTTGCATAATAATGAAAATTTTAGAATTTTCTTCCAGAAGATTTATATAAAAATCTACTATCATCTTAATCCGTTCTTTCATGTTATCCGTAGAAACAATAATTTCTTCAATTTTTCCAAGAACATTTTCTATATTTATTTCTAAAAGTTGTGAAGCCAGATCTATTTTGGAGGGGAAATAATAATAAATTGTCGGTTTTTTTATTCCGGAAATTTGAGCAATATCATCCATAGTCGCCTCGTAAAAACTTTTTTTAAAAAAGATTTCCCGGGCAGCTTCTAATATTTTTTCTTTTTTATCCGTATTTTCTATTTTCATTAAAATGCCCACTCTCCTATTAAATATAGTCCTTCCGCACTTCCCATTTGTCCCAGCTTTGAAGTTTGCTCACCTAAAACGGAAACATAGGAAAAAGTAACTGAAAAATCATCAGTAAAATCATAACTGGCCCCAACAGAATTTAGTATACTTTCATCATCAAGACTGATTATGCCTAAATAGTTGGGAGTAAGCTTACTGTCTTCTAATTCTTTTCTGGCATTTAAAGAAAGATAAGGAGAACATCGGTCTCCTTCTTCAGAAATAAATCCCCATATGAAGCCTACATTTAAATATAGGTCAAAAGAAGTAGTATAATCAGCCCCGATTGCTGCTTTTAAATAAGGGTCTTTTAGCATATCTTCACCCTGAACCTGCCATGGTTGGGGGATTATATATGCCAAATCACCCCTTAGGGTAGCCCCTTCAATTCCAGGGAAATCTCCCTGAAATTCAAAGCCGAAAATATTTTTTTCAGGATACCCTAATCCTAAATTTAAAGCCATTCCGGAAGCACCGGGAACAGGTTCTATGGTTTCAGGATATCCGTTAAAATAATATCCATCATAATAACTGATAGCCGCATCAAATGAAGTAAAACTTCTTCCTAATTTTATTCCCCAAACCGGGTTTTTAGGAAGGGCATGGGTTATATTAACAGAAGTTATTTCTATTCCTTGAGCCTGGAATTGGGGAGCAAACATAGAAAGATAGATTTGCTCTTCATATTTTTCCGGCACATAAGAAGGGACAAAAGAAGGTAGGACTATTGCCTGTAAATAAGTAATATCATTAAAATAATAAGTTACATCAGCAGCTAATACTCCGTTTTTTTGAGCCATGGATGTAAAAGACATTTGAGGAGGAGGGGGATTAAAATTATCTAACGGACTAAGCATATCTGCCGAACCCCAGCTAATAATTAATTTACCTGCTCTTAAATCTGAATTGGGAATAAGTTCATAGGCGCTGATATATAATTCTTTAGGGAACATCATCAGAGGGTTAGCGGATTTGTCATTATATTTAATGATTAAATCCCCTTCTGCAAAAATCTCATCGCTAAAATCATGAACAAAATTAAGGTCTAAATCTAAAGCATTGTTTAAATTTTGTTCGGCAAAAGAATATTGTCCGGAGTAAGTTAAATTTCCCGAAAAATCCAAAGCATAAACAGATGCCGAAAATATTAAAATGACTATTATTATTAAAAAAATATTTCTCTTTTTAATCATGTTTTTTCCTCCATTTATTTAACTGTATTGAGTATTGCGTTATAGCGTTTAGCGTGTAGTAACAGGCGAGACGCCTAAACGACTAATTTATTTTAAATTTATTTCCTGTATTTTTCTTTTTTTCTTTTCTTTACTCGATACTATATACTTAATGCTCGATACTGTTTTCCCAGAAGTTCCATCCCGCGTCTTTAACTCATTACTCATAACTGTATTTACTTTATGCTTCGTGATTATCGGCGTTTTTCTCTCTTATATTTTTTTCTTAAGCTAACGACTATTCACTATTCACTAACGACTAATTTAAAGAGTCGGCTTCTTCAAAGTCCTGATACTAAAGAAACTGGACGATAGTTCGATATTATATTCTATTTCTTTTATTACTATTTTAGTTTTATCTTCTTCTTCAATATCGGTAAATTCTATCTCTATGGGTGTAACCTTACCATTATCGTCAACTTTTATTTTATTAATGGTTAAAGTTTTAGTCAATTCATTAATTGTTTCGTAAAATTCTACTTTTTTAGCATAAAATTTTTCTTTATCTATATGAAGAATAATTTTTTCATAAGAGACATCTTCTTCGGCCGGTAAAACTTCTACAATATATTCGCTGTCTGTTTCTTCTAAAAGTTTTTTTTCATAATCTTTATCTTCATAATCCATATTCATATCTTCATAAGAAAGGCCCGTTCCCATAAATTCATCACCTTTCGAAGACCCGGCAATTCTTCTGGGCCTATTATAGGCAGGCATATATAGATATATTTTTTCGCCATCATCAATATTTAGAAGAGTTACTCCTTCTACAGATTTAGGAGAAAGAAATCGTACAAGGGTGCTGGTCTTTTCATCTTCTCCCTCTTGAGAGAACATTAACATATCTCTGATTTCTTCATTTCCATCCTCATCAATTAAAATCATTTCGGAAATAGTCTTTTGGCTAGTAGAATCAGGGGATGTTTCCTCTACTTTGTCCATAATCTCATCTACTGTAAGTGTGTTGGCGCCAGCATATGCTATTCCGCAAAAGAAGAGTAAACAGACAATTAAAATACTGACTAAAAATTCTTTATTTTTCATTATTTTGACTCCTTTTTTATTTTAAAATCGACTTTATCCAGTAAAATCGGAAGAAGTAACAGGGTATATACAACACTTACCAGCATTACACTTCCAATTAATTGGCCAAAAGCTGCCAACATTTTGATACTGGAAAAGCTAAGTACAAAAACTCCGGCTGCAACAGAAATGGAATTAAAAATGATTGCCCTCCCTGTTCCGGTAAGCGTTGTTTTTAAGGCATCTATTCTTTTTTTGCTCTTTAATTCATTTTTATAACGGGATATAAAATGAATGGTATAATCTATCCCTGCTCCTATAGCAATACTGGCTACCATCATGGTAGATACATTTAAGGGTATTTTGAAAATACCCATAGCACCACCCGCGGTAATGACAGTTAAAATAAGAGGAATGATAGAATATAATCCTACTTTAAGAGATTTAAATTGAATGGCCAACATGGCGAATACCATTAAGAATGCAAGAAGGATACTCCTTATCTCTCCCCTGAAGATGCTGCTGTTGATTTGGTCCATAATGACCGGGGTTCCACTAAGACGGAATGAGACTTCTATATTTCCTTCGTTATCCGGAACATAAACCACATTGTCAGCCAGGTACCATAATATATCATTATCTTCATCGCTTAACTTTTCATCTAAAAAGGTTTCTGCCATTAATTGTGCAGCTTTTATTTTTTCTCTTTCCCTGGCCATACTGCGAGAATCTTCTAATATTTCCTGTAAATAGAGAGCATCATCTTCTGATAAGTCTGTTTGACTAATAAGTCCATTTATAAAGAAATTTATTGTTTGCTCATTTTGAATATAAGAAGCAAGTAAAGGGGAAATTTTTTCCTTGGTTAATCCTAAGTCTTCGATTTCCAGAAAAGAAAGAGATAAAATTTCATTAATAAATTCTTGATCCTTACTTTCAAATTCATCATTTGGTTGAGCAGCCAATCGAACCAATTCTTTTTTGAAGCTATCTATATTTTTTATCTCTATACCTTTGGCCTGAAAGGAAGAGATAATTTCATCTGCAATATACGGGTAGTAATTTTTACGTTCCTCTTTTTCTAATAATTGAAGGTCTATTTGTTTTACCTTTTTTGGAATGGTATTTATAAATGTCCTTATTTTTGCAATGGATAAATCTATCGCACCTGACGACATTTCTTTAGCTTTAATGGATATCAGCGTATCTTTATCTTCTTCACCGACCATAGAAGTAACATATTCGTTATCTTGAGCAAAAAACCAGAGATTATCAATTTTTTGTTCATTGGCCGGTATAATTTTTTTATTTTCCATAGCATCATTCAAGTCAATTAAGAAATTGCTGATAGAAGAAGGTTCTTTTAGAGAAGGGAGTTGTTCCGAGTAATCCCCAATTTTTTTTATCTGTCTTAGGACATAAGGATTTTTAACATTATTAGCTTCAGTATAAATATAAAGTGTATCGACTCCGCCAAATTTATCTTTGAAATAATTCAAGGTTTTTACCACTTGGTTTTCTTCGCCTAATCTTGATTCTATGGATGAATCAGGTACAATCTGAGTAGCAAAACCGATTCCTCCTAAAACTACAGCTAATACAATAACTATAACAATTCCCTTTTTTTCTGAAACCAAATAAAAAATGAGATTTAATAATTTAGTAACTAAATCTTTTGAATTAGAAGAAAATTTTTTATGTATTTTAGGAGGAGGAAAAACTTTATAGAAAGAACCAATGAAAAAAGTTGCCAGGACAAAGGCAAAAAATATTCCCAGAGTAGCAAAAATACCAAATTCAGTAATAGGTCTTACGATAGCAGCAGAGAGGGATAAAAATCCTGCCATGGTAGTAAGAGCACTCATTAATATGGGTAAAAAAGTATCCCGGAAAGCTGTTTTGACTGCTTTAAGAGGTTCAAGAAGATGTCTTTCTTCGTAATAGCGGCTTGTAAAATGTATCCCATAAGCAGTTGCCAGAGAAATCATAATGACCGGTAAAATAGCTACAACCATAGTTACATTTTTACCGATAGAAGCAATTAAACCTAAAACCCACAGTGTAGACATAAAAGCCACGATAATTGGCAATAAAACACCTTGAATGCTGCGAAAACAGAAAAAAAGAACAAAAAGTATTAAAAAAATGGCGATAATAGTTAGTCTCATGGTACCCCGGGAACTTTCTGATATTTCTGCGTTCATTAAGGGCATACCGGAATAATATATTTTTGTTGCATTTCCCTTTAAAGGTTCAATTATTTTTACTAAATTATTTTTTAACTCACTTCCTGAATATCCTTTTTTTAATTCCATGACTAATAGCGTAACTTTTCCATCTGCGGATATAAATTTTCCCTTTACCATATTATTATTCAGGAGTGTTTCTCTAAGTTCTCCGGCTTCTTTATCGGTTTCCGGAAAGATTTCAACTAAATCTTTTACTTCCAAACCAAATTCCGTACTTATTATTTCAGGCATATTTAAAAAAGATGTTACGGATTTGATATAGGAAACATCATTTAATGCATCAATAATGTTTTTTACGCTCCTGAGATTTTCTACCTGAAAAAGGTCATCATATTCCAGGGAAATTACTGCTGTTTCTGATTGAGAGCCGCCGAATTTATCAACAATTTCGCTATAGAATTCTATATCCGGATCATCCGCAGGCATATATTTTGTAATATCATCTTCGATTTTTAGATTTTTTAATTGCATACCGGCTAAAATGGTAATTATAATAGTAATTATTAGGATTGGCCAGGCATATTTAGTAATAAAGTTAGCAATTTTTTTCATCATAATAGTTTCCTCTCATTTTTTAAACCAAATCTTATTTTACTGACTGGTCAGTCGAATGTCAAGAAAAATAAAAAAATAAAAAGTAAAAAGATAATGGGTTTTTCATTTTGAGCTATAGCTTTAATCTTTTCGTTCTTATCTATATACGATACGAGTTTATTCTGATTTGGCTTTCTCTTAATCTCCCCCTATCTCTTTTTCTTAACACAATGCCATATATTCGATACTGTTTTTTATTTGAATTTTTATTGATATTGTAATAAAATTAAAATACAATTTCATAAAAAATAGTGCTAAGATAAAATGGAAAAAGCGAGATCTGATACAGAGTATCATCCCCTGTATCATCCCCTGTATCATCCCCTGTATCATCCCCTGTATCATCCCCTGTATCAGATTCGAGTGTCTATATAATGTTTGTAAAGTTGAAGATAATAAATAAAATGAAAGGTGATTTATAAATGTTTG
>JAYEGH010000019.1:0-6353 GCA_034659055.1 Candidatus Caldatribacteriota bacterium
AAACAGGGGTAAAGGAAATTTCCTGATTCTTTGGATTAAATTTGAATTTTACTTTTGCCCCTCCTAATTTCATAGATAGAGTTTTAGCGATAATATTTTCATCATTCAAGCAAGCTCCAATCTTTATAAATTGATTTGTACCAACAGAACCGTCTGCAGGAAATATTTCAGACACAGGAAGAAGATGTTGATTTAATATTCCGATAAAAGAATCAAATGAATTTTGACCAAAAATTATCTGCCGATTCATGGTAAAAGGGTTATGACTGTTATCATTGTTCATACTGTTGGCATTGAAAATAGCTTTATAACCTGCCTGAATAACTAAGTTTTTAATAGTAGAGTCATAAGTTCCGTATGGATAAGCAAAATATTTTATCTTGGTATTGATTTTTTCTTCCAATATTTTCTTGGACAAAAAGATTTCTTCTTTAATTCTGCTAAAATAAGCATTGTAATTTTCGCCTTTCCGGTATTCAAGAAGATTGGGGTGACTTAAAGTATGGGAACCAATTTCAATATTATTCCCGGTCATTTCCTTAATCTCTTCCCAGGTAAGACTGTGTCTGTTTTTTTCTATAAAATCAGTATATATAAAGAAGGTAGCCGGGAAATTATATCTTTTTAATATGGGATAAGCCAATGTGTAGGTAGATTTGAAGCCATCATCAATGGTTATTGCTACCGGTTTAGAAGGGAGTGAACTGTTTTTTTGACCCTTAATCAGTTCTGAGAGAGAGATTACCGAATAATTGTGAGTCGATAAATAATCCATCTGTTTTTCAAATTTATCAATATTTATTTGGTAGCTGCTGCTTTTGCCTTTAGTGAAATTGTGATAAGTCAAAATGGGGATCACAGTTTCTTGTGCCCACACAATAACCGGAGACAATAAAATAATTTGGCAAATTGTTAAAAATAAAAAAATAAGGATTAATTTAGAGATAAAAAAATATCTTTTATTTTTAACAGAAAACATCTTCTATGTCTCCTTCCACGTAGGACAGGTGTTTCTCCTATGCTTATCAATCTTTGGTCATTGGCATTTTAATACAAAATATCACTTAAAGTTGAAATTATTTAATAAGTCTATTTAGAATAGGAGATATTTCCTTTAAGTAGGTTATCACAAAATCTGCCTTATCACTATCAGTATTATTCCCGGAAAATTTATTTATCCAGATAGTAGTCATTCCCATATTTTTCCCACCTATAATATCTTTTTCATATGAATCTCCGACCATAATAGATTCTTTTCCCTTGCAACCTGCCTTATTTAGGGCGACCTGGAAGATCTTTTCTTCCGGTTTGTATGTTTGAACCTCTTCTGAAGTGGTAATAGAATCGAAAAGTTCAGTAATCCCAAATATTTTAAATTGAAAATCCATATAATCATTATCTACATCGCTTATAATTCCCATATGAATAGAGTCATTATTTTTAATCTGATTAATGATTCTAAAAGTTTCCGGAAATAATTTTACATATTTTTTATGATTTTCAAAATATATTTCCTTAAACCATTGGAAATCTTTTGGCAAAGGTTCAATATTATGTTTTGCAAGTACTCCCCTAAAAGCCTTTTTAGCAGATTCCCGAATAGGCTTAAAAGATTTTTCTTTCGGGTCGGTATCCAGCAAAGTCATTTTTTTGGTAAATAGAAAAGAATTGTATTTAATTAGCATCTCTTCCGGGGAGGCAGGAAGATTGTATTTTTGAATAACCTCTTTCATCATATGTAAATGAGCAACATTATCACTTTCGGCACACATTAATGTTCCGCCAAAATCAAAAAATACAGTTTTAAATTTTATTTCTTCATTATTATTGGTTTTTTGCATCTTTCTCCCCCTTGTTTGAATATTAAACAGGCAATATTTACAAGCATAATTGTTATTTCTCTACCCTATATTAAATATAATTATAACTTAAAAACAAAATTTAATAAACTAAATTTGATTTAAAAATTATTAATTATTGTTTCCTTCCTTCTCTTGGTTCCTGTATTCTATATTCTTTTTACTTTTCCTATTCCTATTTTTTTAACCGGTTAACCGGCAAACTGGTCAACTGGTTAACCAACCAACTAAATTAACTTACAATTTTTTTTATCTTTTCTCCATTCTGGTTCCCGGCTCCTGTATTCTCGATAATCAATATTCAATATTGTTTTAATGCTATATTTTTTATATAAAATATTGTAAAATAGATAAAATTATATCATAATAAGAGAGATAAAATAAATTGGATTATAATTATTTAAGGGAGGGAGTATAATGAAATTAAAGACAGTGAAGATGGAATTTCCTTCTGAGACAAATATCATTATTGGTCAAACTCATTTCATCAAAACCGCTGAAGACCTCTATGAGGTGATGGTTGGTGCAATGCCGGGAATAAAATTCGGTTTGGCTTTTAACGAGGCTTCAGGCCCTTGTCTGGTAAGAGCAGAAGGAAATGACGATGAATTAAAAAATCTGGCAATAAAAAATGTGAAGGCTATTGGAGCAGGACATGTTTTTTTAATTGCTCTAAAAGATGCCTTTCCGATTAATGTGTTAAATGCAGTCAAAAATTGTCCGGAAGTCTGTTCGATATTTTGTGCTACCGCTAATCCCGTTGAAGTTATTATTGCAGAAACCGATTTGGGGAGAGGGGTAATGGGAGTAGTAGACGGCAGCTCCCCTAAAGGAATAGAAACAGATAAAGATGTAAAAAAGAGAAAAGAATTTTTAAGAATGATCGGATATAAACTTTAAAGACAGTATTGAGTTAGTTAGCCGGTTATCCTGTTACCCGGTTAAGAGAAGAGAGAGCGAGGAGACGGGAGCCGGAATAAAGAAAAGAATAAAGAGTGTTGCAAGGTGCAAGTTTCGAGATGCGAGCAAAGAAAGAGAAAAAAGATAGAAAAAAGTAGGGGCGTATTGCATATGTCCTCGCAGGTTTGTTGAATCTTATCTTTATCTTTTCTGTAAATTGAAAATTGAATTATATTATATTTCTATTTTTTGTACTCCTTGTATTTAACTGGAAAACTGGCTAACTGGATAACTAAATACTGACTGGAAAAGTGATTAACTGGGTAACTAAGAAAATTGGTGAATTGATGGATAGGTTAGCTGATAACCGTAGGACATCCTTGCCTGTCTATGTAAACATGATGAAGAAATTGCCTGATCTTTATTCCCTCTCCCCTTGGAGGGAGAGGGTTAGGGTGAGGGGGATAAATCTTCACGCGATACGTAATACGCAATATGATATACTAATGACTGATTTAATAGATGAATTAGTATTTTTGTTTTTGATTTTACTCGATACCCGATACTATATACTGTCCTAATTGGTAAATTGGCTAATTAGTAAATTAATTAAATATGGAGGTTAATTTAAAGATGAAGAAAAAACTTTACAGGTCGAGAAAAGACTACATGATTGCCGGAGTTTGTGGAGGAATTGCAGAATATTTTGATGTTGACTCTACTCTGGTAAGATTATTAACCGTACTTATTGTTCTTTTGGGCGGAGCAGGGATTGTTGCCTATATTATTGCCTGGATTATAGTTCCTAAAAATCCGGAACAAGTTTCTGATTACGCATTTGATTCAAGAGAAAATTTTAAAGAAAAGTTTAAAAAGGGTGCCGGTAATGTTATTGAAGAGGTAAAAGGTCATTTTGAATCAGAAAATTATTCACATGTTTCCGGGAGAAATGAAAAATTGTTAGGCGGTATAATTTTAATAATTATAGGCCTGATATTTCTATTAAACAGTTTTTTCCCCTGGATAGCCATTGGTAATTTGTGGCCGATAATTTTAATAATTATAGGTATAGTAATTATGATTAAAGCCCTTAAGAAAAATTAGTAAGACGATAAGAGTAGAATTTATCGATTATTTTCTGAAAACTGAAAACTGTTTTTGCGTCTTGCATCTTATATCTTGTAGCTTACAACGGTATTTATCTTAACTGGTTAACTGGTTAACTGGAAAACTGAGTAACTAAAGAAATTGGAGAATTGGCTAATCGGTCAATTGGATTGGGAGTTTTTTTATGTCATTGACTGCACAGATAAAAGAATTAGGGCAAGAAATTGGTTTAGATGTAATTAGAGTTACTAATGCTGAAAACTTTCCGCAAACCGAGAAATACATTACAGAAAGCATAGAAAAAGGTTATATTCCTAAAAACGATTATCATCATAAAAATAATTATTTAGAGAAAACTGAATATATAAATCCTAATAAAATTGCGAAAAGATGTAATCCTAAAAATATTTTAAAGAGAGCAAAATCTATAATAAGTGTAGCTCAATATTATTTAATAGAGGAAAATGATAATTGTATAAATAACCGGGAGCCTTGTGGAAAAATTGCCAGATTTGATGTTGGTAATTTTTATTATGAAGTAAAGTTTAAATTGAAGAAAATAATCGATTTTATAAATCAAGAGACTAATTTTAAATATAAATCTAAGTGCAAATCTAATTATGTTTCTTTGGTAGAAAAACCTATTGCTCAGCGAGCTGGAATAGGTTGGTATGGAAAAAACGGAATAATTATTACTGAAAAATACGGTTCATGGGTAGTCTTGGGGGAAATTCTCACTGAATTAGAATTGGAAACAGATGAACCTATTCAAAGAGATTGTGGTAAATGCAGAATATGCATAGACTCCTGTCCGACTCAGGCTATAGTCTCTCCTTATGTAATTGATAGAACTAAATGCCTTCAATATATTTCTGAAAGACCGATGAAGGTGCCTTTGGCTTATCGGGATAAATGGGGAGACAGGTTGTATGGGTGTACTACTTGTCAGGAGGTTTGTCCGAAAAATAAGAAATTAAAACCAATAAAGCATCAACCTTTATTAGGTTATATCGGGTCAAGAATCCCCTTGCTTCCATTATTAACAATGACAGAAGAAGAGTTTAAAGAATATTTTGCCTATAAACAAATTGCTATGAGGCCAATAGAAGCGATTAAAAGGAATGCGGTATTGGCTTTGGGAAATATCGGAAACCCTAAAGCAATACTCCCTTTAGTTAAGACTTTACAGGAAGATGGTAATTCGATGGTAAGAGGGCATACTGCCTGGGCTCTGGGAAAACTTGGAGGAAAAGAGGCAAAGCATGCTTTAGAAAAAGCTCTGAAGAGTGAAGAAGATGGAGAAGTGAAAGAAGAGATTGCTAATGCCTTAAGGATGATTTAAATGGATTGAGCAGAGGCATATAAGCCTTATTCGTATCTCATAAAGGAAAATGGAAATTAGGAGCCAGAATTCAGGAATCAGAAGATTATTAGCGGATGGTGTTTAGGAAGTAGGGGTTTGATTCATCAAACCCGTTTCGGGTCGGATAAATCCGACTCCTGGATGATGAAGAAATTGCCTCATCTTTATTCCCTCTCCCCTTGGAGGGTGAGGGTTGGGGTGAGGGGGATAAATCTTCACGCGATATGTAATATGCAATATGATATTCTAATGACTGATTTAATAGATGAATTGATATTATTGTTTTTGGTTTTACTCGATACTCAATACCCGATATACTGTCCTAATCGGTAAATCGGTTAATTGGTAAATTGGTAGATTGTTAAATTTTAAAGTTTTGAGTTTTGAATTATGGTTTTTCACTTTTCGATTTAAGTTTTTAGTTAACATAAATTACTATTTAAAAAAAGGTTGGATATAAAGAGATGATTCAAGTCGAGGGATTAACAAAAATATTTCATGACAAAAAAAGAAGTGAAGTAATAGCAGCAAATAATTTGAAATTCAATTGTCAAAAGGGGCAAATTTATGGATTGTTGGGTCCTAATGGGGCAGGCAAAACTACTACTTTGCGTATTCTGGCTACGATGATGCTCCCAACGAAAGGTACGGCAAAAATAAATGGATTTGATGTAGTAACAAAACCAAGAGAAGTCAGAAAACAGATTGGATTTTTATCCGGCGAAACAGGATTGTATGACCGTTTTACTCCCCGGGAAACTGTAATGTTTTTTGGCAGGATAAACGGAATGGAAGATAAAATAATCATTAAAAGAATGGAGGAAATTTTTCATATTTTAGATATGGAGAGTTTTCAGGATATCAGAGTAAATAAACTCTCTACAGGAATGAAGCAGAAACTTTCCATCGCCAGGAGCATTATTCATAATCCATCTGTATTAATTTTAGATGAACCAACAGTTGGGTTAGATATAATTACTGCTAAAACAGTAATTGAATATGTAAAAAGTTTTAGAGATCAAGGGAAATGTATTATTTATTCTACCCACATTATGCGGGAAGCGGAAAAATTATGTGATGTAATTGCGATTATTCATAAAGGTAATCTCATAGCTCAGGGAACC
>JAYEGH010000020.1:0-1311 GCA_034659055.1 Candidatus Caldatribacteriota bacterium
AACGACTAAGAGGAAAAGGTGATAAGTAATTATGGATAAAAAAGAAATTAATATAGGTATATTGGGATTGGGAACAGTAGGACAGGGCGTACTTAAGATTTTATGTGAAAATCATGATTTTATTGAACAGGGAATATTTCCTTATAAGATAAATATAAAAAAAATTGCTGATAAGAATAAAAAAATAGCTCTTGAGAATAAAAGTTATTACAAAATCTTGACCGATTCAGCTGAAGAGGTAGTGAATGATCCGGAAATAGATATAATAGTGGAAACTATCGGGGGGTTTGAACCGTCAAGAAGTATAATTATTCAAGCATTGAAAACCGGGAAACATGTTGTTACTGCAAATAAAGAAGTTGTAGCCAAGGCGGGATATGAAATATTATCTTTGGCGAGGAAAAATAAAGCGTACTTTCTCTTCGAAGCAAGTGTAGCAAGTGCAATTCCCATTATTGGTGCGTTTTCTCGCTCTTTAACCTCTTATCCTATCACGGAAATTGCAGGAATATTAAATGGTACAACGAACTATATTCTAACCAAGATGAGTGAAGAAAACAGGGATTATGAAGATGTTTTAAAAGAAGCGCAAAAAAAAGGTTTTGCAGAAGCAGATCCCAGCAAAGATGTAGACGGGCTGGATTCCCTTTATAAAATATTTATCCTCTCCATGATTGTATTTAAGGCAAAAATTAACTTGGATGATATCTACTATGAAGGAATAAGAAATATTTCTAAGACCGATATAGAATATGCCCGGGAATTAGGATATAAAATTAAGTTACTAGCCCTGGCAAAAAAGACAAACCAGGAATTAAAGATAAAAGTGCATCCTGTCTTAATGCCCGAAAAACATCCTTTAGCAAGTATTGGAGGGGCATACAATGGTATTTTAACCAGAGGAAAAGGTTTTGGAGATTTGACTTTCTCCGGATTGGGGGCTGGTGCTTTGCCTGCCGGGAGCATGATTGTTAGCGACATAATTGAAATAGCAAAGAGTTATAATAATTACAATAGCAAATTCAAATATTTTAAAGAAACAAAACTAAAAGATTTTAAACAAACTCACTCTTCTTATTATTTGAGAATTAGAGTAAAAGATAGACCGGGAGTTTTGGCGGAAATTGCCGGTCTGTTTGCGCAAAGAGAAGTTAGTTTTTTATCGGTTATCCAGAAAGGTGAAGCCGGTGGAATAACAGATATCGTCTTTTTAACCCATAAAGCGAAAGAAGGCAATGAACAGGAAGCGCTCAAGAAAGTCGCTCGATTAAGTTGTGTAGAAAAAATATGCAATGTGATTAGAGTGGTAGA
>JAYEGH010000020.1:1411-6312 GCA_034659055.1 Candidatus Caldatribacteriota bacterium
GAGAGAATCAATGATAAAAATTAGAGTCCCGGCAACTACTGCAAATCTAGGCCCCGGTTTTGATTGTTTTGGAATGGCTTTAAAACTATATCTATTTCTGGAAATTGAAGAAATAGAACAGGGGTTGATTATTCAGTCGCAAGGAGAAGGTTCTACACAATTCGAAAAAGATGAGAATAATTTAATCTGGAAAGCGTTCAAATCTGTTTTAAAAAGATACAACAGAGAGAAATATATTAAAGGATTAAGAATAAAAACCTTAAATCAAATTCCGGTGACCAGAGGGTTGGGAAGCAGTGCGTCTGCAATAATAGGTGGGATTTTTGCTGCGTCCACACTCTATGACTTGAAACTCTCTTCCCGGGAAATGTTGGAAATAGCACTATCTTTAGAAGGACACGTGGATAACATTGTTCCAGCTTTGCTTGGTGGATTTACCCTGGCATATTCTACCGAAAAAGAGCAGGTAAAATGGGTTAAAATAAAGATTCCTGATGATTTAAAAATTGTTGTTGCTATACCGGACTTCTTCTTAAGCACTAAAAAAATGAGAAGCGTATTACCAGATAAAATGTCCCTATCTAATACAATATTTAATTTGAGCCGTTCGGCACTTTTAGTAAAAGCACTGCAAAATTCGGAATGGACATTATTAGCTGAAGCTATGGAAGATAAGATCCATCAACCTTTCAGGATATCTTATATTCCGGGGATAGAAGAAATGTTTTCTCAAATTAAAAATACAGGTTATGCCGGCATTGCTTTAAGCGGTTCAGGTCCTACTGTCGTATCTTTAACGAAAAGAGGGCACGAGAAAATAATAAGCCAAATTATGGAGGATGTTTTTCAAAGGGCAGGCATTAATTGCCGCACCTTGGCATTAGAAGTTGATTCAGAAGGAAAAAAATTAATAGAGTAGAGTCTTAAAACATATAGCGTGTAGTAGAGGCGTATTGCAATACGCCTCTACAGATATTCTCCATCGACTAAGTTGATTGGAAAAATGGCAATTGGCTGACTGGCTAACTAAAAAATAATTACTAAAAAAGGGCAGACACAAGATATGAATGAAATTATTGTACAAAAATATGGAGGGAGTTCCCTATCAAATATTGATAATATAAAAAAGATAGCAGGAAAAATTGTCCAAAAAGCAAAACAAGGATACCGGATGGTGATTGTAGTATCAGCTATGGGAAAAAGTACCGATAAATTAGTAAAAATGGCTAAAGAAATTTCTATAAATCCCAGAGAAAGAGAATTAGATATGTTGCTTTCAACCGGAGAACAAGTTTCAATTGCATTATTAACAATGGCTATTCACAATTTAAATTGGAAGGCTATTTCTTTTACCGGTCGGCAAGCCGGGATTGAAACGAATGCAACTCATACCAGAGCTAAAGTGATTAATATTCGTCATGAGAAAATAAAGGATACACTTAAAAAAGGCAATATTGTAATTGTCGCCGGTTTTCAAGGTATTAATCTGAATGGAGATATAACTACTTTGGGCAGAGGAGGTTCAGATACTACAGCTATTGCATTAGCTGCTCAACTTCAAGCAAACATGTGTGAAATATATACTGATGTAGACGGTGTATATAATGCTGATCCCCGTGTTGTGCACAATGCTTGTCGTATTCCTGTAATCTCTTATGATGAAATGGCAGAGATGGCAAGTTTAGGGGCCAGAGTGATGCACTACAGGGCAATAGATCTGGCCAGAAATTATAAAGTAAAGATTATAGTTAAATCATCTTTTATTCCCGGAGAAGGTACGCTTATAAAGGAGGTAGGCCCGATGTTAGAAAAAGTAATTGTAAGGGGAGTGACTCAGGAAAAAAACGTAGGTAAAATTGTCGCTGAAGGCGTTCCGGATATTCCTGGAATAGCTTATAAATTATTTAAAGCTTTGGCCGAGGAAGAAATCATTGTGGATATGATTATTCAAAGTTCCCGCCGCAAGGAAATCAATGATATTGCGTTTACAGTTGCTATGAATGATTTTAATAAAGCAACTAAGATTACTAAATATTTTGTCAAAGAGGTAAAGGCCCAAAAAGTAATAGCTGATTCGGAAGTAGCCAAGCTATCTATTGTAGGAGCAGGCATAACCAGTGACCCTTTGATAGCGGCTAAGATGTTTGGTGCATTATCAAAGAAAGGAATAAATATAGATATGATTAGTACTTCCGGAATTAGAATATCCTGTTTGATAAATTTAAACCAAATAGAGGATGCAGTAAGAGCAATTCATAAAGAATTCAATTTAGAAAAAGCAGGTGAAGAAAATGAAAAAATATAATGTTGCAGTTGTAGGAGCTACCGGTGTGGTAGGTGAAGAGATGAGAACTGTTCTGGAAGAGAGAAATTTCCCGGTAAAAGAATTAAGCCTTTTCGCTTCCGAAAGGTCAGCCGGAAAAGAATATAATTTTCATGGGGAAAAAATCAAGGTCCAGGAATTAAAAGATGATTCATTTTCCGGTATCGATATAGGTCTTTTTTCAGCCGGAGATGAAGTAAGTGCCCATTTTGCTCCTTTGGCGGTAAAACAGGGAACAATTGTAGTGGATAATTGTAAATATTTCCGTATGGATCCGAATGTTCCTCTGGTGGTGCCGGAAATAAATCCCGATGATCTAAAGTGGCATAAAGGTTTAATTGCGAATCCTAACTGTTCTACCATTCAAATGGTAATGGCCCTAAAGCCTATCTATGATGAAGTTGGGATTAAACGAATAGTGGTTGCCACTTATCAAAGTGTTTCCGGAACCGGAAAGGATGCCATAAAAGAGCTGAAAACACAAGCAGCTTCTATCGCAAACGGTGAAGAATATGAGATTAAAGCCTATCCCTATCAGATAGCTTATAATACACTTCCACATATAGGTTCTTTTAAAGAGAATGGCTATACCACGGAAGAGATGAAGATGCTGCATGAAACCAGAAAAATATTCGGGGATGATAAAATTCGAATAGCTGCCACTACGGTAAGGGTACCGGTTTATCGTGCTCATTCGGAAGTAGTCCACATAGAAACCGATAAGAAAATATCAGTGCAAAGAAGCCAAAAGATATTAAGTGAATTTCCCGGAATAAAAGTAATTGATAATCCGGAAAAATTAGAATACCCCCTGCCTTTATTTGCAGAAGGGAAAGACGAAGTTTTTGTAGGGAGAGTTAGGGAAGACATTTCAGTAGATAATGGTCTGGTAATGTGGGTAGTCTCTGATAACTTAAGAAAAGGTGCAGCTCTAAATGCCGTCCAAATTGCCGAGCGGCTAATAAAATAATCGAATGCAAATACTAAAGGATAACTCTCTCAGAAATGAGTGAAAAATATTTTGATTATAATTTGCAATTGTGGTAAACTTCAAATTCGCATAGTTGACACCACTTAGAAAAAAGGAAATGAATATGACGAAAAATGTAAATTTGAGAAATATCGCCATTATTGCCCACGTAGACCATGGAAAGACTACTCTGGTTGATGCCATGTTAAGGCAGAGCGGTACTTTTCGGGAGAACCAGGAAGTAAAAGAAAGAGTAATGGATTCCAATGATCTGGAAAGAGAAAGAGGGATTACTATTTTTTCCAAAAATGCATCTGTTTATTGGCGGAACACAAAGATTAATATTGTTGATACTCCTGGACATGCAGATTTTGGTGGAGAAGTCGAAAGAATACTCCGAATGGTTAATGGAGTTCTCTTAATTGTAGATGCCTTTGAAGGGCCCATGCCCCAAACCAGATTTGTTTTGCGCAAGGCAATGGAATTGGATCTCATTCCCATTGTAGTTATTAATAAAATAGATCGGCCCAATGCACGACCTGAGGAAGTATTAAATGAGATTTATGATTTGTTTATTGAGCTGGGAGCAAATGATGGTCAGATTGATTTTCCGGTTATTTACACTTCCGCACGCTCAGGTGTTTCCGGATTTTCTGTGGATAAATTAGAGGATAATCTTGAACCTCTTTTTTCAACCATTTTAAAATATATACCCGCCCCTTTAGTGAAATATAATGCTCCTCTGCAATTACTGGTGACTAATCTTGACTATGATGATTATGTAGGGAAAATAGCTGTTGGACTTATTATTCGCGGAAAAATTGAAGAAGGGGAAATCGTATCTTTAATTAAGAGGGACAAAAGAAAAGTATTATGCAAAGTTATAAAGATTTATCTTTTTAAAGGCTTAAAGAGAGAAGAGGTAAAAAAGGCTGAATCGGGAGAAATTGTAGCAATAGCAGGAATTAGTGATGCTAATATTGGAGAGACTATTGCCTGTAAAGAAAAACCGGAGGCTTTAGTAAAAATCAAAATTGATAAACCAACCTTAACTATGGATTTTATTGTAAATAATAGCCCGTTTGCCGGAAAAGACGGTAAATATATTACTTCTCGGCATCTAAGGGAGAGGCTGTTTAAAGAAATTGAAACAAATGTAAGCTTGAAGGTGGAAGAAAGTGAATCAACAGACACTTTCCACGTATCAGGAAGGGGAGAGCTTCATCTTTCTATTTTAATTGAAAATATGCGCCGTGAAGGTTATGAATTTCAGGTTTCTAAACCCAAAGTTATTTTTAGAGATGTTGATGGAGAAAAGTGTGAACCAATAGAACTGATGACCTGTGATGTTCCCAAAGATACCATGGGGGTAGTTATGGAAATTTGCGGGAAGAGAAAAGCAAAATTAATTAACATGGTTGATTTTTCCGATGATCAGCTTCGTCTTGAATTTGAAATTCCGGCAAGAGGTTTGATTGGTTTTAGAGACGAGTTTCTTAGTAAAACAAAAGGCAAAGGAATTATGCATCATCTTTTTTTTAATTATCAACCTTATAGAGGTTATATACCTCATCGTTCCCGAGGTGTCTTAATTGTATTTGAGAGTGG
>JAYEGH010000021.1:0-2185 GCA_034659055.1 Candidatus Caldatribacteriota bacterium
ACAATTACTCCATAAGTTTCTTTTAAAATTGATTCTAATTGCGGATGGGGGTAGGTGATTTTTATATTCCCTTTTTTTCCATTAATAAAATCCTCAATCATACCACTTCCTAAAGGCCCGGGCCTATATAAGGCCAATAAAGCAGTAATGTCTCCGATATTTTTTGGTTTTAGTTTTTTTTCTAAATCTCTCATGCCTTCACTTTCCAATTGAAAAATACCTATGCTTTCCCCCTTGGAAAGCATTTCATATACTTTCTTATCTTCTAAACTTATATTAGTAATATCAATTTTTTCTCCGCGCGTATGTTCTATAATCTCTAAAGTCTTACTTAATACAGTTAAAGTTCGAAGACCTAAAAAATCCATCTTTAATAATCCCAATTCTTCTAATTCTGCCATAGCATACTGGGTACATATTTCTCCATCCGCGGTCTTCTGTAGGGGAACATAATCTGTTAGAGGTTTTTTGGAAAGCACTATTCCTGCCGCATGAGTAGAAGCGTGTCGTGCAAGACCTTCTAAAGAAGAAGCAGTCTCAATAAGTTCCTTAATAATTTTATCATCATTCATTTCTTCTTTTATGCGTCTTTCCATCTTTAACGCTTTTTCGATAGTAATATTAGGTTCCAAGGGAATCATTTTGGCTATAGCATCTACCCGGGCGTAAGGAATATCCAAAGCTCTTCCTACATCTCTTACAGCCGCTCTGGCAGCCATGGTACCAAAAGTTATTATTTGAGCAACTTTATCTTTTCCGTACTTTTCGGTAACGTATTCAATTACTTCGTCTCTTCGTTCATAACAAAAATCTATATCAAAATCAGGCATGCTAATTCTTTCCGGATTTAAAAATCTTTCAAAGAGTAAATCGTAGGCCATTGGGTTTATATTAGTTATGTTTAAACAATAGGCAACCAGGCTTCCGGCGGCTGAACCTCGACCCGGGCCAACCATTATTCCTTTCTCTTTTGCATATTTCACAAAATCCCAAACAATTAAAAAATAAGGTTCAAATTCCATATCTTTTATAACTGAAAGCTCATAATCTAATCTTTCTTTTAATTCTTTGGTAATAGTAGAAAACCTTTTTCTAAGTCCACTGGTACAAATTTCTTTTAAAAAGCTACTTATATTATGTTCGGATGGAACTTTAAATTCCGGTAAGCGAGCCTGTCTAAAATCAATTTCTAAATTACACTTTTCCGCAATTTTAATAGTGTTTTCTATGGATTGAGGAATTTCTGAAAATTTTTCATTCATTTCGTCCGGTGAATTAAAATAAAATTCATTCGTTGCAAATTTCAATCTTCTATCATCATTCAAATTAGTTGCAGTTTGGATGCAGAGCAAAATTTCATGAGCACGAGCGTCTTCTTTTTTAACATAATGAATATCATTGCTGGCAACCAAAGGAATAGAAAGTTCCTGGCCTAGCTTAATAAGATTATCATTTACGGTATCTTGCTCGGGTATGCCATTCTTTTGTAATTCTAAGTAAAAATTATCTTCTCCGAATATTTTTAAATATTCAATTGCTGTCTCTTTTGCTTTAGTGAAATCATTTTGTAGAATACTTTGTGGAATTTCTCCCTTTAAACATGCTGATAGACCTATCAACCCTTTACTATATTCCTTTAATATATCTTTATCTATTCTAGGCTTATAGTAGAAACCTTCCAAGTAGGATAATGTAACTAGTTTTGTCAGATTCTTATAACCCTCATTGTTTTTAACTAGTAAGATTAAATGAAAAGGGGTTTCTTTTCTTTTAGAAGTTTTTTCAAATCTGCTTTGTGGGGCAAGATACATTTCACAGCCAATTATAGGTTTGATTCCATGTTTTATCGCTTCTTTATAAAATTGAATCGCTCCATACATTACTCCATGATCTGTAATGGCTAAAGCAGGCATCTTATATTTTTTTGCCTGAGCCACTAACTCTGGTATTCGGCAGGCACCATCTAATAAGCTATACTCAGTATGAACGTGTAAATGAACGAAATTTGAGTGATGCATAATTGAAATAAGCAACCTCCCAAGATCTTATTTTGTACGTAGTATAAAAGGGATAACAGGTAGTATATAGGATGAAATTATTTCTCAAGTTTAAAACTTAAAACCAAAAGTCAAAAAACATAGTTCAAAATTAAAAATTTACTTTTCTCTTTAAGGGTTAATAAGCT
>JAYEGH010000021.1:2285-7075 GCA_034659055.1 Candidatus Caldatribacteriota bacterium
AGTATAAAAGGGATAACAGGTAGTATATAGGATGAAATTATTTCTCAAGTTTAAAACTTAAAACCAAAAGTCAAAAAACATAGTTCAAAATTAAAAATTTACTTTTCTCTTTAAGGGTTAATAAGCTATGCGCTATCTTAGTTATTTAAAAAACACTTGGGCGAATTTCCACCACTTAGCATCAATAGTTTTAAGTTTACCTACTGCCTCTTCTAAAGGTACTCCAATTACTTTATTTCCTTTAAGAGCAGCCATATAACCAAATTTTCCTTGAGCAATTAAATCTATCGCAGTAACTCCGCACCTAAGGCCTAAAATGCGATCAAACACTGTAGGTATTCCTCCCCTTTGCATATGTCCTATTACGGCATGTCTTGCTTCAAGCCCTGTTTTTTCGGAGATTAATTCTTTTAATTGTTTGCCTACTTCTCTTTCCTTTAAAATCATGTGTCCGAATTGATCTAGTTCTTCTTTTTTTTCAGCTCCTCCCTGAAGATTAGCCCCTTCAGAAGTAACAATAAGAGCATATTTTTTTCTTGCGTAAACCCGTTGTATCTGTTTGCACATTTCATCAATATCTGTTTTATATTCCGGGATTAAAGTCCAATCAGCACCACAGGCAATTCCAGTAAAAAGAGCAACCCAACCGGCATGCCTTCCCATTACTTCTAAAACCATAACTCTATGATGAGAACGTCCGGTATCTTCTAATGATCGCATAGCCTCTACTGCCCGGGTTACTGAACTGTCAAATCCAAAAGTATAATCTGTGCCTGATAGATCATTATCCATTGTTTTAGGGGCACCGACTATATTAACTTTTTCCTCTTTAAATAACCGATTAGCTACCCCTAAAGTATCTTCTCCCCCCATAGCTATAATAGCATCTAATCCATAATTTTTTTGAATTCTTAAAACATTTTTAACCCCATCTTTTATTTTATAAGGATTTGTCCGAGATGAACCTAAAAAGGTTCCCGCCTTATCCACTAATTCTTCAACATCAGTAAGAGTAATAGGAGAAATTAATCCTTCAACTAAACCTTTCCAACCATCATGAATGCCAAATATCTCATAATTAAAATCTTTTGCCCTATAGACTGCTCCTCTAATAGTCTGATTTAATCCGCAACAATCTCCACCGCCGGTTAAAATACCAATTCTTTTTATCATGTTTATTGCGCCTTTCCGCTACAACCAAAGACTTTCATTCTATTACGAATAATTTCTTTAGCTGCTTCTTTTGCCGGTCCTAATATTTTTCTGGGGTCTATCTGTTTTGGGTTTTGTTTAAAAATCTCATTCATTTTTTTAGTAAAGATCATTCTTATGCGTGTATCTATATTAATTTTACAAATTCCGGCATTAATTCCTTTTGCAACCTCTTCATCATTAACTCCGGATGCACCATGTAATACTAAAGGAAGATCTGTTAATTCCCTTATTTTTTCGATTCGTGGAATATCTAATTTTGCGAAAGGGGTTCGACATCCGTGAATTGTTCCTACAGCAGCTGCGAGGGAATCAATTCCGGTCAATTCTGCAAATTTTACTGCTTCCTCAGGAACAGCCATACTCTCTTTTACTTTTTCCAGGGCAACTCCCGGCTCATCACTTTCACCCATCTTTCCTATTTGCCCTAACTCGGCTTCTACCGGAATGTCACAGACATGAGCCATTTCTACTACCTTTTTAGTCATCTCAACATTTTCCTTAAAAGGCAGTTTTGAACCATCAACCATTAATGAAGTAAATCCTGCTCTTAAGCACTTTATATTCTGATAATAGTCCGTTCCGTGATCTAAATGTAGAGCTACCGGGATAGTAGCTTTTTCAGCAATAATTTTAACCATAGCTACAATCATATCTAGCCCGGCATATTTTATTGCTCCCTGGGAAGCTTGCAATATTACCGGTGCTTTTTCTTCTTCGGCAGTTTCTATTATTGCTTGAATTATTTCCATATTATTAGCGTTGAAAGCACCCACTCCATATCTTTCCTTCTGAGCTTTTTTTAACATTTCTTTTGTTGTTACTAATGACATTTTTTTTCTCCTTTTTTTAATTTCCTCTAATTGAAACTTCACAAATAATTTATTTTTTTATGATATTATTTAAATTTTATTCATTATATCTTTTTTGATTTTTCTTTTCAAGGAAGATTTAAGATAGTATCGAGTATATAGTATTGAGTATCGAATTAAGAAAAACCCGAAAAAAAAGAACAGAAAAAATAAAAGCAAACACTAAAACAAAGAAAGTATCGAGTATGCAATGTCAAGTTTTAATTAAAAAAAGGGGAAAGAAGCATTTTTCTTTTTATTTAATTAACCCACCAAAACTTGACTAGTTTGCCAGTCAAGAGCCTTTTTATTTGAGAAATTATTGTTTAATATAGTTTTTGCCTTCAATTTCTTTTATTAAATCTTTAAGTTCAAGGTTTAAGAGTATTGAACTTACTTTATTAGCAGATAATTCACAAATTTCAGTAATTTCATCAATCTGTACCGCTTTATTATTTGAAAGCAAATTATATATTATTAAATCTTCTTTAGACAATGAAGATAGATTTGGAGATACTTCTCTGTTCTCTGATTTCTCCGGTATTACAAAAGGTATTTCCTCTAAAATATCCTTGTAGTTATTTACTAATTTTCCTCCCTGTTTTATTAAATTATGAGTACCTTTTGATAATTGGGAGGTTATATTTCCCGGAATAGCAAAAACTTCTCTACCTTGTTCGAGTGCAAAATCAGTAGTAATCAGAGCACCGCTCTTTTCAGCCGCCTCTACTACTAATGTTCCCAAACTTAATCCGCTTATAATTCTATTTCTTCGGGGAAAATTCTGCCTTTCCGGTAGAGCAGATAAAGGAAATTCGGTTATTACAGCTCCTGATTCTTCAATCTCTTTTATTAATTTTCTATTTTCCGGAGGATAGGGTATATCAATCCCGCAACCCAATACCGCTATTGTTCGACCTCTTACTGATAATGCTCCTTTATGCGCAACTGTATCAATTCCTCGAGCCAAACCACTAACTATGGTTAAACCGGCTAAAGCCAAATCTTTGCTGAATTTTTCAGCAACCATTTTCCCATAATAGGTTGCTTTTCTTGAGCCAACAATGGAAATTGAGTTTTTATCTCTGTCAGTTATATTTCCTATGTAATACAAAATAGGTGGAGGGAGGTGAATTTCTTTTAGGTTTTGGGGATAATGACTATCTTTTATGGTTAAAATTTTTACATTGTATTTTTTTAATAGATCAAAATTCCTTTCAGGATCAATCATTCTCTTTTCTTTTGAAAATCGTAGAGAAATTTTATTACTCAATTTTAATCTTTTTGCTATTTCTGCTGAGTTTATCTGCCAGGCATTTTTAGCTGAACCAAATATTTTTAATAACTGGTAAAATCTTTTTGGTCCTATAACGGCTATTTTATTCCAAGCTAACCAATATTTTAAATTTTCTTGATCCATTTAAGGCTCCTTTACTATTATTCTTTTCTAATTTAAGTTAACCGGTTTACCCATCAATCGCATATTTAAACAATAGAATGGTCAGTTTGTCTTCTGCTGAGCATATAAAAAATCTATTCCGATTTGTGATCTATATATGGTTATCTTTATTCAACTAATAATTTCCTTTGCTAACCAACAGATTTATTTTTTTATTTTCTACAGCTCTATTTCCCGATTCCGGCACTTGGGCAATAACCGTATCTTTTGCTGCGGAAAAATGATTAGTATAAGTAACTCTGCCTAAGATGAGATTGTATTCTTTAATAATCGAAACAGCTTCTTTTAGTTGTTTATTTTTTAAATCAGGAATTGTAACCGAAACCAGTTTTTTTCCCTTACTTATTACTACTTTTACTTCTCGATTTTGTTTTATTATTGTGCCTTGATTTGGACTTTGTCTTATAATAATATTTTTAGGTATTTGATTATTAAATTCTTCTCCGGAAATTACAATCTTTAATCCGGAAGCATATATCTTCCTCTGAGCTGTTTCTATATTATCATTAATTACAGAGGGAACGGTAGTATCAGAGACAGAAAATATATTTTGAAATAACAGCAAAGCAGATAAGCCACCGGCAGTAATTATAAATAGTATTAAAAATATTGAGGCAATTGATCCAAAAATAGAATAAAATATTTTTTTTATTACCATTCTTTAGTCCCTTTTTATCATCCTTGCCATGAAAAATCCATCTAATCTTGAATTAGATATCCCCGGATATATTTTAATAAATTCTTTTTCTGTAGATTTATTTGCATTTAATTTTCTCTTCTCTACAAATGTATTCAGGGATTCTAATTTATATTTTGGTGTTTTTTCTAAAAATTTTTTCACCACTTCGCTATTCTCTTCATTTTCGGTACTGCAAGTAGAATATACCAGTACCCCGCCATTTTTTACATAATTTGAGGAAATAGTTAATATCTCTCCCTGCAATTTTGATAATTTTGCAAATCTTTCCCGGTTAAAGGTTTGCCATTTTATATCAGGCTTTCTTCTTAATACTCCCAGCCCCGAACAGGGAACATCTACTAAAACTTTATCTGCCCTGTTTATATATTTGGTATTTAATTTCGTACCATCATTCTGTTCGGTTTTTATTATGTCAATTCCCAATCTTTTAGAATTATTTTCTACTGTTTTAAGCTTATTTCGATTTATGTCCATTGCTATTATAGTCCCTTTATTTTTCATTAATTGAGCAAGATGGGTTGTTTTTCCTCCGGGAGCACTGCATATATCAATTATAAAATCACCCGGT
>JAYEGH010000021.1:7175-20251 GCA_034659055.1 Candidatus Caldatribacteriota bacterium
TACTGTTTTAAGCTTATTTCGATTTATGTCCATTGCTATTATAGTCCCTTTATTTTTCATTAATTGAGCAAGATGGGTTGTTTTTCCTCCGGGAGCACTGCATATATCAATTATAAAATCACCCGGTGAAGGATTTACTAAACGGGAAACCAATATTGATGATTCATCTTGGATTTGAAACAATCCTTCTTTAAAAGCGGAAGATTTTACTATATTGGAAATACCTTTAACATATAACGCTTCTTCGGTAAAAGCACCTTTTTCCACGGATCCTTCTTCTTTTTTAAAAATATTTCTTAAATCAGAAGGTTTTATTTTTAAAGTATTAGTTCTAACAGTTAAAGGGGGTATTTTATTATTTGCTTTACATATTTCTATAGTACTTTCAAAGCCAAATCTTTTTATCCATCGCCTGATTATCCAATCTGGATGCGAATATATCACTGCTATGAATAATACAGGGTCTTTTTCTTTGTTCGGCCAGTTAATTTCATTTTTTTTTCGAAGAATGTTTCTCAGAATAGCATTTGTAAAATTCGCTGTTTTTGCATTCCCATATTTTTTAGCAAGTTGTACAGACTCATTACAAACTGCATAATTCGGGACTTTGCTTAAAAACAATAATTGATATATACTCATCCGTAAAATATTTCTAATCAGAATAGACATATTGTAAACTTTTTTTGTAGAGTATTGTGAAATTATCCAATCCAGCCTATTTCTATTTCTGGTTACCCCATAGGTTATTTCATTTATAAATGCTGCATCTCTTCCAATGACCTTATTTTTCTCTAAAGTATTATTTAATAAAACATTGATATATCCCTCGTGAGAATCAATTTTAACCAAAATGTTTAAAATATTTTCTCTTATTGGATCAACTTTTAATCTTCTCATATATATATTTTCTATTTCTTAACCCCTTCTATTCCTCAATACTACAAGTCTCAATAATTGCATAACTGCTATTGCCGTGGAAGCTATATAAGTCAAAGCTGCAGCGTCGAGTACTTTTTTAATTGAAACAGCTTCTTTGTCTGAAATAATACTTCCCTTACTTAACATCTTCACTGCTCTCTTACTTGCGTCAAATTCAACAGGTAATGTAATTATTTGAAATAAAACTACTAAAGAAAAAGTGATAATTCCGATCTCCATTAATCCAGGAAGGCTAAATAGAAAACCTATTAAAAATAGAGGAACTGCTATATGGGATCCGATATTAGTTATCGGTACCAGATTGTTGCGTATAGCAAGAGGAAAATATTTTTTTAAATCCTGAATAGCATGACCAATTTCGTGTGCTGCAATTCCCTGTGCGGCAATTGATCTACTATAGCAAACTTCTCTGGATAATCCCAACTTTTTATTTTGTGAGTCATAATGGTCAGAAAGTTTACCTTCCAGTAACTCAATCTTTATATTGCTCAATCCATTTTCTTGTAATAATTTTTTAGCTACATCAATTCCTGTCATACCATTTTTGGCTGATATTTTTAAGTATTTCGCGTAAATGGTTTTTACTTTAAATTGGGCGTAAAGTGTCAATAATATAGCCGGAATTAAAATAAAAAAAGTACCATCAAAAAAAAACATCAAAATTTTCCTTTTATTAATAGTTTATTCGATATTATTCGCCTAATTTATCTCCTATTTGAATCTTGTATCCATTGACAAATTGTCTAACTGACATCTCTTTTGCACCTGCAGGGATCAGCCTTGATATTTTTATAATTCCCTCATCTCCTGTTGAAATTAAAAGATTATCTTTTTCACTTCCCACTACAACACCGGAGACAGTGCAATCAAGTGTAATTTTATTCTTATAATCATGTAAAATCCCTGCCTTGGTAATCTTAAGTTTTTTTCCTTTATAATAAGTATAGGCACCGGGATAAGGAATAGTACCTCTTATTGTATTGTATATCTTTTGGCTTTTATTGTTCCAAGCTATTTCTCCGTCTTGTTTGCTCATTTTTTTAGTATAAGTTGCCAATTGCCTATCTTGAGGAATCCTACTCAATTTTCTTCTTTTTAGATCTTGCAGTACCTTATCAGTAACTTCTGCACTCAATGCAGATAATCTTTTACTTAATTCTCCAAATGTTTCATCAGGTAGAATTTCTATTTTCTGTTTATAAACAATATCTCCATCATCTACTCTTTCGTTCATATCTATAAAAGTTATTCCGGTCTCTTTTTCGCCATTTATAATAACCTGATTAATAGGAGCTGCTCCACGATACTTAGGTAATAGTGAACCATGAATGTTTATACAGCCAATCCTGGGAACATTAAGAATTTTTTCTGAAAGAATTTGCCCATAAGCAACTACTAAAATTATATCCGGTTTAAATTTTTCAAGCTTTTTTATAAAATTATCTTCATTTATATTCTCAGGTTGAAATATTGTAATTTTCTTATCCATAACTGCCTTTTTTATAGGCGGTGGCAGTATTTTTTTTCCTCGTCCTCGAGGACGGTCCGGTTGAGTAACTACCTTTAATACATTATTTTTATTGCTAATTAATTTTTTTAAAATTGGAACTCCAAATTCCGCTGTTCCGATAAATACAATTCTAATTATAGTTTCCTCCTCTATCTATTTAAAATTGTAAATAGCTATAATATTTATTATCTCAAGTATATATCAGCTTGTAATAATTAATTGTTTGATACAATTGTATCGACATAAACGTTTATCTTTTTATGATTCCCTGTAGTTATTTTTCCTATTTTTTATCTCTAATTTTGAATTATAATTTTGCTTTTTTAAATTACCGTTTTATTTTTAATTTTTTTATATTTATCTAGTAATAATTGCCTTCTTATCTTACCTATCCTGTCTATAAATAAAATACCTTCCAAGTGATCGATCTCATGTTGTAGAGCCCGTCCAATTAAATTATCTTTGATAATCTTTATTTTTTCTCCATTTTGGTTTATTGCCTCTACTGTAACTTTTTTAGAACGAGTTACTTTGCTAAATACACCGGGGACACTTAAACATCCTTCTTCTTCGGTTGTTTCTCCTTCTCTTTCGAGTATTACGGGATTTATTAATACAAAAAGCCCTTCTTCTTCTCCATCAATAATAAATATTCTTTTTGACACTCCTATTTGTGGAGCAGCAAGGCCCACTCCCAAGCCATTATACATCGTTTCTTTCATATCTTCTATCAATTCTAATATTTCCGGTGTTATTTTATCGACTGGCAAAGATTTTTCTCTCAAAACTGATGCTCCATAGGTCTTTATTTCTAAAACTGCCATATTTTCCTCCTATAGCTTTTTTTAATGATTACACAGATATAAAGAGATTACAGATATAGAATCAGTGTAATTTTCCTATAATCTGTGTAATCATCCTTACTATATTTAAATCATCTTGATCGGATCTACATCAATTATTAATCTGTTTTTACTATCGAAATGACTTGATACTATTCTATCAAATTTTTTCATGAATATCTTGTTAAATTTCTCTATATTTTTTATTTTTATTAAAAATTGTATTTTAAAAATATTTTTATTTTTCCAAATTACCATATCTTTTGAGCCTAACAGCGTAAATTTAGGCATTTCTTTTGTTTTGCATATTTCATCTAAATAATCAAGCAATATTTTTGCATTTTGTTCAACTTTTTGCTTTTCTTCCCCTTTAATCTCGATTTTTATTATATGAGTAAAGGGGGGATAGTTTAATTCTTTTCTTAGTTTCATTTCATTTTGATAGAACAAATTGTAATCTTCTTCTTTTAAAGCAATTATACAGTGATGTTCAGGATTAAAAGTCTGAATGATCACTTCTTTTAATATCTCTTTTTCTCTAATAAATGAAGTGATTTCCTTTATAAGTTGAAAGGTATTTTCACTTGAACGATAATCCGGGAGATTTAAAAGAGTATCAGCAGAAATTATTCCAATTAAACCAACATTTTTGTAATTTACTCTTTTTGTAGCCATTTTAGTCCCTATTAATATATCAATTTCCCCTCTATTAAAATCTCCAATTATTTGTTTATAATCTCCTTTTTTTATTATTACATCTTGATCTAATCGTTTTATTTTTGTACGGGGGAACATCTTTCTTATTTCACTTTCTACTCTTTGGGTCCCAATCCCCAATGGCCTCAACTCTTTACTTCCGCATTCGGGACAAGTATCCAGCATTTTAACTCTCTTGCCACAACTATGACATATCAATTGTGGAACCTTCCGGTAATTAAAATGATAAGAAAGGGGATTATTACAATCTGTACATTTAGGAATATACCCACACTTATTGCAAATAACAAAACTTGAAAAGCCTCTCTTATTGAGGAAAAGAATAACTTGCTTATTATTTTTTATATTTTTCGAAATAGTTTGTTGGAGTTCGTAACTTATTATCTTCTTTTTAGATTTTTCTCGAGTCATATCTATTACTGTTGTTTTTAATAGTTTTTTATCAGAATTTTCCCGGGGGAAGTTTATCTTTTTAATATCTTTTTTAATCATTCCCTTATAAGTTTCTAGGGAAGGTGATTCGCTATTTAAAATTATTGGTACATTTTCTAACTTTGCTCTCTTTATAGCTACTTCCCTTGCATTATATCGCGGAGATCTCTCTTCCTTGTATAAACTGTTATGTTCCTGGTCAACAATAATTAAGCCTAATTTGTTAAAAGGTGCAAAAATTGTAGACCTCATTCCTAAAACTACACTAGTTATTGAATTTTCCATATTAATCCATTGAAAAAATTTATTCTTCTGGTTTATCTTGTCATCAAAAACCAATATTTTATCTTTATATTCTTTTTTTAAACACTTAGCCAATTCAGACATAGTAAATTCAGTAGGAGTTAATATAATAACTTGTTTCCCGATAGATAAAGAATTTTGAATGCACTTGGAATAAATTTTTACTTTTTGATTAAAATTAACAAAACCTAAAAAATATAGCTGGAATTTTTTATCTGAAATTGCTTTTTCTACTTTCTGAAAAGCAACTTCTTCATTTTCTAAAAGAGATGGCTTCTTATCATGTAAAATAGTGGTTTCAGTCAAATGATGGATAGTGGATTGCAATCCTTTTTTTTCTAAATTTTTAATCCATAATTTTTTAGTTTTAGGTAGAGCATAATTTAATGCTCTGCTCCATGGGCAAATATAGTAATCGGATATCCATTTGGTCAGTTTAACAAGATTAGAAGTAAGGAGGGGGTTTTTATCGATTATCTGTGAAATGTCTTTACAATTTTTAATGTTTGATTTAGTTAAAAATCCAACAACGCATCCTGTTTTTAGAGTATCTTTGAAGGGAACGAGAACTCTTGTTCCTATTGATATTGTTTCTTTGAAATTTACTGGTATGGAATAATGAAATATTTTATTAATGCTAAATTTTAATAATATTATTTCAGCAAAATTTTTTTCACTATATATATTAGTCAGGGCCATTAATTCCTCTTTTGTTTAACCTTTAATATCTCATCCAAAATCTCTATTGCCATCTCACTCTTTTCCATGAGAGAAATATTTTTTACTTTCCCCTCACTATTTATAATTTTTGCTCTATTCTTATCGGAGCCAAACCCTGCATCTTTTGCCAAAATATTATTGGCAATTATTAAATTCAAATTCTTTTCTTTTAATTTTTTAGAGGCATTTTTTATTAAATTATCTGTTTCTGCCGCAAATCCTATTAATATCTTTTTTCCTTTTTTTTTGCCTAATTCAGCAAGTATATCGGAAGTCTCTTCCAGTTCCAGCATTATTTTCCTATTATCGCTCTTTTTAATTTTTCCATAAACACTTTTTTTTGGTCGAAAATCAGCTATCGCTGCAGCTGATATTATTATATCCGCTTTGGGAAAATATTTAAGTACTTCTTTTTTCATCTCTTCGGCTGTTTCAATCAAAATCATCTTACTTACCTTTACAGAAGGCAGGGAATGTGGTCCGCTAATTAATATAACTTTTGCACCCCGATCGGAAGCAATTTTTGCTAAGGCAAATCCCATTTTACCCGACGAATAATTAGAAATGAATCTCACTTTATCTATAGGTTCTCTAGTGCATGATGCAGTTATAAGTACTGTTTTATTTTTGTAATCCTTTTTGAGATTTGCACATTTAATTGTGCTTATAATTTTTTTTGTATTTGCTAATCTTCCCTTCCCCACATCTCCACAAGCCAGCACTCCGTATTCTGAATCAATAAACTCATATCCAAATGAAATTAACTTTCTAACATTCTCCAAATAAATCGGATTTGTTATCATATTTTTATTCATCGCCGGTGCAAAAATGGTTTTTACTTTGGCAGCTAAAACAGTTGCTGTTAATATATCATCAGCGATGCCATTTGCTATTTTACTAACAATATTGGCAGTTGCAGGGGCAATTAATATCAAATCAGCCCATTTAGTCAATGAAATATGTTTGACTTCCAATTTATCATCGAGAGAAAATAAATCTCTTATTACCGGCCTACCTGAAATTGTAGCAAAAGTTAAAGGCTGAACAAATTTTTCAGCTGATTTAGTCATCACAACAATTACTTCCGCACCTTTTTTCTTTAATAAGCTTAATATTTCTACTCCTTTATAAGCTGATATGCTTCCAGTAATTCCTAAAACGATTTTCTTCCCTTTTAACATTTTTGACCTCATACTGAATTATTTCTATTAGATATAGGGCTGCAAAAATAAATACGAGCTAAAAGCTAAAAACAAAAAATATCTTTTTTATTCTTCAGTTATGCTTTCATCAAATATATCTTCAGTCTCAATATTCTTTGATTTTGATTGTTTTTTTACAAAAACCTTGCCTTCTTCTATTTCCTCAAAAGCGATTCTGATAGATTTTTTTTGTTTACTTTTAACTAATGGCTTAGCACCATCATTCAATTCTTTCATCCTCTTGGCAATCATTATCGCTAATAAAAATCTATTCTCTTCCATATTATCTTCCTTCCATAATAAGTTTTTTGTTATATCTAATTTTTTTCTTAATTGTCTACTTTACATCTTTCGGCAATTATTATAGCTTCTAATTTTTTCATAGCATTTGCAATATTGTCATTTACTACTAAATAATTGTATTTATTTATATATTTTATTTCAGTCCGTGCGTCTTTTAATCTCTTTTTTAATTTTTCTTTTTCTTCGGTTTTTCTATTTTTTAATCTTTCTTCCAAGTCTTCCCAGGATGGAGGAGCTATAAATATAAATACCCCCATTGGCATCTTTTCTTTAACTTGTTCAGCTCCTTGAACGTCTATTTCCAATAATATATCTTCACCGTTTTCGAGCTTTTTATTTGTAAAATTATACGGTGTACCTTTATAATCTCCATGTACTATCGCCCACTCTACAAATTTATCCTCCTTAATCATCTTTTTAAATTCATCTTCTGTTACAAAATAATAATCTTTTCCATTTTCTTCGTTTTTTCTGGCAATTCGGCTAGTCACGGATACTGAATAAGTTAGATCGGTGAATATCTCAAATAACTTCTCCCTCAATGTTCCTTTACCTACTCCTGAGGGACCGGAGACAACAAAGAGCAATCCTTTCTTTGTTTTGGGTTTTCCTTTTTTATGTGTGGCACTATCTTTAGAAATGAAAGATAGATGATCCTTATTATTTTTTATCATATTTAATTACCTTATTATTTTTTTCTCCGGTTTCAATGCATCACTCTATCTTTCCCGAAAATCTATTTGTAATAGTATCGGATTGAATGGAAGATAAAATCACATGATTACTATCGATAATAATAATTGCTCTCGTTCTTCTACCATGAGTAGCATCAATTAATTTTTTGCTATTTTTAGCTTCTTCCTTCATTCGTTTTAAGGGGGCGGAATCCGGAGATAAAATAGCAACAACCCTACCAGAATTCACAAAGTTACCAAAGCCAATGTTTATCAAACTTTTTTTCATCTATAACATCTCCCGTTATTCAATATTTCTTACTTGTTCTCTTATCTTTTCCAATTCGCTTTTTATTATAATAATCAAAGATGATATTTTCAAATCATTTGTTTTTGAACCGATAGTATTTATTTCTCTATTTATCTCCTGGATTATAAAATCCATCTTTCTTCCCACGGGTTGATTAGAATTTAAAAGATTAATAAATTGATCTATATGACTTTTTGTTCTAATAATTTCTTCATTTATATCATTCTTTTCGGCAAATATCGCTGCTTCCAGTTCTACTCTTCCCTCATCAATATTTATATCTTCAGTTATTTTTTTTAATTTTACTAAAAAATCATTTTTGTATTTAAGTATGGATGTTTTTGAATATTTTTCAATTCTATTTATTTCTTTTTGAATCTTCTTGATTCTTTTCTGAATATCTGTAATAAGATTTTTGCCTTCTTTTTCCCTCATTCTCAATAGAGAATCCAATGCTTTTTGCAATGTTGTTTCTACTAGCGGCCATAATTCGACGGTTTTCACTGTTCTTTCTACCTGAAATACATCTTTTAGCCTGAGCATGGAACTTAAGTTAATTTCTTCTTCTATTTTATATTTTTTCTTCATCGTTTTTAAGGCATCATAATAAGAATTAGATAAATTTTCATTTAAAACTACCTTTTCTTCTTCTGCCTTATGTGAATCTACTTTTATTTGAACGCTTACCTTTCCTCTAGATATTGTTTCTTTTATAATTTTTTCCACTTTTTGATCTATTTCTAATGATATTATACTACTTTTTATATTAATATCACAAAATCTATTATTTAATGTTTTTATTTCTATCAAACATCCTTGATTTTCTTTTTTGATTTCCCCTTCACCATAACCGGTCATGCTTCTAACCACTATTTATCTCCTTATATCTTATATTCATTATATATTATAAACTTTAACCCTAATTTTAGGGTAATACCTATTAGTTGTCAAATATTAAAAACAATATTATAAAATAGCATCGGTTATTGAATATTTATTATCAAGTAAAGAAAAAAACTTTCTTGGGTTGATGCTTGATGCTAAATGCTCAGATATTATCGTTGCTTAACTTGAATATATTTCCATTATAGATTATATTTAAATAGATACAAATCTTAAATTATTTAAAAAACAGTCAGGAGTTTAATTAATGCTGGATGGTTTAACTTTATTTTCTATCAGAAAAGAACTCTCAGATATTTTTACAGGGGCAAAAATAATAGATATTTTTCAAACTAAAAAATATAAAATTGTTATTGAAGTAATGCCTAAAAAATTGTTAATACTACCTTTTTCAAATAAAGATAAAAAGACTTTTTTTATTCATATTTCCATTGACCCCTCGCTTCTGGAAATTTATTTCTCCAAATATCAAAATAATAAAAATACTATCAACACACCTTTTTTAACTTTGCTTCAAAACCATCTTAAGGGTGGTAAAATATTAAATATTAAGCAAATTGATTTTGATCGTATTTTACATTTTACTATCCAACCTTATATAAAATTTGGGAAAGCCTTAAATAAAACTTTAATAGTAGAATTTACAGGCAAGCACAGCAATCTAATCCTCCTTAAAGGAGATAATACAATAGAGGGAAGCCTGAAATTAATAACTTCTGATATTAATAGGTATCGAGAAGTTGTTCCTGGTAAATTATACATCTCTCCTCCTTCTCAAAATAAATTAAATCCTTTAAAAATTAACCAAAATAATTTCCTTGATCTTTTTTATTCTGTATCCCCAGAGAATAAGAGTTTACACCTTTGGGAATTGATACAAAATAATTTTATGGGTATGAGTCAACAAAGCGCAAAAGAAATAATTCTTCAAGCTAATCTATCTCCGGAAATAAACCTAAATAATATTTCCAAAACAGATTTGGAAATACTCTGGTCTTCTTTTATCGATATTATAGAAAATATTAAAAAATATAATTTTCAACCGACTATCTTTTTGAAGCCACAATCTAAAAAAATAAAAATCTGGTCTATAATCGATTCTGTACAATTCCCTGACTACAATAAGCATACTTTTGACAATACAAATTCGTGCCTGGAAACTCTATTTACCGAATTGGATAGAGAAAAAATTATTTTTTCTCTAAAAAATAAGTTACACCAAGTAATAAATAAAAATATAGCAAAAATAGACAATAAGGTAAGTGGTTTTCAGAAAAAATTGGATGAAGTAAAAAACTGCGAAAAATATAAAAAAAATGGTGAATTGATAAAAGCGAATCTTGCAAGCATAAAAAGGTGGGATACAAAGATTACCACCATCAACTATTTTTCGCCTAAGCAAGAAATTACAACTATCCCCTTGAATAAAAAATATACTCCATTACAAAATGCACAATTGTATTTTAAAAAATATAAAAAAACAAAAGATAGCTATAACATAATTCTAAAACAATTAGAAGATAACAAATCAAAACTTGATAAATTATATGAGCTTCAAACATTATATAAGAGAAATGACAATTCTTTGTCTGAACTTACTAAAATTAATTATAGTTTGATTAAATTGGGATACATTAAAAAGAAAGAAAAAAAAGAGAAAAAAAAGAGAAAGGATATTTTATCTCCCTCAAAATACGTTTCAAAAAATGGTTGGGATATTTACGTAGGAAAAAATAATAAACAAAATGATTTTTTAACCTTAAAATTAGCTTCGGGAAATGATATCTGGCTGCATGTCAAAAATATCCAGGGATCTCATGTTATTATTAAAAATAAGGGAAATAACCGAACCCCTCCCCTCGAAACTTTAATTCAAGCTGCAAATTTAGCGGTTTATTTCAGTAAAGCAAAAAATGAAAATAAGGCACAGGTTGATTACACTTTAAAAAAATATGTTAAAAAACCTAAAAACGCTAAACCGGGAATGGTAATCTATTCTCAAGAAAAAAGTCTTTTAGTAAAATTAGATATGGAAATAATTAAAAATATTTTCTCTTAAAGATGATATTAATTCTTATTTTTTTCTTCTTCTAAAAATTTAATTAGTTTTTTAATGTCTTTGGGCAAAGGAGCATGAAACTCAACATATTTTTTAGTGAAAGGGTGAACAAAGCCTAAAATATGCGAATGTAAGGCTTGACGTTTAATATTTAAACCTGACTTTTTATTACCGTAATCTTCATCAGCAACCACCGGATGACCAATATATGCTAGATGCACTCTTATCTGATGTGTTCTTCCTGTAAGTATATTTACTTCCAATAAAGTATAATGACAAAATCTTTTTAATACTCTAAATTTGCTAATAGCTTCTCTACTATTTTGTTCGATGACTGCCATTTTCTTTCTATTTTTTAGACTTCTTCCTATTGGTGCATCAATAATCCCGGAATTTTCTTTTACCTCTCCTTTTACTATAGCAATATATTTTTTAGTTACCTCTCGATTCTTTATTTGTCTAGATAACTCAAGATGTGCAAGATTATTTTTCGCTGCTACCATCAGACCGGAAGTATTTTTATCTAAGCGATGCACAATGCCCGGTCTGATTATTCCACCTATCCCTGATAAAGAATCCTTGCAATGATAAAGCAAGGCATTTACCAGGGTACCGGAACGTACTTTCCCAGCAGGATGAACAATCATATCAACCGGTTTATTAACCAATATCAGATATTTATCTTCATATATTATATCCAAGGGTATTGCTTCTGCTTCAATCTTCAGCTCTTTATTTTTAGATATACTTAAATTTATCACATCTCCATTTTTCAAGATATAACTTGGTTTGATGTTATTGCTATTTACTTTTATCTTATCTTGGTTAATTAAATTACGAATCTGGGATCTGGAGGGATATATTTCCTGCTGAGTCAAATAAAGATCTATTCTAATCCTATCATCGTCTGCAAATAAAATATTTCTTTCTTTTTCTATCATAAATAAAATCCATATTAAACTGAAAATTTAAAACTTATTTTTACCCTTGAGAGTTAATATGCTTGAACCTAATATTTTTACTTTCGATAAACCAACGCATATCTTTAATTTTATGTTTTGAGCTTTGGTTTTGCGTTTTGCGCTTTTCGCACTATTATCAAATACTATTCACTAACTGGTGATTAATTATGCTTTTTTGTTTCTCTTCTTCAAAATATTCATATACACCAAAGAAACCAATACAACTCCTATTAAAATAGCCTGTGTAATCGTTAAAAAATCAAATACCATAATTTTTTTCTCGTAAAACCTAAAAAATTCTATTGTAAAACGGGAAATCGAATACAATATTACAAAAACCCAAAAAAGATATCCGTCATACTTCTTGTATTTTTTCATCCAAAGAAGTATAAAAAATATCAAAAAACCATATAAGGAAGTGTAAATTTGAGTCGGGATTACCGGAAGAGTAAAAGTGCTTCCGGAAGCGATTAACCCATCTCTTAATTGCTGCCAATATACCGGAGGCATATTCGTTGAAGGAAATCTAATTCCATAATTTTCAGATATTATACCAAAACAACAACCATTCAAAAGGCACCCTATTCTCCCAATTCCTATTCCAATGGCTATTGAGGGAGCAGTAATATCAGCGTATTTCCAAAATGATATTTTACTTCTCTTAACATATAACCAGCCTAAAAAGACGGCTAAAAAAAATCCACCTAAAAAGCTCAATCCACCTTGCCTAAAGTATAATATTTTTATAGGGTCTTGTAGATAATAATCAAGATATTGTAAAACATATGCCAATCTTCCTCCTATTAAGGCACCCAAAATAATATATAAGCTTAGATCTAAAATTCTTTCCGGATTTTCTCCGTTTATTTTTGCCTCTTTCATAGCTAAAAAAATTGCTACAATAAAGGCTAAGGCTATCATTACACCATAAGAATAGATGGAAAATGAACCAATATTAAATAAAATTCTATGCATAAAAAATTACTCCTCAATTTCTTCTTTAGAATAAAATAAAAAATGTACTAAAAGTATAAACATACCACAAACTATAGCCATATCGGCAAAATTAAAAACTGGCCAAATCCTTAAATCTAAAAAGTCTATAACCTTTCCTCCGGTTCTAACCCGATCAATAAGATTTCCTATTGCTCCTCCCAATATAAACAATAGAGGTATATACATTTTTGAATCTTTTTTAAA
>JAYEGH010000021.1:20351-25229 GCA_034659055.1 Candidatus Caldatribacteriota bacterium
GAACGTCGTTCAACAGAATCAGAAAAAGCAGTATACAATCTATCTTTAATTATATCTAAATAGAATGAACTTAGATCTACTGAACAAAAATTATGGATTTCGTGATAAAGGGAATGGAATTCAAATTCCTTATAATCTTTATTCACTCTCTTTGTTAGATTTTGAAAATTATTTAAAATCAATTTATCTAATTCACTAAATTTATCATAGGAAACATGGTCTTTCTTATAATTAAAATCTTTTAAATTTCCCAGAACGAATCTTGCAGTATTCCTTATTCTTCGGTAAATTTCTACTAACTGGTCTAAAATCTTTGAAGAAATCCTAATATCAGACCTATAATCAGATGAAGCTACCCAAAGCCTAAGTATATCAGCTCCATATTTCTCTATAATCTCACGAGGAGCAATAACATTACCTAATGATTTAGACATTTTTTTCCCTTTACCATCCACTATAAAACCATGAGTCAAAACAGCCTTATAAGGAGCTTCCCCAAATGTGGCTATTGAGGTTAAAAGTGAGGTTTGGAACCAGCCTCTATGTTGGTCTGTGCCTTCAAGATACAATTCAGCAGGCCAATGGAGGGTGTCTCTCTTTTTTAAAACTGCTGCATGACTACAACCGGAATCAAACCAGACATCCATTATATCTTTTTCTTTTTCGAATTCCTGTCCACCACAATGAGGACATTTATAATCTTCAGGCAATATATCTTTTGCAGACATAGAGAACCAGGAGTCAGACCCTCTTTCTAAAAATAGTTTTTTAACCGAATTAATTGTATCTTTATTTACAATAATTTCTCCGCAATTTTTGCAATAAAAGACCGGAATGGGCAATCCCCATACTCTTTGCCGTGAAATGCACCAATCAGTTCTATTTTCCACCATCCCATAAATCTTTTCTTCTCCCCATTTCGGAATCCACTGTACTTTTTTAATATTTGACAATGCTAAATCACGAAAAGCCTTAATAGAAACAAACCATTGCTTGGTAGCTCTAAATACTACCGGTTTTTTACATCTCCAACAATGAGGATAAGAATGCATTATCTTACCAACTTTTAATAGAGTTCCATTTTTTGATAACTCATCAATTATTGCAATATTTCCTTCTTTATAGGTCAATCCTTTAAATTTTCCGGCTTCTTTATTAAACTTTCCTTTGCTATCAAGAGTAGTAAATATGGGAATTCCATTCTTCACGCCAATTTCATAATCCTCTTGCCCGTGTCCAGGTGCAGTATGCACACATCCGGTTCCTTCATCCAATAAAACATGGTTTCCTAATATAATGACAGAATCTCTATCAAAGATGGGGTGTTTGCATTTTATTCCATCCAATGCTTTCCCCTTTACTGTCTCTAGAACCTGATAATTATTCAACCCAATTTTTTCCATTACTCCTTTTACTAGAGCAGTTGCCAAAATTAAATTTCCTTTTTCAGTTTTAACTAAACTATAATCAATATCTGGATTAAGAGCAACTGCCATATTACCGGGAATAGTCCAGGGCGTAGTAGTCCAAATAAGTACATAGTTTTTTTCATCTGTACTTTTAGAAAATATTTTCCCTAAGTTATCTTTTAATAAAAATCTGACATAAATAGAAGAAGATTCAATATCATGGTATTCTATTTCTGCTGCCGCCAAAGCAGTTTCACAGTTAGCACACCAATGTACCGGTTTTAATCCTTTGTAAATATATCCTTTATCAAACATTTCTCCAAATATTTCTATCTGTTCTGCCTCATAATTAGAATTAAACGTTAAATAGGGTTTATCCCATTTTCCCATTACTCCTAACCTTTTAAATTCTTCTTTTTGCACATCGATAAAATTTTTGGCATATTCTTTACATTTTTCCCTTAATTCAACCGGATCAATATCATCAAAATCAACTTTCATATTTTTTGTTACTTGAAACTCGATCGGTAATCCGTGTGTATCCCAACCTGGAACATAACGAGCATTAAATCCTTTCATCGATTTATACTTAGGAATAATGTCCTTTAATATCTTATTATAAGCAGTTCCAATATGTATATTCCCGTTAGCATACGGAGGTCCATCGTGTAATATATATTTTTTTAAGTTTTTCTTTTTATCACAAATCTTTTCATAAATTTCATTATCTTCCCAAAATTTTAATAATTTTGGTTCTTCTTTTGCTAGATTAGCTTTCATTTTAAATTTCGTTTTCGGTAAATTTAGTGTATTTTTATATTCCATTTTTTATTCCTCCCAGGATTTTCAATAATATTATAACAAAAACCTCTTGCCTTTTAAAAGGACAAGAGGCTAACTTCTTGTGGTACCACCTAATTTTTATCATTACCTCGCGGTAATGGTCTTGGAGAGTAAAATATAATCAAATATTTTAATATACTTACTCTTTTTTTAACGATGTTTGTCGTTCTAATTTACTTACAAATAAATTCAATTAGAAATATTGAGATGATTTTGGATAGAAAAACTTTACAGGTTTCCACTGTTCCTGCTCACTGTTAAACTTTACCTACCTACTCTTTCTCAAATAAAATAAATAATTATTCAATTTTTAATTTAGTAATAATATCACATTAAATTACTTTATGTCAATCTTTGTCCTATCGTCTTAAGAGTAGTAACAATATGAATAATATTTATTTAATCACTATCCATTTTTTGTGTTTTTTCTGCAATAGACTCTTCTTCTATTTCTTCATCATTTATTTTTTTGTCTATAATATCATCTTCATTGTTTGCATAATTTTCTTTTTCTTCAAATTTTTCATTTTCCAGCATTTTTAAATAAAGATTCAACATTGATCTAAATCTTTCCTTAAAGATGAATTTATACCTACGTAGATTATTGATTTCATTTTTTACTTCGTCATCTTTTTGATATGCTTTTTGTTTTATAATTTCTGCTTCTCTTTCTGCTTTTTCTACAACCGCTTTTGATTCGCTTTCTACTCTGCCTTTCATTTCTTCAGCAGATTTCTGTGCATTCAGTAGAGCGCTTCTTAAAGTTTCCTCAATTTCGCTAAATTCTCCTAATCTGTCTTTCATCCTTTCAATTTCTTCTTTAAGTTTTATATTCTCCTTAATTATTTCTTCATATTCTTTTACTATCTTATCTAAAAAATCATCTACTTCTTCTTCATTATAACCTCTAAATGATTTACCAAATTCTTGTTGTTCGATATCCATTGGTGTCATTCTCATAAATTATACCCCCTAACTAAAATGTTTAAAACCTATCTATATAATTTTTCTCTTTAAATAGCTATATTAATAAGTATGTTAATCAATGATTTTTGCAACAAGTTTAATAGAAAAAAAACAATTATAGGAGAAAGATCTAATCCAGCATTTCCCAAAGGTATTATGATTCTAAAAGGAGCTAAAATTGGTTCGGTTATCCTATAAATAAATTGGATTATGGGATTATTGCGATCTATTGGTATCCAGCTTAAAAATATCCTGGCTAAAATCATATAACCATATAGTGTAAAAACAGTATTTAAGATTTGAATTATCAAGAACATAAATTACATTCCTTCCCTATCATCAGTTTATTAGTAAAATTGTATCACGATAAACATTATGACATATCCACTATATTTATATCAAATAAATTTCACTTAATCATATATATCTATTAAATTATTCTATTTCTATTTTATAATTACTTATTTAGATAAATAATCCACACTTTTAATATTTTCTATTTACCATTTATTCTTTCTCCATTTACAATATAGATTACTCTCTCTGCTAAATTTTTAGCATGATCGGCAATACGTTCAATATTGGTGGAAACAAAAATTAAATGTATCGCTCTACTAATTGTACGTGGGTCTTCCATCATAAAGGTTAAAAGTTCACGAAATATCTGTTTATTTAATTCATCTACTGTATCATCTCGTGACCAGACTTCCTTTGCCAATTTTACATCTCCCTCAAAATAAGCATTTAATCCATCTTTTAACATGCTTTGAGCAATTTTAGCCATGCGTGGTACATCTATTAATGGCTTTACCATGGGTTTTGTAGCTAAATATTTACTGGCACCCGCAATGTTAACAGCTTGGTCACCCACTCTTTCCAAATCCGAAACAGTTTTATATCCACAACCTATTATCCTTAATTTCTTTGCAATTGGTTGTCTTAATGCAATCATTTGTAAGCATTGTTCTTCTATATCTAATTCTATTTTATCGATCTCATCATCATTTTTAATTACCTTCTCAGCTAAATCTACTTTTTGTTCTACCAAAGATTGTATCGCCATATCAATTGCTTCTTCTACCAAATTAGCCATTTTTAGTAAACTTTTTTTTAATTCTATTAGTTCGCTATCAAAATAATTTTTATTGTTATTATCATTTTCTTTTATAATCATATTTTTTATCCTTAAATTTATATTTGAAATTGCTTAGTATCCAGAAGCCAAAAGTCAGTATTCAGCATATTCTGACTCCTGGATTCTGAATTCTGTATTTTGAATTCCGCATTTTCACTCGATACGCAATACTCGATACGCGATACGTATTTAACTCATGTTTAATATACCAAAAATAGCAATATTTTTCAATAATATTATATTCGTATTGCGTATCGAGTGAAGAAGGAGAAAAGACCCAGAAAAAACAAGAACGCTACTATTCTTTTCTTTATCTAACTGCCCTAATTAAATTTACGCTAACCATGTTTTGTAACAAAAGTGTAATATAATTACAACCTAGAAACAAACAAGAGGGAGACGTAGGGGCATGATGCATCGTGCCCACAGAAGAAATGAAGAAATAACCTGGTAGGGACACAATTCCTGTCTGCGTACGGACCCGCACAGACAACATCAAGCCTGCTCTTAAAGTTACTAAAAAGA
>JAYEGH010000022.1:0-6177 GCA_034659055.1 Candidatus Caldatribacteriota bacterium
AGTGTGAAAAAAGAAGGCGATAGAGCTCTTCTTGAGTTTACGGAAAAGTATGATGGGGTAAAGCTAAACTCTTCAGGGACACTGGTTAGTCCGGAAGAATGGAATATAGCCAGCCAAGAAGTGAAGGAAGATTTATTGGAAGTTATAAAAGAGGCGATAAAAAAGATTAAAAATTACCACCTGCATCAGAAAGAAAATTCCTGGTTTACTACAGAAGAAAAGAGTATTATTTTGGGGCAAGTAGTGAATCCTATTGAGAGAGTGGGTTTGTATGTCCCGGGAGGAACGGCTGCTTATCCCTCTTCCCTTATTATGGCAGCAGTACCGGCAATTATTGCGGGGGTTAAAGAGATTGTTGTAGTAACTCCACCTTCTCCTGATGGTAAAATAAATCCCTATTTATTATCCACTGCTAAAGAATTAGGTATATCAGAGATTTATAAGATAGGAGGAGCCCAGGCCATAGCTGCTTTGGCCTATGGAACAGAAACTATAAAGAAAGTGGACAAAATTGTGGGCCCGGGAAATATCTATGTAACTTTGGCTAAGAAAAATGTCTTTGGAAAAGTGGATATAGATATGTTGGCAGGGCCAAGTGAAATTCTCATTTGGGCCGATGAAGAAGCTAATCCTCGATATTTAGCCTGCGATTTACTTTCTCAAGCAGAGCATGATGTAGAGGCATCGGCAATTTTGATAACTACTTCTGCTTCATTAGTAGAAAAAGTGAAAGAGGAGATTAAACGTGAGTTGAAGGGTTTAAATAGAAAGAAAATTATCCGGGAGGCTTTAAGGAAACAGGGAAAATTAATTATTGCTGAGGATGAAAAAATAATTTTAGAGTTTATAAATTGTTTTGCCCCTGAGCATTTAGAGTTGCAAATAGAAAATCCCTGGCAAGTATTAGGAGCTATAAAGAATGCGGGAGCAATATTTATGGGGGCTTATTCTCCGGAGCCTTTAGGCGATTACTGGGCAGGCCCTGATCATATTCTTCCTACTTCCGGAGGGGCAAGAAGTTTTTCGCCTTTATCGGTAACTGATTTTACCAAAAAGAGTAGTATAATTTTTTACGATAAAAAGAACTTAAGAAAAGATGGGCAGAAAATAGCAAGTTTGGCCAGATTAGAAGGGCTGGATGCCCATGCCCGTTCGATAGAGGTAAGAAATTTACAATGAAGAAAGAGTTGACTGATTAATGTTAATTTTGAAAAAATTAAATTCAAATTATTTATTTCAGAAAAATATTATTTTGAATAAAAAGTTTTTAGATAGAATTTCTCAGGTAGATACTCTGGTCTTTGATATTGATGGTGTCTTAATGGATGTGCGAGATTCTTTTAGAGAGGCCGTATGTCGAACGGTTCAATTTTACTTTAAAGAGATATTACACTTCCAGGGTTCTCAAAATTTAATCAATTCGGAAGAGGTTAAATATTTTAAGATGGCAGGAGGGTTTAATAATGATTGGAATTTGACTTCGGCTGTGGTTTTGTTTTACCTGATGAAAGCAAGAGAAAATAATTTAAAGGATATGGATAAGCTTCGGAGCAGAGGACCCGATATAAGAACTTTTACCACTGAGATACTGCCTTCCGGAGGAGGTTTAGCCAAAGTAGTAGATTTGGTCGAAAAAGATAGGCACGTAAAGACAGAAATATTTAACCTGTGGGATAAGGACTTAATAACTAAAATATTTCAGGAGATCTATGCAGGAGAGGAATATTGTTTTAAAATTTATGGATTTCATCCTTCTTTAATTAAAGTAGAAGGTTTAATTAAACAGGAAAAAATAATTATAGATAAAAACAAGAAAGATTTTCTGCAAAATTTTTCTATCGGTATCTTAACCGGTAGAACTGAAAGAGAAGCCAGAGTAGCTTTAGAAAGATTAGGTTGGGAAGATAATGTCTTTGATGGAAGGATAGTTACTGCTGAGGATGGTGCAGAAAAGCCGCATCCTCGAGGATTAAAAAAGTTATCTGCCAGTTTAAAGACTAAATTGGGGATCTATGTAGGTGATGTTTTGGATGATCTGATTACCGTAAAAAATTTTAATAAAGAAGCAAAAGAAATAAAGTTTTTATCGGCAATAGTTTTAGCGGAAGGATTTAATTTGCAAAATAGAACGATAGAGTTTTACCTAAATAAAGGGGTGGATTTATTAGCCCAAGATGTTAATTCTATCTTATACTATTTAGAAAGAGTTAAAAATAGTAGACAGTAGTGGAAAGGCAGGTGTCAATAATCTTGAAAGATAGAAAAGGTGAATATAAAAGAAAGACTTTGGAGACTGAGATAGAAGTAAAGATGAATTTAGATGGTAAAGGGATAAGTAATTTAGAGACAGAAATTTATTTTTTAAATCATATGCTAACCCTATTTGCTCGCCATGGTCTTTTTGACCTGAAAGTAAAAGCCCGGGGAGATCTTGAAGTAGATTATCATCATACTGTAGAAGATATAGGAATATGCCTGGGTGAGGCTATTAAGAAGGCTTTACAAGATAAAAAAGGAATAAAAAGATATGCTTTTACAATTTTACCGATGGACGAATCACTAGTACAAGTGGCATTAGATTTAAGTGGAAGAGGACAATTAATCTATGAAGTCCAATTTGAGCAGGAAAGAGTAGGTTCTTTTGAAGTTAGTTTGGTAGAAGAATTTTTTAGAGGCCTATCCTATCATGCCGGAATAACTTTACATATAAATTTACTTTATGGGAAAAATTCCCACCATGTTATCGAGGCTATATTTAAGGCTTTCGGTAAAGTTTTAGATGAAGCAATCAGAAAAGATAACAGGTTAGATGATATCCCTTCTACTAAAGGGATTATTGATTAGTAATTTTGGAAAACTTTTTTGGGAGTTGAGCTAAATGTTAATTATTCCTGCTATAGATATTAAAGAAGGTAGATGTGTTCGCCTTACAGAGGGTAAGTTTGAAGATGTGGAGATATTTTCTGATGACCCGGCAACGGTAGCTGAAAAGTGGGCTAATAAAGGGGCGATGATGCTTCATGTAGTAGATTTGGATGGAGCATTCTACGGGAAATTAATTAATATATCAGTAATAGAACAGATTATCAAAACGGTCAATGTGCCAGTTCAGGTTGGAGGAGGGATTAGGAATTATCGAGAAGTGAAAAAATTGATAGATCTCGGGGCAAGTCGGGTAATTTTAGGTACAATTCTTTGGAAAGATAAAGCCTTAGCCAAGAAATTATTTAAGGATTTTTCAGAAAAGATAATAGCAGGTATTGATGCCCGAGATGGGCATGTAGCCATAGAAGGATGGCAAAATACTACTTCAGTTGATGTCCTGGATTTTGCTGAAGAGATGGAGAGATTAGGTGCCAGGCGAATAATTTATACTGACATTAAGAGAGATGGGACTCTCAAGGGACCTAATATAACGAATATAGAAAAGATGACAAAAAATGTTAATATTCCCCTTATTTGCTCTGGAGGGATTACTTTTCTGAATGATATTAAAAAATTAAAAAGACTTGAAGGTTTAGGTTTGGAAGGAATTATTATCGGCAAGGCTCTTTATAAAGGGAGGATCATATTAGAAGAGGCACTCAAATTAGTCGTTAGTGAATAATAATTTGTATCGCGTATTGCGTATCGAGTATCGCGTAAAGAAAATCAGGATTAAGAAGTAGAGCACGATGCATTGTACCCACAGGAGGCATTAGATGAGAAAATGATGAGGGCACAACTCATTGTGTCCCTACGTATAATTATAATTTAAAAAATAATTGTTATAAATTTGCCTGCAATATACCATTACAATCAAAGTAACTCAGGAAAAATAAAGGATGAGAAAGGAATTAACAATGTTTACAAAGAGAATTATACCCTGCCTGGATATAAAGAAAGGTCGAGTAGTAAAGGGAATTAAGTTCGTTAATTTAATAGATGCGGGGGACCCAGTTGAACTGGCTTCATTTTATGAAAAAGAAGGGGCAGATGAGCTGGTTTTTCTGGATATTGCTGCTTCCTATGAAAAGAGAAATATTATAATTGAATTAGTAAAAAAGACAGTGGAAAAAGTTTCTATACCTTTCACAGTAGGTGGCGGAATAAAGAACCTGGAAGACATATCTCAAGTATTAAGAGCGGGAGCAGATAAAATTTCTATTAACACAGCAGCTGTTACAAATCCTCTCCTAATCCAAGAGGCTTCTTTGAAATTTGGCAGTTCTACTATTGTGGTAGCTGTTGATGCTGTAAAGGTGGATTCTGATTGGGAAGTAGTAATTAATGGGGGAAGGACCAGAACCGGTTTAAGAATACTGGATTGGGCTAAAAAGATGGAAAAGTTGGGAGCAGGAGAGATACTTCTTACCAGCAAGGATAAAGATGGGACCAAAGAGGGATATGATATTGAATTAACTAAAATGGTCTCAGAAAATGTTAATATTCCTATTATTGCTTCTGGTGGAGCGGGAAAGCCAGAGGATTTATATGAAGTGTTAGTTGAGGGAAAGGCTGATGCCGCTTTAGCTGCTTCTATATTTCATAAAAAAGAATACTCTATAGCAAAAGTTAAGGAATTTTTAAAACAAAGAGGAGTAGAAGTAAGACTATCGAGAGATGAAATAAAGGGTGAGAAGAACAATGAATAAAAATAAAGTTTTAGATCAAATAAAGTTTAATAGAGAGGGACTAATTCCGGCAATTATTCAGGATGAGAAGACCAAGCAGGTTTTAATGTTGGCTTATATGAATAGGGAATCCTTGGAAAAAACTTTAGAAGAAGGAAGAACCTGTTTTTATAGTAGAAGCAGAAGGGAATTATGGTTTAAAGGAAGTACTTCTGGAAATATTCAGTTGGTAAAAAAGATTATTTTAGATTGTGACGATGATACCTTGCTAATTTTAGTGGAACAGAAAGGGGTTGCCTGCCATACTGGGAATTATTCCTGCTTTTTTAAGGAAGTTAAAGGTGGTAAAATAAAAGAAATTAAAATAGAACCTTCTCTATTTCTACAAAAAGAACAGGCAGAGAAGCAAAAATCACCTCAAGGGGAGGGTAGAAGGAAACAATCAAAAATAGACAGTGAAATTATTAATGAAATATATAAGGTAATTCAAAATAGAAAATTAAACTACCAAAGCGATTCTTATGTTTGTAAATTACTGGCTAACCCCGAAGATTTACTTCCCAAGAAGATAGGGGAAGAGGCAGCAGAAGTTATTATCGCCCTTAAAGATAAAGATAAAAACGCAATTATATATGAAGTTGCTGATCTATGGTTTCATACTTTAGCGGCTTTGGGTAGTTGCAATATTTCCCCTCAGTATATATTTAGAGAATTAAAAAAAAGAAGAAAATGAGGTGGTAAAAATGGAAGATTATCCTCGTTGGAGAGATAAATTAACTGACCAATTATTTAAGGCAATATTACTCCTAAAAAACGAAAAGGAATGTTATAGCTTCTTTGAAGATTTAGCTACCATCAATGAAATTAAGGAATTTAGCCAAAGGCTTGAAGTAGCCCGAACGTTAAATGAGGGCTTTACCTATGAAGAAATTGCCCATAAAACAAGGGCAAGTTCAGCAACTGTCAGCCGGGTAAAAAGATGTTTAAACTATGGGGCTGATGGTTATAAATTAATTTTAAAAAGATTGTTTGGGAAAAATAAATAGATAATTAAGTAGAATAAATAAAAAGAATTTTAAAAATATACTTTGGGCAAAAAATTACCCCGTTGTCTCACATAAAAATGTACTTGAAAGCGTTAGTGTAAACTTTAGTGGGGTAGTTAGATAATTTAATTATAATCTGTGTAATAAAATATTTTATCAGGAGGAGCAAATGGAAAATTTATGGGGTGGAAGATTTAAAAAAGAGATAAATAAAGATATGCAAGAATTTACTTCTTCTATTTCTTTTGATAAAAAATTAGCTGTTTATGATATTACCGGCAGTGTCGCACATGCCAAGATGTTGGGAAAATGTAACATTATTCCACTTAAAGAAAGTCAAAAAATAGTGATTGCATTGGAGGCAATCTTGAAAGATGTGCAAAAGAACAGATTGTCAATTTCCGGAGAAGCAGAAGATATTCATTCCTGGGTGGAAAATGAATTGAAGGAAAAAATAGGAGATATTGCTGGTAAACTTCATACTGCGCGCAGCAGAAATGACCAGGTTGCCCTTGATG
>JAYEGH010000023.1:0-6131 GCA_034659055.1 Candidatus Caldatribacteriota bacterium
GGGTATTGTTTTTATGTATAATTATTTGTGTTATTCCTCGGTAGCTCAACGGTGGAGCATCCGGCTGTTAACCGGAGGGTTGTAGGTTCGAATCCTACCCGGGGAGCTTGTCAATTTCAAGCCCTTTAGCAATCAAGCTGAAGGGCTTTTTTCTTTTTTAAATTATTTTATTAAAAAAGAAGGATTTTTTAAAACTTTTGTAGTATGATATTAGGTATGAGAAAATTGGAAAGAAATGAGGGGGAAGAGGAAAAGTGATATTTCAAGACCCCCTTTGTTCTTGGTTTTGGATATTTTCGGAAGGAGAAAAAATGAAAATTAGGAAATTAGTAGAAAAATATGAAGATCAAATTATCACTTGGAGAAGGGAATTTCATGAAAATCCTGAGCTTTCCGGTGAAGAGATAAGAACAAATAGAAGAGTTTGTGAAGAATTAAAAAAAGTAAATATTGAAGTAAAAAGAATAGGTAAAACAGGGGTTTTAGGAATTCTGGAAGGGAATAAACCTGGTAAAACTGTTGCCCTAAGAGCTGACATGGATGCTCTACCTGTACAGGAGGCAAATAATATTCCATACAAATCGAAGAGTAAGGGGATAATGCATGCTTGCGGACATGATGGTCATACTGCCATGCTTTTAGGGGCAGCTAAGTTATTAAGCCAGATGAGAGATAAAATAAAAGGAAGAGTAAAATTTATATTCCAACCAGCAGAGGAGATCGCTCAAGGTGCTTCAATAATGATCAAAGGAGGCGCAATAGAAGGAGTAGATGCAATTTTAGGAATTCATCTCTGGGCAGATTTAACAGTAGGGAAAGTATCTGTGGACCCAGGCCCTCGAATGGCTTCTACAGATATGTTTAAAATTACCATTAAGGGAAAAGGAGGGCATGGCTCTATGCCTCATCATGGAGTAGATGCTATTTTAGCAGGTTCTGCAGTTGCAATAGATCTTCAATCGATAGTAAGCAGAGAAATTAATCCTCTGGATCCAGCAGTATTAAGCATAGGTAAATTTTGTGGTGGAGAAGGATGGAATATACTCTGTGATAAAGTTTTAATGGAAGGCACTACCCGTTGTTTTAATCCTCAAATAAGAGATAAATTTCCCTCTATGATTGAAAGGATAATTAAAAAAACGGTAGAAGCTTATCGAGCGGAGGGAACATTGGAATATATTTTATTAACTCCTCCGCTAATTAATAATCCTGAGATATCCAAAATGGCTCTACAATCAGTAATTAAAAATTTTGGAGAAGAGAGTGTCGTAAAATTTGAGAAGGTAACCGCTGGGGAAGATTTTGCTTTCTATGCGCAAGAAGCTCCAAGTGTGTTTGCTTTTGTGGGAGCTAGAAATGAAAAAAAAGGTGCAAATTATCCTCATCATCATAGAAAATTTAATATTGATGAAGATGCTCTGACTATCGGGACAACTCTTTATAGCCAATTTGCTCTGGATTTCTTAAATAATTAAAAAAACTAGGTAATAATTATTAAATATACAGACACCGTGAACTCTTTTTCTCCCGATCCTATCCGGACCCCATCAGGATAGAATTTGGGTAAAATCATTAAAGAGACTAGTAAGTATAAATTAATCATTTGATATTTTGAGTAAAAATAATGTCCAAGATGAATAATATGTTTATTTTAGAAAATAATTTAGTAGGTTCTTTTATATTACATTTTACAAGTATATGTCTTTCTTTTTGTGAATTAAAATTAAATAATTTTTTTAGGTAAGAAAAGCCCCCGCAAGTTCTTGACACCAACCGGATAAGACTAATGTTTGACACTTAAAAAAGGGGGATGATATACTAGAAACAATATTTTGGAAAAGCTAAACTATTGATAGCCGTTGGTATGGATGAGAAAGGAGTGTGATTTATATAAAACAAAGATTTACTAAAATAGTTAATTATTTTTAAGGAGGTATTTCGATAATGAAACAGAGAAGTCTAGTTGCAATGGTAATGGTCTTGTTAGTTACCGTAAGTATTGTGGTTCTTAGTTGTATTTCGCCTGCCATGGCTCAGGAAGACAAGGTTTACAAATGGAAATTCCAGAGCCATCATACGCCTGGATCTCTTGCAATTGAATCCGTCATCAAACCCTTTATCGAAAGGGTAGAGAAGATGTCCGGAGGCAGGTTGGAAATTAGTCTGCATTATGCCGGGGAGCTGGTAGGTTATGCGGAAGTAGACGCAGCCCTACAGGCAAACATGATCCAGATAGCTAATACCAGTTCGCTGTTCTTTAGAGGAGCTATCCCTATGGGTTGGATATCGGCACCTAATATGCCGCCCTTTGTTACCCGAAGCAATGATGAATTTAGCGAATTATTCCATCATAGGGGAATTGATGAACTGGTGGGAGAGGCCCTGGAAGAGCGAGGTATTAAGTTCCTTGGCAGCCATAACGTGGGCAATACCTATTTCTGGAGCAAAAAACCAATAAGGTCGCTGGAGGAAGTGAAAGGATTCAAGGTGAGGTTCTTCGGGTCCATGTCAGATTTTATGAAACACTTTGGTGCAGCACCGGTAATGCTTCCACATCCGGAGACCTATATGGCCATCTCCATGGGTACTCTTGATGGCAGTGGTACCGCTTGGTGGCTGTACCGGGATCTCAAGCTCTATGAGGTGTGTCCGTATTTTATCGGTCCGCCCCTGCAGGTACCTCAGGGAATGGAACTCTGGGCATCCAAGAAGGCATGGGATGAGTTGCCCGAAGATCTCCAGGAAATCGTTGAGACAGCGGCTCACGTTTTTGCCACAGATTTTATGGATGCCGTGACCATACAGGAACATGAGATGTTCAATAAATCCTTCGAAGAGTGGGGAACCACTTACATCGAATTTGGCGATGAGGACGTAAAAAGGATAGTCAATGAGTTCTCCCTGCCCTATCTTGACAAGATCGCTGCCGAGGAAGGGCCGAAGGATGAAAGAGTTATCAAGGCGATTGAGATCATTAAGAAGTTCATGAGGGACTACGGATACATAGATTAAGAAAATGGCAACAAGAACCCTCCTTCTCTTTCCAGTGGGGGGGGTTCTTTTATTGATAAGGTTTTTCAGCGGCCAAAGAACTTCCGAATGAGGTGAGGCGAGTGCAATTTTTAACTGGTTTTATTAAATTTGTTGACACAATGAACGATCGGATGGGTAAAATTATTAGCTTTCTTATTTATCCGATAATGTTCGTACTGGTTTACGAGGTGGTAATGAGGTATTTATTTACCAAACCGACCATATGGGCTCATGAGACTTCCTGTATGCTTTACGGAGCACACTTTATGCTGGGAGGGGCCTATGCCCTTCGACACGATGCCTTCGTAAACGTTGAGGTTTTTTATAATCGATTTTCTAAACGCACAAAAGCAATTATTGACCTTATTACCTGGACCATGTTTTATATCTTTGTGGGGGTTCTGCTCTGGAAAAGCGTGCCCTGGGCACTGACAAGTCTTTCACTGCTTGAATACTCCGAGAGTACTTGGGGTCCTTTTATCTGGCCTATCAAGTTCGCCATACCCTTTGGGGCTTTTTTCATGCTGCTTCAGGGAATGACTAAAACCATCAAAGATGTCTACCTGGCCGTTACCGGACGTGAGATCGTTACTGTGGTGGATACAAAGCCACTATAGGAAATGGAGGTATTCTTATCAATATAGTATTTATTTCAATTTTACTTTTTGGCAGCATGTTCCTTTTGTTGTTCTCAGGCCTTCCCGTTGCTTTTGTCTTGGGAGGTCTGGCTACTGTTTTTACCGCTATCTTCTGGGGTCCCGATTCTCTCTTTATCATTGTTGCCAGAACCTTTTCCATGATGTCCACCACAACTCTGGTGGCCGCTCCCCTTTTCGTACTGATGGCAACTGCGTTGGAACGTTCCGGTGTAGCGGAGGACATGTATGAGACGATGTACCGCTGGTCAGGGGGTGTCAAAGGGGGATTGGCAGTTGGTACTGTCATAGCCTGTACACTGATAGCTGCCATGTCAGGAATTGCTTCGACCGGTGTAGTGATAATGGGTCTTATGGCCCTTCCGGCAATGCTCAAGAGGGGATATGACAAGAGACTTGCGACCGGATCTGTCCTTGCTGGAGGAGTTCTTGGTCCCCTTATCCCTCCCAGCATCACATTGGTGCTTTATGGAACTTTCGCTCGGGTATCCATAGGCGAACTTTTTGCCGGAGGAATAGCTGCCGGACTTCTCTGCTCTATTCTGATCATCGGCTACATATTGATCAGATGCTATTTGAATCCAAAATTAGGTCCACCTATTTCTGCGGAAGAGAGAGCTAACCAGAAGGCCAAAATTGCTTCCCTTAAGGGAGTAATTCTCCCACTTGCCCTTATAATTGCTGTTCTGGGTTCGATCTTCACAGGTATTGCCACCCCAACAGAGGCAGCTGCCGTAGGGGCTTTTGGTGCTTTTGTGTGTACCGCTATTCATGGACGGTTGAACTGGAAAATGATCAAAAGCGCAGCCTACACTACCATACAGGTGCAGGGTTTTATGATGTGGATCCTCTTTTCCGCCCAGGCATTTGCGTCCGTATACATGGGTCTGGGAGCCAAAAGGATGGTTGCCAGCTTTTTAGAGACCCACGAGATAGGTTGGTGGACGATGCTTATAGCCATTCAGTTACTTTGGTTTCTACTGGGTTTTGTGATCGATGCTTGGAGTATTCTTATGATAACCCTTCCCATCCTTCTGCCTATATTTTTGATATATGGATTTGATCCTCTGTGGATGGGAGTCCTTTACGCGGTCAATACACAGACTGGTTACCTTACTCCACCCTTTGGGACAATGCTTTTCATGATGAAGGGTATTGCTCCAAAGGAGATAACTATAACGGACATTTATCTTTCTATCTGGCCCTTCGTGATAATCCAATTAGTTAGCCTGGCACTGTGTATAGCGTTCCCCAAACTGGTTACCTGGCTACCTTATCTTTTTTTCAGATAGAAAAAGTGCAGTGCTTCCGGATCCTTTCTCTGCTGACGTGGAGAAAACCGGAAGCACTTTTTATATGCCAATTACCTTTTCCGTTCTTCACAGGAGTCCCCTAATATTGTAAACACACAAATAGTTCAATTGGCGGTTTTAGTTATTAAGCCACATAAAACACCAGATTCCTGTCTGGAGATGTAGCGTTAGCCCGAAGGGCTCAAGCTCGTTTTTCGCTTGTAGCCAAAAGATGCCCCCAGCTCCTGCTGGGGGAGTTTCACTACCACTTAATAAAGTTCGAATTATATATGGCTTATCTAAGTATAAAAAGTAAAATGCTTAGTGAGGAATTGTACCTATCAAGGTTCAAGAGTATTTAATGTTCCAGAGGAGAAAAGAAGTGATGTGAATATTGCAGTTCATAAGGCAGCTTATTAACCTAAAGAAAATTTAGAATTGGGTCCATAGATTAAAAGAGGGTTAAAAGGTTTAAAATAAATCAATAGTGTTTAAAATTAATATTTAGAGGTTTTATAAAATAAGCTAAAAATTATTGTCATTTTCTCTCGATATTTCTTTTTTTAATGTTATAATTATAAGCACAAAAAGGAGTGTGATCTCCAAAATAAAACTCCTTTTTAATGTGTCTATACAGAAAGATATAATATGCGTTTTTCTTTCGGTTTTTTTATTTTATTAGATTTAATTATTTTTTCAGTATCTCTTACCCAGCAAATTGAGGACCCACTTTCTCTCTTCTTAATCATTACCATGCCAGGATGACTTTTCTCTAATATTTCACATTTAATTTAGTTTGTAGTGATTTAGTCTTATCCCCGCAGGCGAGAGAGAAAAAATAAAAACAATAATTTAATTCACTCCGGCTATTTCTAATTTTACAACTCAAACACCGACGGGGCGTGTAATTTTCCTTCCCCCTTAAATCCCCCCTAAGACCCCCTCAAACCTCTTCTTTTTATTTTTGCTCCTTGGCTTCAAAAGCTACGCCCGCGGGGACGTTTCTAAGTATAAATGTAGGGGAAGGCAACGCTCTTAAGTCCCGCTGTTGCTTCGCTTTATAAATATTTTTAAATATTTACACTTAGAGATTACTTCTAATAATGAATAATTAACTTATTAATCTGATATTTTCTATTGCAATTTCCCC
>JAYEGH010000024.1:0-6064 GCA_034659055.1 Candidatus Caldatribacteriota bacterium
GTTTACCAGTTGCCCCGTTTAAGAATTAAAGCCGGGTTGGTTAACTGTATCAACTAACTCTCATTTTATTACTGAGAACTTGTATTTGAAGTTAACGGCAAGTATTGACTGGACAAACTGGCAAACCTAGTAACTGATTAACTAAATACTAAGGAATTTGAGAGGTTTTTAAAAAATGGTAACATTAAATGTGAGTGATATATCTTTAATGGCGGCTTTTTTGGCTGGTCTTTTTTCTTTTGTTTCTCCTTGTGTTTTACCTTTGGTGCCGGGGTATATTTCCTTTATTTCGGGAGTATCTTTAGAAGATATTACAGAAAATAAAAAACAAAATATGAATATTATAGTTATAAGCTCTTTATTTTTCATTTTCGGGTTTTCTTTAATATTTATTCTTTTAGGAGCTAGTGCCACTTTTATAGGTAGTTTCTTGTTAGAAAAAGCTTTTATTTTGAAAAAAATCGGAGGGATTATAGTAATAATTTTTGGGATACATATGTCCGGATTGTATAGAATAAAATTTCTGGATTATGAGAAGAGAATTTACGCAAAAACTAAACCGGTAAATATAATAGTAGGTCCTTTTTTGATGGGTTTGGCTTTTGCCTTTGGCTGGACCCCCTGTATAGGACCAATTCTTGCCGGAATATTGGTATATGCCGGAACCCAGGAAACGGTTTATCAGGGAATATTATTGCTTACTGTTTATTCTGCTGGTTTAGGGATTCCTTTTTTATTGACAGGTGTAGCTATTACCAAATTTTATTCACTTTCTAATAAGATAAAAAAGCATTTTAAAACAATAGAACTAGTAGGCGGAATATTTCTGATGATAATTGGTGGATTACTTCTTACTGATAATTTTCAGAAGGTAGTATCTTACTTTTTAGATTAAAAATTATATTGAAAGAAAAAAATAAAGTAAAAAGGTTGAGGTAAAAGATGAAATTATTTTCCAAAAAAAGAGATAAAATAATGATATTGGTGATTTTAATAACAGTAATTTTTTTAGTAGGTGCAAAATTATATTTTAATTTAAACCCTTTAGAAGAAGAAGCAGTAGAAAATACTAAACCTTTGGTTCTTAACTGGCTATCTTATGATGAAGGACTAATAAAAGCAGAAAAAGAGGGAAAATATATATTAATTGATTTCTACACAGATACTTGTGGTTGGTGTAAAAAATTAGACGAAGAAGTCTATTCAAACGAAAAAGTAAAAAAAATATTTTTAGATAAATTTGTAACTATAAAAGTGGATGGCAGATCGGAAAATAAAGTAGAAGTAAATGGGGAAGAAGTTTCTGAAAAAAAAATAACCAGAATGTATGAAATTAGCGGTTACCCTACTATCTGGTTTTTAGAAAGTAATCATAAACCAATAGCTCCTTTGCCAGGATATGCTCCTGCAGAAAAATTTATTATAGTGTTGGATTACATTAGTGGAGGGTGGTATGAAAAAATATCATTTAAAGAATTTGTAGAGAAAAAAGAAAGTTAGTAATATTCCTTAATGCCAGTAGAAATAAATGTTAGTGTAGTCTTTATATATTTTTATTTTTCTTTCTTAATGTAATACTCGATACAAATTTATAAGTTTTTTAAAGGTCAAGGAATTATAATAATAATTATAATTTACCTTGGCCTTTATTAATATGTTAAAATAAAATACTAATCAATCAAATAAATTAATTGGGTATTATAAATGATTAACATAAAAGATAAAGTTAACAATATAGTAGATGAAATTAAAAAAGAAACTCAAGAACAAAAAATTGTAGTTGCCTTTTCAGGTGGTTTAGATAGTACAGTTGTATCTGTTTTGGCAATACATGCATTAGGTAGGGAAAAAATTAAAGCAATTACAGTTAGCTTCGGGGAATACAGCTATGGTAAAGGATTGGAAAATATCAAAAACATCAGCAAGGACTTAGATTTTGAATTGAAGATAGTTCAAGGTAAAAAAGAACAAGAAAAAGCTTTAAGAAAGGGTCCAGCTTGCAATAGGTGTACACGAATTGCTAAATTAGGGATCGTAAAAAGGGAAGCAGGTGAAAGATTAGTATTAACCGGGTCAAATCAAAGTGATACCTGGGGAAAGATGGGAGTAAAAGTTTGCGATGGTTTTTATGCTCCGCTATTAGAAATGACCAAGGAAGAAATTAATGAGATAGCCAATTATTTTAATTTAAAAATCTTAAAGATTGGAGAGAATAAATTTAGAGAAGGTTGCAAGTTAAAACATTTACTTAAGCCTTTAGCTGCTCCTCATTATCATGGTCAGGCAGCGGCAGAAGCCAATGAACTATTGTTAAGCATATTAGAACGAGAGGGATATAATTCGGATTTGGTTAATGTAAAGATTGTTGGACCCTTAAACAAGAATATAGGGTTAGTAAATGTATCTCCTTTGCCTGATAAAAAATTAAAAACTAAAATAATAGAAGAATTAAAAAAGATAAATGTATTAGAGGAAGTTGAATTTTTAGAAAAACCGATTAAATTAATTATCAAAGCCAATAAAGGACAATTTGATAATCAACATTCTCGATACTGGTTAGAAAAGGGGAGGCTGCAGCCGGATTTTGCAGTTCCTATTACAGTTGAATGGTTATTAACTACCAATAAAAATCTGTCTACTTTTCAAGTAATTGATTATAAAATAATCGAATAGTATAATAAAATTACTTAGCGTACAGCGTAGAGCGTATACATTTATTAACTGGACAACTGGCAAACCGGGTAACTGGTGAACTAATAGGTCAACGATTAATTTAATTGGTGGATTAGTAAATTAATATAGATTAATTTTAGGAGGAATTAAGTAGGAATGTCTAATCAAAATTTATCTGAATTTGATATCCAGGAAACTATAAAAAATGTTGCAAATTTAATGGGTGTGGCTGCCCGTACTGCACCAAAATCTGTGGGGGAAGACTTTGTAGTAGTCAAAGCAATTTACGGAGAAGATGTGAAAAAATTAGCTAAACAAATGTTAACTTACGGTGAAGAATTAGGAAAGAGAAATTTTGACCGTGACGGAATTAATGTAAAAAATTCTCCAGCTCTCTTATTGATTGGTATAAAAGATGCTGCATCACTAGGATTAAATTGTGGGGCTTGTGGTTTTGATAAATGTTCTGAGCGAATTTCTCATAAGGGAGTTGAATTTGATGGACCTCAATGTGCTTTTCGATTATTGGATATGGGGATTGCAATTGGTTCAGCGGTTAAAACTGCTGGAATAATGAATGTAGATAATCGGATAATGTATCGAGCTGGAGTAGTAGCTCGAAAAATGGGACTAATAGATGCAGATTTTGTAATGGGTATTCCTTTATCGGTAAGTGGTAAGAGTATTTTCTTTGATCGATAAGCTGATTGAGTCACCATTTATTTTAAAAAGTAAAAAACAAAATTAGTGTGAAAAAAATACACAGCATTTTAATAGGAAAATGAGAAAAAGTAACACTTTTGAATAAAAATAAATGATGTTTGAAAAATAAGTATTAAAAAATAATATAAAATATTTTAAGTAGAAGGGATTAAAAAGTCTTTATTTATAGTATGTTTCAGTAAGGATATTTTATAAAAGTAAAATAATATAAAATATTTTTAAAAGTTGGCACAGTAATTGCTCCTATCATTGGTTAGAATAAAAAAATTAAGAGGAGGTGAAAAAAATGAAGACAAAGTTGATAATACTAACCTTGGTAGTTGTAATAACTGTAGTGTTTTTAGGTTTTACTTAATTTTCTTATGCCCAACAAGGAAATGTGCCGTATGAAATAAAGAAAAAAGTTCAGCAACAGACTAATAATGAATTCAGAGAAATGATGAAGAAATGTTTAAAAAATAGTCCGGCTGCAAAGATGAAAGAATTAGTTGAGTCTTTAGATTTATCCGAAGAACAAAAATCTGAAATAAGGAAGTTAGATTTAGATTTTCAGAAAGAATTGCTGGGATTGAAAAACGAAGTTGAGGTTAATCAGTTAGAAATCAAGATATTATTTTTAAAAATCGAACCAGACTTAGTAAAAGTTAGAGAAAAATTACAGGAAATTGCTGATTTACAAACAGAATTGAAGATGAAAGGAATTGAAGAATATTTGGCAGTTAAAGGCATATTAACTTCTGAGCAACAAGAAAAATTACCGGAAGGCATTCCTTTTCAGATGTTTAGATTTGAAAAGTTAGTTGACACTATTCGAACACCAGGGAAGCTTTTTTGGTAAAAATAATCATTTTTAAATGAGAGAGGGAAAATATAAAATCTTTTCCCTCTCTCATTACCATATTTTAAATTATTTTAATAAAGATGGAGGTTTTTAAATAGGATATGATAAAAGGCAAAGCGTTAAAAGTAAATAAAAAAATTGTTTTTAGTATAATTTTAATTTTGTTTTTTTCTTTAAATTTGGTAGGTGCTGTAAGCGCAGAAACTGAACAAACTAATTCCCGTTTAGCTCTCGAAGCATTCAGTAATAGTATTGCTGATATAGCCGAAAAGGTTGGGCCCGCTGTAGTTAATATAGATACGGTAAGGATGGTGAAACAAGGTTCTCCTTTTCTTAGTGATGATCCTATATTTCGTCATTTTTTCGGAGAACAATTTAGAGAATATTCAAAAACAATTCCTCAAAAGGGAACCGGTTCAGGGTTTATTATTAATAAGGAAGGATATATTCTCACTAATGAACATGTAGTTCATAAAGCCGAAAAAATAAAAGTTACTCTTGCTGATGGAAGGAAATTTGACGGAAAAGTAGTTGGTTCAGATGAGACCTCTGATATGGCTATTGTAAAGATAAAAGAAGATGATTTACCTATAGTGGAATTAGGAGATTCAGAAGATTTGAGAGTAGGGGAAATTGTAGTTGCTATCGGAAATCCATATAGGCTTCAACAGACTGTAACCATGGGAGTGGTAAGTGCTAAGGGACGTTCTATTCCTGCCGGTAGAGAAGGACATGTTTATAGAAATTTCATTCAAACCGATGCTGCAATTAATCCGGGAAATAGTGGAGGTCCTCTACTAAATACAAAAGGAGAAGTTGTAGGAATAAATACAGCGATTATTCCTTATGCACAGGGTATTGGGTTTGCTATTCCCATTAATATAGCCAAGAGAAATATAGATGATCTTATTAATTTAGGCAAAGTAAGAAGAGCATGGTTAGGAGTATATATTCAAAAAGTTACCCCGGAAATTGCCGAACAATTTGACATAACCGAAGCTCAAGGTGTATTAGTAGGAGATGTAATAGAGGATAGCCCGGCAGAAGAATCAGGGATAAAAAGAGGAGATATAATTCTAAAAGTTAATGATGAAGAGGTTAATTCTCCTGAAGAACTTCAAGATAAGATAAGAAGCATAGATATAGGGAAGAAGGCAAATATAGAAATTGTACGGGATGATAAAGAAATGAACTTTATCGTAAAAATTGGTGAGATGCCTACAAAAAATGAGGGAGAAACTGCAAAAGAGAAAGTATTTTCCGTGCAAACAGGGATGCAAGTTGAAAAAGTTACCAAAGATATTGCCCGGGAACTTGGATTGCCCCGTGTAGAGGGTTTGATTATTGCCGAAATTATTCCTGGAAGCTCTGCAGATGATATGGGTCTGCAAAGAGGAGATGTAATATTAGAGGCTAATCGCATAGAAACATCATCTATGCAAAAATGGGAAGAGATAATTAATACCTTAAAACCGGGTGATACTCTATTATTACTGATCTACCGCAATCATCACACCTACTATGTTCCGGTTAAAGTAGAGAAGATTGACTGAAAAATTAGCGCATAGCGTTTAGCGTAGAGTGGACAGTTTGAGATTAAAAAACTAAGCATACAGTAAGTGATAAGTAAATAAAATTAAATTAAAAGCTAAGTGTAGGGGCAGACCTTGTGTCTGCCCGCAATAAGAAATTTACAGTGTGGAAGTAGGGGCGTATTGCAATACGCCCCTTATATTTACGGATTGTTTTATCATTATTGAGTGAACTCATCAGGGAACATGGCAATCAAGCCTATAAGCACGATGAATTGTATCTATTCAATTAAGC
>JAYEGH010000025.1:0-5935 GCA_034659055.1 Candidatus Caldatribacteriota bacterium
TTTCAAAAACGGCAAAAGCTATATATACGCATCGCAATACTTTACTTTATAGATTAAGGAGAGTTAAAGAAATAACCGGTTTAGACCCAAAAATGTTTGATGATGCCGTACAACTTAGAATAGCCTTAAAAATGAAAAGATACCAAAATGAAAAAAAATGAAATATACTGTAAATAGAACAGCTATTGTATTAACTTACAACTTTTATCTGTGTTTCTCTTAACTAATTGGTAAATTGATACATTTTGAATTTTTCTTGTTATTTTCTTCACTAACAACTATTCACTATTTACTATCTACTAATTATATTAACAAATTGGTAAATAGCCGAATCGTCAGAACTAACTAATTGTGCAAAATATACAAAAAAAGAGTTAAATAAAATAAAATAATCGTATATTTAACCATAGTAATTCTAATTATTCTAAATTATAATTAAGTTATAATTTAGATGATTAGAATTATTTTTTTTATTAAGAAGGGATAGTAGCAATGAAAATAGTAATAGCCCCAGATTCATTTAAAGGCAGTTTAACTGCAATAGAGGTAGCTGATGCAATAAAATTGGGGGTAAGAGAAATCTTCCCGGAAGCTGAAATTGTAAAAATTCCTATGGCTGATGGTGGAGACGGTACAGTTCAGTGCCTGGTTAATGCCACTGGAGGAAAAATTTTAAGAGAGAAAGTTACAGATCCCTTGGGAGATGAAGTTTTGGCTTCTTACGGAATTTTAGGAAATAAGAAGACTGCAGTTATTGAGATGGCTGAAGCGTCAGGATTAACTTTAGTTCCAGACAATAAAAGGAATCCATTAATAACCACTACCTATGGAACCGGTCAGTTAATTAAGGCAGCCTTAAATCAGGGATGCCGAAAGATGATTATCGGTATCGGAGGAAGCGCTACCAATGACGGTGGGGCAGGAATGGTTCAGGCCTTAGGGGCAAAATTATTAGATAAAGACGGGGAGGAAATAGGTTTTGGAGGAGGAGAATTAAAAAAAGTTTTCCGAATTGATACAAAATATTTAGATAACCGTTTATCCAAAACTAAAGTATTAATTGCTTCAGATGTGAGTAATCCACTTTGTGGACCAAAAGGAGCTTCTCGAATATATGGACCACAAAAAGGGGCTACTCCTGAGGTAATAGAAAAATTAGATGAATCTTTAGCTCATTTTGCAGAATTAATAAAAAGAGACTTACATAAAGATGTAAGAGATATACCAGGTGCAGGAGCTGCCGGTGGTTTGGGGGCAAGTTTAATGGCATTTTTGGATGCAGAGCTTAAACCGGGCATTGATATTGCAATTGAAGTAGTAAAATTAGAAGAGGCTATAAGAGACGCTGATCTGGTAATTACTGGTGAAGGCAAGATCGATAGTCAGACTATTTACGGAAAGGCTCCAATTGGGGTAGCCAAGATTGCTAAAAAATACCATATTTCAGTAATAGCTATAGCTGCGATTATCGGTGGTGATGCTGATATCGTGCATCAACATGGAATTGATAATTTAATTAAGGTTTGTGAACCTCCAATGAGTTTAACCGAACCTAAGTCAAAGAAAGTTGAGCTGATTAAAGGGAGTATAAAACAATTTTTGGAGAGAAAGAAAGAAATTTTTCATTGAGCTTTGAAGAGGAAAAGAGTATAGTAAAATTGAATAAATAGTATTATTTGAAGGAAATTGAAGAGCAAACTAAATAACTGAATCTTTAAATAAGAAAGGGAGGTGATAATCTAAAAGGGTATATTAGCAAAGAACTATGTAACTAAAAGCTATATACATGGTTCTTGAGAAATATTAAATAATCAAGGAGGTTAAAAAAATGTTTTCTCGTAAGAAAGTATTTGTATTGTTAATTTCAGTCATTGCAATAACAGCAATACTGGTGGTTGGAGCTACTTCTGCACTGGCAGCTGATAAGATTGTATGGAAATCTTCAGGTCATGGTCCAGCTACTGACCCATCTCAAATTTATCATGATAAATTATGCGAAGCTATTACTGAAGCCAGTGGCGGCCGGTTAGTAGTAAAGCCATTTGTCGGCGGTTCCGTTGTACCTGCTTATAAAGAACTTGACGCTGTAAATGAAGGTGTTCTTCAGATGTGTTATACTTGTCCTATGTATAATTTGGATAAATGGCCGGCGGCTGGTCTAATTAGTTCCAGACCAGGCGGACTTCCTGGTGAAGCTTTAAGAACATGGTTTAATTATGGTGGCGGAGCGGATTTGATGAATAAGATGATGGGTGATTATAATGTAATGACTTTCCCTGGTGCCTTATCTCCTTTGCCTGAAGAAGTTTTCTTTCACTCCAAGGTTAAGCTTGAATCAATGGAGGATATAGTAGGCTTAAAGGCACGTTGTATGGGTGACGGCGGAGAAATCCTTGCAAGAATGGGAGCAGCGACAGTAATTATACCAGGTGGAGAGCTTTATGAAGCTATGAAAAGAGGAACGATTGATGCTTTTGAGTATTCAACTTTAGCATCTAACTGGGTGATGCATTTCAATGAGGTAGCAAAATATGTTTATCTTTCCCCCACTCGAGCTCCCAGCGATCCTCAGTGCTTCTTTGTAAATAAGGATGCTTGGAACGAATTACCGGATGATTTAAAAATTTTAGTCAGGGATGAAATCGATAAATGGACTCAGGCACAGCACGAATATCTGGTATATGAATCAGTCAAGGCAGTTGATAAATTCAGAGAAGCTGGTTGTGAAGTTTACAAAGTTCCTAAAGATATAGAAGTGGCCTTGATTGCAGAAGCTGCAAAATTCTATGAAGAAAAATCAGTTAAGGAAGAGCCAATATTTGCTGAAATTTATAATTCTATGAAGGCATATGGAGAGGCCTACAATGCTGTCCATTAATTCTCAGATTTTTTGAAACTATCAAATGTTTGGAATGATAAAACTTTAATAAGGAGCGAAAAGTGTGGCCATTTTAAAAAAGTTACTTAAATTAATTGATTCAATTAGTGAAAAAGCTGGATCTTTGGGGAAATGGTTTGCGTTACTCCTTGTATTGGTAGGCGCATATGATACTATTGCAAGACACTTCTTCAATGCGCCTACCATTTGGGCTTATGATACCTTATGTATGGCAGGAGGAACACTTTATTTAATAGGAGCTTCTTATACCTATTTGCATGAATCCCATACCAGAGTTGACCTATTTTATAATCTTCTTTCCTTCCGGGGGAAAGCCATAATGGATGTAATTTGTTCAATTTTATTTTTTTTCCCATTAATGGGCATAATGTTGAAACTATCAATTGTCTGGGCAATAAGAGCTTGGAGGATCAATGAAGTTATGTTTCAAAGTTTTTGGTATCCGCCAGCTGCCCCATACCGGACTGTTTTTGCTCTGGGTATTTTTCTTCTGGTCCTTCAAGGTATAGCTAAATTTATCCGGGATCTATATTTTATAATAAGGGGAGAATCAATTGATTGAATTAAGTGCTGAAGTTGTAACTATTCTTATGTTGGGGGGCGTATTTGCCCTTGTTTTAACAGGTTTTCCTATCGCTTTTGTGATCGGTAGCGTGGCCTTTATTGTTGGTATCCTGATATTTGGGCCGGAGATTACCTATCATATTTTGTATAGTAGATTTTATGGGCTCTCATTAAACTATCCTTATTTAGCAGTTCCTCTTTTTACCTTTATGGGTGTTATTTTACAACATTCTGGAATAACCAAGGATTTGTATGATAGCTTATATGAAGCCTTGGGGAACTTAAGAGGAGGACTTGCAATTGTTACCATTATTTTTGGAACAATCCTGGCTACATGTTTAGGAGTTATTGCCGCTTCAGTAACCATATTAACTCTAATTGCTTTAGAGCCAATGATATCCAGGGGTTATGATAAATCTTTGGCTGCAGGCTCCATTGTTGCTTCTGGTACCCTGGGGATTCTTATTCCCCCAAGCATTATGCTTGTAGTTTATGGACCACAGGCAGGACTTTCTATAGGCCAAATGTTCATGGGAGCTATCTTCCCTGGTTTAATCCTTTCCGTATTATATATTGCTTATATCGTAATTCGATGTAGTATTGATCCTGAACTAGGTCCTTCGGCTTCTTCAGAGCAAATTACAAAGTTTTCCATGGAAAAAATATTTAAACTTTTGAAATCTATGGTTCCGCCGGTGGTACTAATATTGGCGGTGTTGGGTACTATTTTTACAGGCATTGCTCCTCCTACTGAAGCAGCTGCAATGGGAAGCCTTGCTGCAATTATCTTAGCTATTGCCTATAAAAAATTTAGTTGGGATCTTATTAAACATGCGTCTATCGAAACATTAAGAGTAAGTTCTTTTGTTGTAATGATCGCTGCCTTAAGTTATGCATTTGTTGGAGTATTTATGAGTGCAGGGTCTGGTGAAGTTGTTTCTAATTTTATTCTATCTGTTCCGGGAGGGCGCTGGGCTGCTTTTACAGTTATCATGTTGATTGTTTTTCTTTTAGGCATGTTCATTGAATGGATTGGTATTGTCTTTATTATTGTTCCTATTTTCTCACCTATTATAATTAAATTAGGATTTAATCCTTTGTGGGCAGGAATGATGGTCTGTATCAATTTGCAAATGGCATTTCAGACACCACCAATGGCGATGTCTATTTTTGTTTTGAAAGGAACTGCTCCACCTGAACTTGGTTTAACAATAGGGCATATTATGAAAGGAGTTATCCCTTTTATAATTATAATTATGTTTACTTTAGTGCTTTGTACGATATTCCCTGGGATCATTACCTGGTTACCGGAAAAAATGATTGGTTCAGCGTGGTAAGATGAAAAAAATATTTAAGTCTTTGTACTGAAGGTATATTTATGAATAGAAAAATTAATTTAGGAATTCTGGTCAATAATATTGTAGGAGAAAGCCACTTTTTAGCTGAACATGGTATTTCTATTTTGATTCAAATACAGGAAGGAGAAAAAAAAGAAAACCATCTATTTGATTGTGGTAAAAGTAGCTCAACATTGCTTCACAATATTGATGCATATGGCATTGAACTGGCAAATTTATCACTTAAAACAATCATTCTCAGTCATGGACATTATGATCACACCGGGGGATTAAAGGGATTTTTAGAAAATACATCCCAAGATATTCCTATTATTGGTCATCCTGATGTTTTTGCCCAGAGAATTAGTTATGTAGGGGGTTTTAGAACTATTTCTTGCCCCTTCAATCAATCGGAAATAAGAGAAGCAGGAGGAGAAATTCTTCTAATCCGTGATTCAGTAAAGATTAATGATTATCTTATGACTACCGGTGAAATTCCACGGAAAAATAAGTTTGAAAAAAACCCGCATTTTCGAAAAGTAATCAATAATCGTTGGCTGGATGATGAGGTTGATGATGATTTATCCATAATCATTGATGTAGATCAAGAAAGCTTTTTTTTGCTTTGTGGTTGTTGCCATGCCGGTTTAATTAATACTTTGGAGAGGGTCAAAACCTTAACCGGTAAAACAAAGTGCTATGGGGTGATGGGAGGACTCCACCTCGTCGGTGCTTCTCAGGAAAGAATTAATTTTACCATTGCTGAGTTAAAAAAATGGAATCCTGAAGTAGTTATCCCCCTTCATTGTTCGGGAAGAGAAGCTATGTGTCAGTTAAAAACACATTTTCCAGAGGAAACAAAATTATTAAACTGTGGTGATTCTTTTGCCTTTGATATTAAATAGATTATTCTAAAATTCATATTATTTTTTGTTTATCATTGATTAGTCTAAGAACTGATTAATGATATTTTTTTAAAATATAATTTATCGAAAGGAGAGTAAAAATATGCAAAAGATTGGATTTATTGGAATTGGAATCATGGGAAAACCCATGGCCAAAAACTTAATCGATGCTGGATATCAGGTGGTAACTTATAATAGGGGAAAAGAAGCTTTAAAAGAGATTGTGTCCT
>JAYEGH010000026.1:0-5913 GCA_034659055.1 Candidatus Caldatribacteriota bacterium
CCTGGATTCCCGCCTGCGCGGGAATGACATATAGCCTGCAAGGGCCTATTGCAATACGCCCCTAACTTTTTCTATCTTTTCTCTTTCTTGACTCGATACTCTATACCCGATACTGTCTTTCTTCCCCGCAGTTCCACCCGCATTCTTAACTATTCATTATTCACTAATTTAAATCGGATATTCCCCGGTAAAGCAGGCTTTGCAAAAATTATCTGCCGGGATTTTATCAAACACTCCGGACATTCCTTCGATGCTTATATGCCCCAATGTATCTGCTCCCAGCCATTTTATGGTCTCTTCAAGGGTATGATTAGGTGCCCACAATTTTTCCTCACTGGGTGTATCAATCCCATAAAAACAGGAATGCATAACCGGTGGTGAACTTATCCTTAAATGAACCTCCCGGGCCCCTGCTTCTTTAAGTAGTTTAATAAGTTTTTTACTGGTAGTTCCGCGGACAATTGAATCATCAACTAAAACTACTCTTTGGCCTTTTAAAATTTTCTTAATCGGAGCAAGTTTTATCTTTACCGAATCCTCTCTTATAGATTGCATGGGTTGAATGAAAGTCCTTCCGATATAATGATTTCTTAATAATCCCTCTCCATAAGGAATCCCCGATTCGTAAGAATAGCCTATGGCGGCATATCTCCCTGAATCAGGTACGGGAATTACTAAATCTGCTTCGGCGGGATGTTCTTGAGCCAATTTTCTTCCCATATTCTGCCTGCTTATCGCTACATTTTCTCCGTAGATATCACTATCAGGGCGTGCAAGATATACAAATTCAAAAATGCAAAACCTTTCCTTCCCTTTTGCTAATATCTGAGAGGATTTTATTCCATCTTTGCCAATTACAATCATTTCACCCGGCTCTACTTCTTTTACAAATTCCGCACCTATAAGGTTAAAAGCAGAAGTTTCTGAAGCAAAAAGATATGAACCTTTTAATTTTCCCATAGAAAGAGGATGGAATCCACAGGAATCACGAAGGGCAATCAATTTTTCATTGGTCATGATAATTAAAGAAAAAGCTCCTTTTAATTGTGGAATTACAGATTTAATTGCCTCTTCAATATCCTCTTCATCCCTTTCAGCTATCAGACTGCATATTATCTCTGTATTGGTAGCAGAGCGGGATAAATTTCCCTTATCAGTTAATTTTGATTTAAGTTCATGGAAATTTATTAAAGTGCCGTTTTGAGCTAATGTAAAAGCTTTTCCCTTATGTTCGTGTATTAAAGGCTGACTGCTTTTCCAACGGTCTTTTCCTTTGGTTGAATAACGAACATGTCCTACGGCGCAATCACCATGTAATAATTTCAATTTTTCTTCATTAAATACTTTTGAAACCAAACCCAGGTCCTTATAGACCAATATCTTCTCTCCATCGGATACTGCGATTCCCGCACTTTCCTGTCCGCGATGCTGTAAGGCATAAAGACTCAGGCAGGATAATTGTGCTACATTTAATTTTTTATTTTCCCTATCATAAATTCCAAATATGCCGCATTCTTCATGCATTTATTTTTTTCCTTCCCATGCTTTTTTAAGCTGCTCAACTTCTATATCGATTAGATTTTTAATCTTTAGACTATCTCCTTCAACTTTTCCCAATACCTGAATCGGGGCTTCATATTTACCGGCAATTGCCTTTAAGGAATCCAAATTTTCTCCAGGGAGAGAAACAACAATTCGGGATTGTGTTTCACCAAAAAGCAGGGCATCACTGCGCATCTCCGGACTAATTTCTAATTTTGCTCCTTTTTCCCCTTTTATACAGCATTCGGCCAAAGTAACTGCCAACCCACCGTCTGAGCAATCATGAGAAGAAGATAAAATTCCCGCTTCAATACTTTCACGGCAGGCATTCTGTACTGCCTTTTCCAGGCTTAAATTAATTTGAGGAGGCAAACCTTTTTCCATATCATGAAATAATTTTAAATATTCACTTCCACCGATTTCCTCTTTATTTTCCCCGATTAATACCACTATGTCACCTTCGTTTTTAAATGGCATGGTACAGATATTTTCACAATTTTCAATTATGCCGACCATTCCGATTATAGGAGTGGGATAAATGGCCACACCATTGCTTTCATTATTTAGACTGACATTACCACTGATAACAGGAGTATCCAATGCCCGGCATGCCTCACTAATTCCTTTGACTGATTCTTCCAGTTGCCAGAATATTTCCTTTTTTTGTGGATTCCCAAAATTGAGATTATCGGTTACCGCCATAGGCAAAGCACCTTTACAGGAAAGATTTCGAGCTGCTTCGGCAACCGCAATTTTTCCCCCGGCAAAAGGATCAAGGTAGCAATATCTTCCATTGCCATCAGTAGTAAAGGCAATTCCTTTTTTGCTTCCCTTTATTTTTAATATACCTGCATCATCCCCGGGAAATAATAAGACTTCAGTACCTTCAGCATTTGTTTTCTTATTATTTTTGCACACCCATTCTTTACTGCAAATATTTGGCGATTTTAATATTTTCAATAATGCCTGATTATAATCTTCCGGTTGGTCTATCTCCTCTTGATTCAATTCCTGTATCTCTTTAAGATCTGCAGGAACCTTGCTCTGGTAATATCGCATTGGAATATCTTCAGCCAAAGATTTCGCCGGAACTTCCCCTACTGTTTTCTCTCCTTCTTTTAAACGCAAAATACCGTCACCGGTCACTTTTCCTATTACCGTATACTCTACTCCCCATTTATCAAGTATTTTTCCTATTTTTTCCTGTTTATCTTTTTTGGCAATCAATAACATCCTTTCCTGGGTTTCGGAAAGCATAATCTCCCGTGGGGTTATTCCTTCTTCTTTCCGGGGAACCAGCGAAAGGTCTAATTCAATTCCACAATTTCCCTTGCTGGCCATCTCACAGCTGGAGCTCACCAATCCGGCTGCCCCTAAATCCTGCATTCCCAATATAAGATTTTCTTTTGCTATTTCCAGACATGCTTCTATTAATTTCTTCTCCAGAAAAGGATCTCCCTGTGGAATGGGAGGATGTTCTATTTCTGCTTCTTTTCCTTCTAATTCCTGTGAGGCAAAACTTGCGCTTCCTACTCCATCTCTTCCTGTTTTTTCCCCCACTAAAATCACAATACTATCCGTCTCCTCGGCAACAGCCACTACTATATCTTCCTTTTTTACCAGACCGATACACATGGCATTTACCAAGGGATTACCCTGATATGTATCTAAAAAATAAGTCTCTCCGCCAATGGTGGGAACTTCGATTCCATTCCCGTAAAATGCCAGACCCTTTGCTGCTTCTTCGGTTAAATATTTAACGTGCGGATCTTCAAAGTTGCCGAAACGCAAAGAACCTAACAGTGCAACAGGACGAGCCCCCATTGAAAGTATATCTCTTGCCACACCTCCCGAGCCCGTAGCTGCTCCGTGAAAAGGCTCAACTGCTGAAGGGTGATTATGACTTTCAATCTTCATGGCCAGGGCAAGCCCTTCTCCGATATCGATTGCCCCAGCATTTTCCCCGGGACCAAAGAGAACCCAATCTGCTTGAGTGGGAAAGATACTTAACACAGATTTTGAACTTTTATAGCTGCAATGTTCTGACCACATTGCCGAATAAAGCCCTAATTCAACGTCATTCGGTTTTCTTTTCATGGTATCTACAATTTTATTGTATTCGCTAATAGTAAGATCATTTTCTTCTAATATTTTCTTTAAATTTTCTTCCTGATGATTCATGGTTAACTCCTTATAAATTAGCATTACGGTAAATTCATATTATATTATTGTATAAATTTGATAATCTTTTTTAATATTTCTTTCATGGGTGGAATATTGGAAAACCATTCTCTTCCGGTGATTTCATTGGAAAAAGCACAGTAAGCCATTGAAATAAGTTTTTTAAAATCGGCGGGTAAAGGAGATGGTTTTGTACTTATTTTTTCTTTCCAATTCAATCCGTATTTCTTTTTGGCTTCCACAAGTTCTTTGTACCAATCAGTTTTTCGATAATATATCCGGGCAATTTCTTTGCTCACCGGCATTCCTTCATAAGTAAAACGGCATTCATCCAGAGTCCCCAATACATCGACAACCAATAATTTTCTCTGTTTGTCAAATGCCAGTTCTATCTTTCCGTCTTCATATTTTAATCCTATTTTTTCAGCTTCTTCCTTTATTAGTTGATTAATTAATCGGGTTATTCTTTTTATTTCTTCCATTTCCTGAATGCTCAGGTGAGAATTTTCTTTTGCTTCATTCCAATCCATATAACGGTCACTGGATTCAAGTTTGGTAGAAACATCCAGTAAAGGCTTTTCTAAATCCTGACCGGGAACCGGAATTTTTTTAAGGTTTAAATCTTTTAATTTCAGGCTTCCGTCTTTTAATCTTTTAAATACACTGGAACCTTTGGGCAGGGAATTGCGGTAAATAATTTCCAGAGGAATGAGAAAGTTGTTTTGTTCAGTCTTATAAAGTGAATAATCATAGGTGTTATCTTTTTGTACCGGTTTCAGTACTCTTACCAGTTTTACCTCCATGGTATCCGATACATTTTTTATGTCGGCCAATTTTCCGGGTGCGCCGTTTTCGACTAATCCTACATAATGGGTTTTGATTCCCATTTTCTCCAGTTTTTCAAAAAAATAGGCTGCTGAAATACACAGAGATTTTCCCTTGTTTTCTATATGGTCAGGCATCTCTCCCCAATCAAAGACAGAGTAGCGGTCGGAAAATATAAACCTTCCCAATCCTAATCCATTTTGATTCGGTTTTTTTAATATTTTTAAATCTTTTACACTCCCCATTAATTTCCTCCTTTTAATTAATTCTCCAATTGGCCAATTAAATTATTCGTTAGTAGGGGCAGACCTTGTGTCTGCCCTCTTTAGTTTTTTCTTTTATCATGGGCAGACACAAGGTCTGCAAATGTATCTGCTAAACTCTAACTTCCTCTATTATAACTATACGATCTTAGGGCGTATGCAATACGCCCCTACTTTTTCCTCTTTCTTTGCTCGCATCTCGAAACTTGCATCTTGCAACATTCTTTATCTTTTTTTTCATTCTGAATTCTGTTCTCTTCATTTCATGATAAAAATACTATCCGCTGTACCCTTCTTATATCTTGATCTCTTTTATCTTCTGAGCCATGGCTTCTCTATAATCTTTAAGTTTTGCTCTAATTTCAGAATTTTCTATTGCCAGGATATGTGCTGCCATAAGACCGGCATTTTTTGCATTACCTATACCGACAGTTGCTACCGGAATTCCTCCGGGCATTTGTACTGTTGATAATAAAGAATCCAATCCTCCTAATGCCTTTGTCTCGATGGGCACTCCGATAACCGGCAGAAGTGTCCCGGAAGCAATAACTCCGGCAAGATGAGCTGCTCCCCCTGCTCCGGCAATTATTACTTTAAAATCATTTTTTTCCACATGGGAAATATATTCATCTAAAAGATCCGGGGTACGATGAGCAGATAAAACCTTCATCTCATAATCAAGTCCCAATTCCTTTAATATATCGGCTGCCTTATCCATCACCGGCTTATCTGATAAGCTTCCCATTATTATCGCTATTTTTTTCATAAAATCCTCTCCTTAAATACAAATGATAAAATCATTCAAATATTATTAAAATAAAAAACCCAGACAGGAAACGTTCCGAATTGAGTGGAACCTCTCCGCCTGGGATTTTAACCCTCCGGTGTAACATAAATATAAAATATACAAATATGCCTTGCACCACTTGGTTCTGACCTTATTCCATAGAATAAGCGAATCCCTAAGGTGCACTTCCACCCGTAGCCTGTCGTGATTTACGGTCACCTGGTAGAGACACTTCTGCCATATTCAGAAGTTTATACGAGCTTATGTAATTTAATTTTCAAAGTATTATTCGGGTAAAATATAGCATTAATAGTT
>JAYEGH010000027.1:0-4472 GCA_034659055.1 Candidatus Caldatribacteriota bacterium
TAACTTTATCTACCTCTCCTGCTTGTTCTTTTATGGACATATTCTTGTGAATAATTCCAATTCCACCCTCTCGGGCAATAGCAACTGCTAATCTTGATTCTGTTACTGTATCCATCGCAGCACTGACTAAAGGAATATTCAACCTAATATTTCTGCTAAATTTAGTTGAAAGGTCTACTTCCTGCGGGAGAATAGCCGATTTCTCTGGAACTAATAAAATATCATCAAAAGTTAAGCCTTCGAAATTTAAAAATCTTTCTTTTTCCATAATTTATCCCACCTTTATGTATTAATTTGTCAATTAAATTAGTCGTTAGCTTTAAATACAAGTTACAAGATGCAACTTTATTTAGTTACCCAGTTACCCTGTTTACCAGTTGACCGGTTAATACTAGTCGTTAATTTCAAATACATGTTCTCAGTTGCAAGATGAGAGTTAGTTGACACAGTTAACTAACCTGATTTTATTCTTCAACCGGGTAACGGTAACCAGTATACTAGCTAATTACTTTTACGAGATAGGAAATACCTATTTCGTTTTACATTTTACGCTTTTCGCTTTTCGCTTTTTATAATATTACCCTCTCTTTAACACCCTTGTCAATTAATCGAAACATATATTAGATACTTTCTTTTTGCCTCTTTACTTTTTTCAAAAATATAATACAATAAAAAAGATATTATATCTAATTTTTTTTATGTTATAATTAAAATGTCTAAAATATTTCGTTGATATTTATTTTATATATAAATTAGGAGAAAAAAGTGAGTAATACAATCGAAAAACTTCCTCTAAAGGAATTAAATAAAGAAATATTAATTTGGAAAAAAAAGAGAGATGCGATAATTTTAGCTCATGTTTATCAACCGGGTGAAATTCAAGATATTGCTGATTTTACCGGTGACTCACTCTTCCTTAGCCAGCAAGCAGCTAAAACTCAAGCAAAAGTTATAGTATTTTGCGGGGTTCAATTTATGGCAGAAACTGCTGCTATACTTTCACCGGAAAAAATTGTTCTTCTTCCCGAAATTACAGCAGGATGTCCTCTGGCAGACATGGCACCTGTAAAAGAAGTAAAAGAAAAGATTAAAGAAATGCCTGATAAGACAATAATTTCTTATGTAAATTCATTCGCAGCAATAAAGGCTTTAAGTGATTACTGTTGTACTTCTGCTAATGCCGTTCAAGTTGCCCAAGCAGTCTCTCCGGAAAAAGACATTTTATTCCTGCCGGATAAGAATTTAGCAAATTTTGCTGCAAAACAATCAAAACGAAAAATTACTCCCTGGAATGGCTATTGCCCTGCTCATAATCTCTTAACCAAAAAAGATGTAATTAAAATTAAAAAACTTCATCCTCAAGCTTTAGTTCTGGTTCATCCGGAGTGTCGCCCGGAAGTTTGTGATTTAGCTGATTACATTGGCAGCACCAAAGGTATTATTGACTTTGTCCAAACTAATCCGGCTAAAGAATATATTATTGGCACAGAATTAGGCATACTTTATCCCTTAAGAAAAAATAACCCGGATAAACAATTTTTCCCGGCTTCTGAAAAGATGATTTGTAAAGACATGAAGCTTATAACTTTAGAAAAAATTATTTATTCTCTTAAAAATTTGGAACCACAAATTACGATTCCAAAAAACATAAGAGAAAAAGCCTTAATAGCTTTGAATAGAATGTTAGAAATATCGAAATGAAAATCTTTATGAAAGGATTAAAATAAATGTTCCCTCGTTATTTGATTAATTTTGATCTTTCTCACCTTAAAAAAGTATATACTGATTTTCTTATAGTCGGTTCAGGTATTGCCGGCTTATATACCTCACTTAAACTTCCACCACAAGAAGAGATTATTCTCCTCACTAAGAATAAATTAAAAGAAAGCAATACAGAATATTCCCAGGGAGGTGTAGCTGTGGCCCTGGGAGATAAAGATTCACCCCGCCTGCATATGGAAGACACATTAAAAGCCGGAGCAAATTTCTGTGACTCTCAAGCAGTAAAAATATTAGTAACCGAAGGACCAAGATGTGTGGAAGAGTTAATAGAAATGGGCACTAAATTTGATAAAATCGAAGGGAAATATCATACTACTTTAGAGGCAGCACATCAAAGACCAAGAATTCTACATGCAAAAGGTGATGCTACCGGCGCAGAAATAGAAAGGTCATTATCAGAAAAAGTAATTAAAGAAAATAAAATAAGAATTAAAGAAAATACTTTGGTAATTGATATATTAACCGATAATAATATCTGTTATGGTTTACTAACTTTTGATAATCGTACCAAAGAAATTGTGGCATATTTGGCAAAATTTACCATTTTAGCTAGCGGCGGATTAGGACAACTCTTTTCTAATACCACTAATCCCATTATAGCTACAGGAGATGGAATTGCTTTAGCTTATCGAGGTGGAGCTAAAATCGCTAATTTAGAATTCATTCAATTTCATCCCACTGCTCTTTATTATCAAGGAAACCCTAAATTCCTAATTTCTGAATCAGTTCGTGGTGAAGGGGCAATACTAAAAAACCTCAAAGAAGAAAGATTTATGAAGTTTTATCATCCTTTAGCTGAATTAGCTCCTCGAGATATAGTTGCCCGGGCCATTACTGACCAAATGAAAAAAACTAAAAGTAACTATGTATTTCTCGATGCAACTAACATAAAAGATAAATTTTCCAAGCGATTTCCTACTATATATAAAAATTGCATGAAAATGGGCATAAACCCTGAAATAGAATATATCCCTGTTGCTCCTGCAGCTCATTACACCATGGGCGGTATAAAAACCGATACCTGGGGACAAACTAATTTAACCAATTTGTATGCCTGCGGAGAATGTTCAAATACGGGTGTTCATGGAGCAAATCGCTTAGCAAGTAATTCACTTTTGGAAGGATTGGTTTTCGGCAATAGAATTTCTCAAAAAATTAAAGAAAAAATGAGTAATCCAATTAAAGTAACACCCAAAAAATTAAATATTTCTTATAATACATCTCGAAATAAATTTAAAAAATTCGACACTGTCCAGATAAAAAAGGATCTACAAAAACTTATGTGGAGCAAAGTTGGAATTACTCGTACTTCTTCAGGACTAATTGAGGCACAAGGAAAAATTAATCAATGGAAATCTTTATTGGATGTAGAATTCAATAATATCGAACAAATTGAACTGGCAAATCTTATTACCATAGCTGAACTGGTTATTAAATCGGCTTTGAAGCGGGAAGAAAGCCGGGGAGCACATTATCGTAAAGATTTCCCTGATAGAGATGACATAAACTGGAAAAAAAGTATTGAATATTGATTTTAATTTCCCAATTCTCCAATTTGCCAATTTACCAATTAGTCAATATTACATTTCTGAGTAGATAATTTAAGAACGAAAAATTAAAAATGCAAAATAAAAAATCATAATTCAAAACTAACAAGAAAATAGAAGCCAGGAGCCAGAATCCAGGAATCAGAAGATTATTAACATATAGTATTCAAGGGTAGTGATTTATCAAACCCGTCTTTCTTATACCTAGGGCAAGCGTCTCGTTAGTCTATAGTGGTATTATGATTTCTAATCTATAAGAATGTTTTATCTAAAAATAAAAAACGAATATAGCAAAAACTGATTTTTTTATCTTAAATTTTTTTCTTAGCTAGCTAACCAGGCAATTAGCTAACTAACCAGATTAATTGGTGAATCGGGTAATTGGTGAATAGGTGAATAGGCTAATTGGTAAATTATGATTTAAAGAGGTGTTTTAAAAATGGATTTTCAGAAGAACGAAAATATTCAGATAGATAAAATAATAGAACAAGCTTTATTAGAAGACCTTGGAACTGGAGATATAACTACCGATTCTATCATTTCCCCTTCTCTACAAGCACACGGTATTATCAAAACATCTGAAGACGGAGTAGTTGCCGGCTTAAATATTGTTTTAATGGTCTTTAAAAAATTAAATCCACAAATTCGTTTTCAATATAAGGTTAAAGAAGGCCAAAAAATATCTATCGGTGAAACATTGGCTGAAATTAGCGGTTCAGCCCAAGCTATCCTTAAAGGAGAAAGAGTAGCACTAAACTTTTTACAACGAATGTCCGGTATAGCTACCATGACTTCAAAATTTTGCCAGGAAATAAAAAATCTTCCTGTCCGTATAGTAGATACCCGCAAAACCACTCCCGGATTGCGAATATTAGAAAAATATGCTGTTCGCATGGGCGGTGGGTTTAATCATCGATTTGGATTATATGATGCAATTTTAATCAAAGATAATCATATCTCTCTTGCCGGGGGAATCAAACCTGCTATTAAACTAGCTAAGAAAAATGTTCCTCATACTATAAAAATTGAAATAGAAGTGGAAAACTTATCTCAATTAAAAGAAGTTTTAGAAGAAAATATTGATATTATTATGCTGGATAATATGGATTTAAATACTATGAAAAAAGCCGTAGAAATGGCCAA
>JAYEGH010000027.1:4572-5848 GCA_034659055.1 Candidatus Caldatribacteriota bacterium
AATTTTGCTGTCTTTTCAGCCAGAGCTTCTGCGGAAATTTCTATTCCCGGAGCAATAGCTCCTCCCAGATAATTTCCCTCTTTATCTATAGCACAAAAAGTAGTAGCTGTCCCAAAATCAACAATGATCACTGGACCTCCATACAATTCATAAGCCGCAATAGCATTTACAATTCTATCAGCACCTACTTCTTTAGAATTATCAAGTTTAATGCAAATTCCGGTCTTAGTTCCCGGTCCAACAACAATAGCAGTAACTTTAAAATAATCCTTAGACATCTTTTTTAATATCCAGCTTACCGGAGGGATAACACAAGATATAACTACTGATTTAATATCTGAAAAATTTAATTTCGAGTTAGAAAGCAAATTTTTTAATAGCATTCCATATTCATCTTCGGTTTTGTCTAAATCAGTAGAAATTCTCCAATAATTTTCTAATTTTTTATCATTATAAATACCTAATACAGTATGCGTATTTCCCACATCGATTACCAGAATCATATAATCATCGCCTCTTTTTTTCTATCAATTTCCTGCTGTCTACCCTTTTTGCGGATTGTTAAAATACTATATCCTCAACCAGTAAGCAACAGAAGGGTACGATTCATCATATCCCTGCAGCCTGAATACAAACAATAAATCTAAAATTATTATGAAATAAAGATTTTTTGCTTATTCTTAAATTACCTAATAACCAAGCTTTTTTAAAGCCTTAACTAAAACCGTAATTAATAATGCTGCTACTATTACCTCTGGAGTACCGTGAACAAATCCAACCGTAAGGCTGACCTTAGCTGGAAGATACCCCCTCAAAGTTGCTAACCCCAATACCCCCACAGTGTTGGTTAGAGTTCCTACTACTGCCGCTAATATAGTGCTCTTTCTGAAATATTTATAGGCATAATAAGAAGTCACTCCAATAAATATCCTGGGCAAGATAGCAATAAGAGGATCTGCGAATATTGGATTGGTAGCATTTGTAAAACTATATATTCCGAAAATCAGACCTGTTAAAGCTCCAACCACCGGACCTTCAAGAATTCCTCCTAAAATTGCGGGAATATGCATAATGGTAGCATGCCCAGCGGGAGTGGGAACAGGAATAAATCCTAATCGAGTTACTCCTAAGAGAATAGCAATGGCCCCTAACATTCCAGAAATAGCCATTTGGCGAGTAGTAAGTTTAAAAAGCGGTGTAATAGAAGTTTTATTCATTTTTTTGCCTCCGTTCTAGTTCCGTCAAAAGATACCAGACGAAATAATTCTATTTTTTT
>JAYEGH010000028.1:0-5783 GCA_034659055.1 Candidatus Caldatribacteriota bacterium
TTAAAAAGATGGAACGGGGAGATATTATTGTAGCAGGCAATAATTTTGGATGTGGGAGTTCTCGTGAGCATGCACCTATTGCCTTAAAGGCAGCAGGAATATCTTGTATTATTGCAAAATCTTTTGCCCGAATCTTTTTTAGAAATGCAATAAATATTGGATTACCTATATTTGAATCTTCTAAAATATATGATGAGAGCAATCAGGGAGATATTTTAGAAGTAAAAACTGAATCAGGCAGCATTGAAAATGTTACCAATGGAAACGTTTATAAAATGAATCTATTGCCTGATTTTATTCAAAAGATTATTTCCTTGGGTGGATTAAGAGAATATGTTAAAGAAGAATTAAGAAGGAGGGAAGGAAATGTATAATATCGCTTTGATTCCAGGTGATGGGATAGGACCGGAAATAATCGGAGAAGGTAAAAAGGTTATTGAGGCAGTTTCTGATAAATATGGATTAAAAATTAACTGGACCGAATATCCCTTTGGTAGCGAAAATTATCTTAAAACAGGTGAACTATTACCTGATAGTGCTTTGAAAGAAATTGAAGATATGGATGTTATATATTTTGGAGCCATTGGTGACCCTCGGGTAAAACCGGGTATTTTAGAAAAAGGAATATTGCTTAAGATTAGGTTTTACTTTGATCAATATATTAATTTACGTCCAATTAAATTGTATAAAGGAGTTAATTGTCCTCTTAAAGATAAGACAACTGAAGATATTAATTTTTACGTGGTTAGGGAAAATACCGAAGATTTCTACATAGGGATTGGAGGAAGATTTAAAACCAGAACCAACCGAGATCATTTGGAAATATTAAGAAAACTTTACAAGGCTAAAATCCAAATAGATTTTGACTTAGAACAAGAAGAGGAGATGGCCTATCAGATCGGTTTAATCAGCAGACCCGGAACCCAAAGGGTAATAAAATATGCTTTCGATTTAGCTGAAAAGAAAGGAATGAAAAGGGTAACTTCTGTAGATAAGGCTAATGTGTTAACTGATATTTACGGATTGTGGAGAGAAGTTTTTGAAGAAGTATCAGGACAATATCCTAATATCGAAACTGAATTTAACTTTGTAGATGCTATCACCATGTATTTTGTCCAAAAACCTGAATGGTTTAAAGTGGTAGTTACCCCTAATATGTTTGGTGATATTATTACCGATTTAGGGGCAATGATCCAGGGTGGTTTAGGGATAGCCGTCGGAGGGAACATAAACCCTGAGGGTATTTCTATGTTTGAACCCATCCATGGTTCTGCTCCCGATATAGCTGGTAAAAACATCTCTAATCCTGTTGCTACTATACTTTCCGGTGCGATGATGTTAGATCATCTGGGAGAAATTAAGGCTGCTCAAGCCATAGAGGATGCGGTAGAAAAAGTTTTAAGCGAAGGAAAAGTAAGGTCTTACGATTTTGGAGGAAATTCTTCTACTATTGAAGTGGGGGATGAAGTAGTTAGAAAACTCAAAGAAGTAAATATTAAATGATTTTAAATTATATTTATAGCTACTTATATTAATTCCAGGTTTTTATTTTTTCTTTTTTAATCATAAAAATAGAGGAGAATCAGACGAGTTGATTCTCCTCTATTTTTATTTTCTTACCATTTTTCTTTTTCTTTCTACACACTGGGTAATGAGATATACGAGATATGAAAATATACCAATATATTGTTGACAATATACAATCGACAAGATATAATACAATTAAGATGGTTAGATCTTTGGAGAGAAGGGAAGCATTATGAAAGAATATTTTGAAAATTTGGAGAACTATTTATCCTTAAAAGATCGGGTCTATCAAAATATAAAATACCAAATTATAAGAGGAAATTTAAAACCCGGTACCCGTTTACCGGAAGAAAAACTTTCAAAAGCAATGAATATAAGTAGAGCTCCGATTAGGGAAGCTTTTAATAGATTAGAAAAAGAGGGATTTGTTACTATTATTTCCCGAAAAGGGGCAGCTGTATCTAATATAACTACTCGAATGATAGAAGATATTTTTGAAATTAGAGAATCTCTGGAATCATTAGCGGTAAAGAACTCTATCGGGAAAATACCTGTGGAAAAGTTAGAGAAAGTTGGAGATGATTTCAAAAAATTTATTAACAAATCTACAAATAGTGAAAATCGTATGCAGTATTTGTTCCTTGATAAAAAATTTCACAATCTTCTTAGCCAAAATTGTGGTAACAAAAAACTTATTGAGTTATTAGCCAATCTTCAAGAACAGATTCATTGGCTGAGAAATATTTCCCTTAAAAGAATTACTTTTTCCGGGTCAGTCAGAGAGCATTTAGCCATCATAGAAGCTTTAAAAAAGAATGATGAAAAAGTTATTATAAAAGCTTTAATTAATCACTTAGAAAGAGCTAAAGAGTCTTCACTTATGGAGATTAACTCTTGGAGTGCCACTTCCAAATAGAAAACATAATAAATATTTATATTATTGTAATCTCTAAGAAAAAAGGAAAAGATGTTTTGGAAACAACAAATAATCATTATGATGTAGTAATTATTGGTGGTGGAGTAGTCGGCTGTGCAATTGCCCGCGAACTGTCCCGCTACAAAATCAGTGTTGCTTTATTAGAAAAAGAGGCCGATGTAGGTTGGGGAATAAGCTGCCGAAACAGTGGAGTAGTTCACGCTGGGTTTAATTATAAACCGGGGACATTAAGGGCTCAACTTTGTGTAAAAGGGAATAGATCTTTTGCTAAACTTTGTCAGGAGCTTGATGTTCCTTATAAAAAAATAGGAAAAGTAGTAGTTGCCCAAAAAAAAGAAGAGGTTGAAGAATTAAAAAGGTTAAAAACACAGGGAGAAAAAAACGGAGTAGAAGAATTAGAGATTATTGATTCTGATAAATTAAAAAAATTAGAATCCAATGTTAAAGGAATAGCCGCTCTCTATTCTCCTGAGACCGCCATTACTTCCCCTTATCTGTTGACTATCGCCTTAGCAGAAAATGCTCTTCGTAATGGTGTTTCTTTCTTTTTGAATACTGAAGTAAAAAATATAGCTAAATTAAGAAATTCTAATTTTAAAATCAATACTAATAAGGGCGAATTTACCTCTTCTTACGTAATCAATAGTGCCGGTCTTTACTCCGATAAAGTAGCTCATATGGTGGAAAAAGATAAATATCGAATTTATCCTTGTCGGGGGGAATATTATGTTTTGGATAAAAATGCATCCTGGATTATTAATCGTTTAATCTATCCGGTACCAAAGGCAGGGTCCGGTGGATTAGGAATTCACTTTACTCCTACCATTGATGGAAATATTTTAATAGGCCCAAGCAATGAATATATAAAACAAAAGGATAATCTTTCTACTACTTCTCAAATAATGAAGATGCTTTCTGCGGAAACTCAAAAATTCTTACCTTTAATTTCATCTCGAGATATTATTCGTAGTTATTCTGGTATTAGAGCCAAACAAGCTCCCCCTTCTGAAGGTGGATATTGGGATTTTGTGATAGAAGAAAGTAATTCAGTTAATAATTTTATTAATTTAATTGGTATCGAATCTCCAGGATTAGCTTCTGCTCAACCTATTGCTAAAAAAGTAGTCGGTATTATTAATAAAAAAGAAAACCTGGAGGCTGATTCCGACTTTAAACCTTTTAGAAAAGGAATTCTTAGATTTGAAGAACAGGATGAAGAGACTAAAAAGGCTTTAATCGAAAAAGACCCTGATTATGGTGAAATTATCTGCCGATGTGAACAGGTAACCAAAAAAGAGATCATGGAAGCTATCGATAACCCCCTGGGAGCCAAGGATCTGATCTCAATTAAATACCGGAGCCGGGCGATGATGGGAAGATGTCAGGGTGGATACTGTTTAACCAGAATTATGGAGCTACTTAAGGAAGGATATGGATTAACACCTCAGGAAATTACCCTAAAAGGAGAGCATTCTTATCTTCTAACCGGATATAGAAGTGATGAGGTAAACATATGATACAAAAAAAAGATGTTATTATTATCGGTGGTGGAGCTGCCGGTTTGGCAGCAGCTGTATCCTGCAGGCAAAAAGGAATAGATGATATTCTCATTATTGAAAGGGGTTCCTATCTGGGAGGTATCTTAAACCAATGCATTCACGATGGTTTCGGGTTGGAAAAGTTTAATACTTCACTTACGGGACCGGAATATGCTCAAAGATATATTGACCAGGTTAAGGAAGAAAAAATCCCCTTTTTGTTGAATAGTATGGTCATTAACCTAAGTCCAAAAAAAGAAGTGATTGTAGCTAATCGTAAAGGGTTGCAACATTTTCGAGCTAAAGTTATCATCCTGGCCATGGGTTGTCGTGAAAGGACCCGGGGAGCCATATCTATTCCGGGAACCCGACCGGCGGGAATTTATACTGCCGGTGTAGCCCAGGAGCTGATCAATCTAAAAAATTATATGGTGGGAAAAAAGATAGTAATTTTGGGTTCAGGAGATATTGGTCTAATCATGGCGCGTCGCCTAACTCTGGAGGGAGCAGAGGTTCAAATGGTTGCTGAAATACTTCCCTACAGTAGTGGGCTTCCCCGAAACATTAATCAGTGCTTGTATGATTTTGATATACCTTTACTCTTAAGTCATACGGTTGTTGATATTAAAGGTAATGGGCGTATATCCGAAGTTACCCTTGCAGAGGTAGACAAAAGAGGTGAAATTATCTCAAAAAGCAAGAGGAAAGTGGCTTGTGATACCTTATTGCTTTCAGTAGGTTTAATACCGGAAAATGAGCTCTCCCGCCAGGCAGGAGTTATTTTAAGCAGTATAACCGGAGGACCTGAAGCAGATGAAAGAGGACAGACTAATGTCCCGGGTATCTTTGCCTGTGGGAATGTCCTGCAGGTTCACGATATCGTTGATAACGTTTCTTTAGAAGCCGAATACATTACCGAAGGAGTTATGGATTATTTGCAGGGAAGATTACAAGCGCAACGGGAAATCCAGATTATTCTCGGAAGCGGTTTAAGATATGTAGTCCCCCAAAAAATATTTACCATTAAAGATACTATTTTTTCTTTTCGGGTAAATCAACCGGGAAAAAAGAAAAAAATTATTTTTGAAGCTGGTAAAGAATTAGTTAAAAAGAAATTCTTTCCCCGAGTAAACCCTGCAGAGATGCTCAGGGTAAAATTAACCTCGGAAGAATTAGAGAGTGTAAAAAGATTAAAGATAAGGTTGATTTAATAATGAAGAGAGAATTTATTTGTATAATTTGTCCCAACAGTTGTCATATATCAGTAGAATATGAAGGGAAAAAGATAAAAAGCATTAAAGGAGCACAGTGTCCCAAAGGGGAGGATTTTATAAGAAATGAAATTGCTAATCCTTTAAGGGTATTTACCGGTTCTATTTTAGTGAAAAATGGAAATTTTTCCTTGGTAAGCGTGAAAACCACTTCCCCTGTCCCCAAAAAATATTTAAAAAAAGTCGGGGAAATTACTCACCGGATTAAAGTAGAGGCTCCTGTTACAATTGGCCAGGTAGTGGCTTTTAATTTATTGAATGAGAATATAGATTTGGTGGCAACCAGGGAGATTGAAAAGAAAAATTTTTTATCATCTTAATGAAGGTGTGTTTTAATGGAAAAAATTATGTTACGACGCGTTTCTCAAGTTTTTGAAAATAAGAAAATAGATAATGTATCAGAGAAAATAATTCAGGAACTTGAGAGGATAAAATTTAGCGAGAAGATAAAGCCAGGGATGCAAATAGGCATAACTGTAGGTAGCAGAGGGATTGATAATTTAGAATTAA
>JAYEGH010000029.1:0-5762 GCA_034659055.1 Candidatus Caldatribacteriota bacterium
GTACCTACTTTAGAGATTGTAAAGAAATTAAAAATAGATTTTCCAGAAGTAGTAGAGTTGGTAAAAAATACAAAGTAACTTAGTAAAATAAATTAAAAAATGCATATAGTATATGCTATTTATATTGCAAACAATAACAATAAGAGAACTAAGGTAGTAGGGGCGTATTGATATACGCCCCTTTAATTTTAAACCTATATTGTTGAAAAAATTGTATGAAAATATTTTTAGTAAATTCTCTTATTATTTTCTCTTTGCAAAATGGATTCAGATTAATCCGGTTATAACTGCAAGAAATATCTATTTATTTCAAATTATATCCCTGTATTATATTGTTTCCAAAAAATTGAAATATTTTTTAAAAAATATTGATTTTTAAAAATATATATGATATCATAAAGTCAATTTTGGATAATTGGGTTACCCAGTGACTCAATTATCCAAATAAAGAGATATAATAAGGACATAATAGTAAAAAAGCTAACCAAACTCTGATGAAATATTTGAAAAACATAGAAAAAGTTATTATTGGAGTGTAAGCGGGATCAACCCTCATTAGTAAATACTTAACATAGATAGTTAAACAACTTTTTAAGAAAAAAGAATTTTTAAAGTACTTTTACAAAAAAGACAAAAAAATGTTTTATAACATACCTAATAAAAAAGGGGAATAGCAAGTTATGTTTACTGAAATTTTTGTAGTTGGATTATCATTAGGAGCAATTTATGCCTTAATTGCTATCGGATATAGCATGGTATATGGTATTTTGAAATTAATGAATTTTGCCCATGGAGATATTTATGCTTTTGGTAGTTTTATCTGCTATACGCTTTTAACAAAGTATAATTTAAATCCAATTCTTTCTATTATTATTGCAATGATAGTTGGTGGTATACTTGCTTCAATGGTTGAAAGATTAGCATATCGCCCACTGCGAGGCCCTGAATATAGAAATATATCCATGATTAGTGCGCTTGGGGTAGCATATATAATACAAAATACATCAGAGAATTTTTGGAGTAGACAAGTTCATTTTTTCCCTTCCATCATTTCTAATCCATTTGTCTCCATTTTTGGAATCCAAATTCCTACTACTCAATATTTGACCTTGGGGATTGTCATAATAGTTGTAGTGACTTTAAACCTTTTTTTGAAATATCATAAAATTGGCAAAGGCATTCTCTGTGCCTCTCAAGATATTCCTGCTTCTAGTTTAATGGGAATCCCAATTAATAAAACAATTTCAATAGTATATCTGCTTGGAGGAACGATTGGAGTTATTGGAGGAATACTTTATGCATCTTCTTATAATGCACTTTCTATTAGTATGGGCTTTTCGGGGACAATTGTAGCATTTGAAGCATCAGTTTTTGGAGGTATCGGAAGTATAAATGGAGCATTAGTAGGAGGATTAATTTTAGGGTTGCTTCATAGCATAGTAGGATTTTATGTTTCAACTGCTTATAGAGATGTTATTACTTTTGCTATTTTGATAATTATATTATTAGTAAGACCTAAAGGGATTTTAGGTCGTTATGTTGAAGAAAAGGTGTAGAATATGAAAAAAAATAAGAATATCATTATTATTATATTAGCAGTAGCATTATCTTTTTTATTACCCTCTTTTGTTAAAAATTATTATTGGATAGGTATCTTTAATTTAGTTCTTATTTATTCTATTCTTTGTTTAAGTTTAAATTTAATTTTTGGTTTTACAAATTTATTATCCGTTGGACATGCAGCATTTTATGGAATTGGGGCATATACTACTGCAATTTTGCTTACTAGATATCATTTTGCCTTTTTTCCCGCTTTGATACTTTCCGGGGTAATTGCTGTATTTTTTGGACTCTTTTTGGGTATATCCACATCAAGAGTAAGAGGAGATTATTTTACTGTTATAAGTATTGTATTTGGTGAAATTTTTAGATTAATAATGCAAAATTGGATTAGTTTTAGCGGTGGTGCTGTGGGAATTGTAGGTATTCCGGCTCCTCAAATTTTTTCTTGGAGAATAATTTCAGAGAAAGATTTTTACTTTTTAGGTTTAATTTTGTTCTGGTTTACTTATATTACTTTAAGCCTTTTGGTAAAATCAAAATTGGGGCGTGCTTTTATTGCTATTCGGGAGGATGAATTAGCCGCTTCTACAATGGGAATTCATACCATAATGTATAAAATATTATCTTTTTCCATAGGATGTTTTTATGCAGGATTGGCAGGTAGTTATTATGCAGTTTACAATACGGCAATAGCACCTTCGAGTTTTACGCTTGATGAATCTTGTCTAATGATTATTATGGTTGTACTAGGAGGAATAGGAAATTTAACAGCAACAATTTCCGGTGTGGTTGTTATGCTGTTTGCCACAGAGGTTTTTCGACCATTATATCATTACCGGTTACTTTTAATTGGATTAATTATGGTAATTGTGTTAGTACGTTATCCCTACGGAATTTTGGGAATATTTAATAAAATGAAATCTATAAGGAAGAAATACAATTATAGGAAGGTATAGAGGTATAATATGACACTCCTAAAAGCCGAGGAAATTGATAAAAAATTTGGTGGTATACATGCTGTTAGGCATCTGAATGTTTCCGTTGATAATGGAGAAATTGTTGGAATGATTGGACCTAATGGTTCAGGTAAAACCACATTTCTTAATATATTATCTGGAATATACCGTACAGATTTTGGAAAGGTAGAATTTAAGAATGAAGATATTACAAAATTACCATTGCATTGCATTGTAGAAAAAGGTATTGCCCGGACCTTTCAAAATCTAAGAATATTTAAAAATATATCAGTTTTGGAAAATGCACTTATTGGGAGACATCATTTAATTAAAAATTCTTTACTAGATATATATTTCAATCCATATTTAGCAAATAAAAGAGAAAAAAGTGCTTACCTTAAAGCAATAGAAATTTTAGAATTAGTAAATTTAGCGAAAGAAAAGGATGAATTAGCAAGAAATTTGCCATACGGTAAGCAAAGATTATTGGAAATTGCACGGGCCTTAATGGCAGAGCCAGACTTATTACTATTGGATGAGCCTACGGCTGGAATGAATCATACGGAAGCAATTGCCTTATGCGAATTTTTAATAAAATTAAAAGAAAAAGGTTTCGCCCTTTTTGTTATTGAGCATAATATGAAAGCAATTATGTCAATTTCAGATAAAATTATTGTTCTCAATGCGGGGACAAAATTAAAGGAAGGAATACCAAGAGAAATTCAAAGAGATAAACAAGTACAAGAAATCTATTTAGGAAAAGAGGAATAATAAAACGCTTAAAATTAAAAATATATCCGCAGGATATGGGAATATTCAAGTTTTACATAATGTATCAGTAGAAATAAGTGAGGGAGAAATTGTTACTCTTGTTGGTGCGAATGGCGCAGGAAAAACTACTTTATTGAAAGTAATTTCCGGTTTAATTGGCTCAACCAATGGTACTATAACATTTTTAGGTAAAAGAATAGAGAAAATGGCTCCCGAAGAAATTGTAAAATTGGGGATGGCTCAAGTTCCGGAAGGTAGGAGAGTCTTTCCTGATTCTACTGTCTTAATAAATCTTGAGATGGGAGCTTATATTAGAAAAGATACAAAAGAAATTAAAAAAGATATAGAGAAATATTTTGAAATTTTTCCTATACTTTTTGAACGTAGAAATATGCCTGCATCACTATTAAGTGGTGGAGAACAACAAGTGCTTGTTATGGCAAGAGCTTTAATGAGCAAACCCAAGCTTCTTTTGATGGATGAACCATCAATGGGACTTGCACCGCAACTTGTTAATGAAATATTTAAAATTATTAAAAACCTTAATTCAGAAGGAATATCTATTTTTTTAGTTGAGCAAAATGTCAAAAAATCTTTAAAAATAGCTCAAAGGGGATATGTATTAGAAACAGGAAAAGTATCCCTCCAAGGTTTATCTCAAGAATTACTTGAATCAGATGATATCCGCAAAGTGTATCTAGGAGAAAACTAAATTTGAAAAGGAGGTGAAATATTTTAGTATTATAGATTGCATGGAACGCTTTTAGTAAAAAAATAAAAAAGGAAGGTAAAATGAATAAAATGTATAAAAAGACTATTTTTATTCTTATATTAACAGTAATTTTGTTAAGTTGTTTAACAGTTATAGCCTTATCTGAAAGTAAAGGAGTAAATCATTCAAAAAAAGAGATTACAATTGCTTTTTGTGATGCTCTAACCGGTCCTGCTGGAGCTTATGGTTCAGGGAATTTAAGAGGAGCGGAAATAGGTGTAGCTGAAGTCAATGAAATGGGAGGAATTCCATCAGGGCCATTAAAGGGATACACCTTTATACTTGACACCTTTGATGATAAAGGAGATGCAAAAGAAGCTGCAAGCGCAGCTAGAAAAATAGCAGTTGGTGACTACCTGGCTGCTATAGGAGGAACCATAAGCACTGCTTCATTAGCTTCATCTCCTGTCTTCCATAGAATGAGAGTTCCCTATATTATGGGATGGGCTAGTGCAACTTCACTTACTCATCAAGGTTTTGATAATCTCATAAGGGAAACCTATACTACCGAAGCAGAAGCTATTTTTATGTTGAAGGTTCTAAGTGAACGTTTTGATGCCAAGAAGGCTTCTATTATTGTAGAAAATGCAAGTTATGGACAACAATTGTTACAGACTTTTCAGGATGAAGCAGAAAATTATGATATTAAATTAGGTAACCCGCATGTTATTATACCAGGACAGGATGTTGATTTTAGGGGTGTACTTCTGAAAGCAAAAGCTGAAGAACCAGACATACTGCTTATATTGGTTGAACGTAATGAAGGTGGGATGATAGTTAATCAGGCGAGAAAAATGGGATGGGATGTTACTTTTTATGGACCAAAATCACTTGGAGAACCAAGATTTTTTGAACTGGCTGGCGAATTAGGCGAGGTTTACTTAACTTGTTCTCCGTCACTTGATAAAAATAGACCATATGTTGCTAATTTTCTTTCAAGATGGCACAAAAAATATGACTTTACACCAGATTTTGCTGCAATGTATGGCTATGATGCTGTGAAAATATCAACAAAGATTATAGAAATGGGTGGAACAGATAGAGAATCCTTTATTGCAAATCTTCATAAGGTTAAAATTGAAGGTATTGGGAACGATTTTTATGAATTTGATGAACGCGGTGATGTAAAAGTACCAGCTTTAATTACAGTAACAGGTCAAGAATTTAAAGAAGAACATAAAATAAATTAAAGTCATTCCTAATTATCAAGATGATAATATTTAAAATATTAGCATTATTTAATGGGCGTATACAATACGCCCATTTTTTTTTGGATAATTTTTAGTAAGTATTGTTCCTTTTATTATTTTTCCTATAATTTTAAAATAATTTTATAGATTATGTATACATCGTATACAATTTTTAAAAATTGAATTAACAAAAAATAAAAAGGTTATATAACGTGTAACATAAATCATGAAGGAAGAAATACAAATTTTCCTTGCAACGATATAGAAGGTGTGATATATTAAAAAAAGTTAGGCATTCCTAATAATGATAGGATTGTTTAATAAAAGTTTTTAGTAAAATATAATACATTTAAAAAGGAAAATTTATTTAAATGATCACACGTAATATGGAAGATTATCTGGAAGCTATATTAAATTTACAAAATGATAAAGGATATGTTAGAGTAAAAGATATTGCTGATAGATTAGAAGTAAAATGTCCCAGTGTATCGGAAATGATTAAGAAATTAG
>JAYEGH010000030.1:0-1374 GCA_034659055.1 Candidatus Caldatribacteriota bacterium
GCTGTACGCTATACGCTATCTAGATATCTTCTTTCATAATTACTTCTTTTAAGTCTTTTGAAATGATATTCAATTTTTTTTGATCCTTGTCTTCTAATAATATTCTGATCAATGGCTCTGTTCCTGAGGGTCTAATAAAAATTCTACCATCTCCATCAAGTTCTTTCTCAACTACTTTTATAATTTTTCCTATACTCGCATTTTTAAAAAATTTACTTTTATTTTTAATCTTAAAATTTAATAAAATTTGAGGATATCTTTTCATCAAAGAGGCTAAATTAGATAAGGCTTTTCCTTCTTCACTAATTACTTGTAAAAGTTGTAAAGAAGTGATTAAACCATCTCCTGTAGTTCCGTGCTGTAAAAATATTATATGACCTGATTGTTCTCCCCCTAATATAGCATTGACATCTTTCATCTTTTCAAATACATATCGGTCACCGATATCTGTCCTAATAACTTTTCCTCCTGCCTCTTTTATTGTTCGATCAAATCCCATATTACTCATTATTGTAGTTACTATTGTTTTATTTAATAATTTATCTTTTTTTATCAGATTCAAAGCACAAATTGCCATAATTTGATCACCATCTACTTTTTCTCCTTTCTCATCTACAGCAATGACCCTGTCTGCATCTCCATCGAAAGCTAATCCCAAATCAGCATCATGTTTTAATACTTCTTTTTTTAGAGAATCAGTATGGGTAGCCCCGCAATTGAGATTTATATTAATACCATCTGGTTTATCGTTAATAGAAATTACCTTAGCACCCAAATCCTTAAATATTAAAGGAGCAATTTTATATAATGCACCATTTGCGCAATCTACTACAATTTTATAATTATTAAGATTAAACGAGGAAGGAATAATTTTTTTTATATAGTCAATATATTTTTCGTTTGCATCGATTAAATCTGTTATGACTCCGATATTTTTACCTGTGGGCCGTTTATTTTTAGTATAATTTTCAAAATATATCTTTTCAATTTCTTCTTCCCGGGAATCTGAAAATTTAAAACCATCCTTTGTGATATATTTTATCCCATTGTTATCAAAAGGATTGTGAGAAGCCGAAATTACAATACCACAATCGGCATTATAAATTTTATTTAGATAAGCTACTGCAGGAGTTGGCATTACTCCCACTCTTAATACATTCACACCCATGGAACATATTCCGGCCATTAAAGCTGATTCCAACATACCACCAGAAATCCTGGTGTCTTTTCCAATTAATATTTTCGGATCAGGATTATCCTTAAACAAATATGCCCCGGCTCTGCCAATTTGAAAGGCTGTTTCAGCGGTAATGGGCTCACGGTTAGCAATTCCCCTTATTCCATCTGTCCCAAATAATTTTTTCATTAATTACC
>JAYEGH010000030.1:1474-3560 GCA_034659055.1 Candidatus Caldatribacteriota bacterium
CTGGCAGTTGAACTTCAATTTTTACTTTTTGTTCGTTTTTTAAGCTTTCAGTAAATTCTACATATAACTTTATACCTTCTATTTCAACCTTTTCAACCAATACATTTCGTCCTTCTATGGTTATATTTGCTTTTTTGGGTTCTATTTCGCAAAATATAAAGGGTGATACATTTTTAATTTCAATTGGAACATCTACTATAGTTCTTTTAACTATACTTTCTCTAACTTGAATACTTATTTCGGTTAACAACGGTTCTCCTTCAAATATATATAATCCTTCTTCTAATTCCGGTGACACTTTCACTGAAAGAGTTTTACTAATTCCATTCACATCAATAGGTATAGTTTCTAAAAATTCTAAACTATTTATCTTGGAATAATTGCCATAGATCTTTATTTTATTAGGATTAGCTAATATCTGAGAAATATAGTAACCTGGTGCAGGCTCTCCAATTATTCTTGGTTTTATCAATAATACTTTTTCCGGATATCCCCGAGAAACAGATACTAATACTTCTATCAATTCCGGTTCAATCTTTAATTCTTTTATTTCATTACCATCGGCATTCAGTGCTTTTATCTTTATCTTCTTATTAAAATCCTTTTTTATTCCTGAGATATCGATTGTACAAATTAATTGTTTTATAGTTTCTAATTTGCTCTGAGCTCCGGTTACCTTTGCCAAAGAAGGATCAAGCTTTGGTTTATCGGTCAAAGAATATCCATCTTCAGGAATTCCTATTAAACTATATTCAATTTCAATTTCTTTGGTTAAAACTTTTTCTGCTTCAACTTTGATTTCAGAAGGAATTACTCTGATAATTTCTGCTTTTTTGGGAGCAGAGGCAACAATCTCAAGTGTATATATTCCTGATTCTTTAATATCAGAAAGATCAATTACCCCGGTAATTTGATTAGCAGAAAGACTGCTCAATAAATCTTTAGGTCCTTTAATTCCTACACTTATATTTTCAGGAAGCTCTTTAATTACTAAATCTTCTTTAAGATTATTGATCGTAACAGGTACGTCAATAAAAGTATCAATAATCGGGTTTTCACCGCTTGCCACATAAACCCATATAATAATTGCCAAAAATAGAGAAAGCAATTTTATATCAATGTTTCTTAATAACCACTTTTTTAGATCTTTCACTTACTTTCTCCTTTACGTGACCAGAAATTAAACTTAGAAATATTTTTTGGTTGATATAGATGTGTTAATATCTTTTTTACTCCCTGTGGTTCTAACGGTCTGGTAATTTTAGCATCTAAAGCAATGGATATATTGCCTGTTTCTTCTGATACAACAATTGTTAAGGCATCTGTCTTTTCACTTAAACCTAAAGCTGCTCTATGTCGAGTTCCGTGCGATTTATTTAGATCGCTTCTCTCGCTTAAAGGTAAAATACAGTTAGCTCCAACTATTTTATTTCCCCGAATGATTACAGCTCCATCATGTAATGGTGAATCAGGCATAAAAATAGAATATAATAATTCAGGTGAAAACTCACTATTTAAAATGATTCCTGTTTCCAAAATATCTTTAAGACCTACTTCTCTCTCTAAAACAATTAGAGCACCTTTGTGCTTTGCAGTAAGCATAGGTACAACCATAACTAATCCATTTATGAGCTGCTCAATTTTTTTATCATCTACATTATGAAAATAAGAAGGGTTTATTAAAAACCCTTTTTTTCCCATTTTTAATAAACCTCTTCTTATTTCCGGTTGAAATATTATCGGAAAAGCAAAAACCATCATAGCCATTGATCCCTTTAAAAGCCAATTAATAGTTCTAAGCCCTAATTGATCGGCTACAAAGGAAGCTATAAAAAGGATAATTATGCCCTTAATTAATTGAACTGCCGGTGTATCTTTAATTAGTAATATTATGTTATACAATAAAAAAGTAATTATTAAAATATCAATAATATCTAATAAACTAAAACTAATGGGCATTAATATCACCTATTTTTGTAATCTATTTTGATTGAAAAATTACACATTATATTATAAAATTATTTTCTTTACTCTTATTATGTATTATAAAATTATTTTACACTTTTATCAAATCTAAATACAGTAT
>JAYEGH010000030.1:3660-12745 GCA_034659055.1 Candidatus Caldatribacteriota bacterium
TTTTTCTTCTTTATAAAAATATTTATTTATATATTTAGAAGTAGTAGTAGCAAGTAAAGCCGGATAATTTAATTTAAACTGTATCTCGCTCCCAACTTTTATATCTTCTTTAAAATCTGTGACATCAACAATTACATGGTCACTGCTCGCAGTTATTATCTTTAACCCTTCTTTCAAAGGTATTATACTGCTCAATCGAATATCTTGTTTTCCTAAAGCTAAAATAGCTCTCTTTCTTAATCCCAAATCTTTAAATGAGGGAATAGCACCAAAGGCATCTCTTCCAATTTCACCTTTAGGCATAGAAGGCTTTATTTTAAGTTCAACGACTTCACCAGTCAGAATAAAAGTATCCTGATATGTTCCAGCTAAATTACGCAATCTTACATCATCTTGACCTAACAAAATACCCACACCAATTCTTAATTGATTTATCTTTTGCGGCAATATGTTGTCTTCAATCAATTTTAAAACATTAGTACTGCCACCGGATATTATTTCTAAATTAATTTGAAATTTATTTTCAATTTCTTCTGCTAATTTTACCAATTTACTTAAATTTTTTGCAGTAGGCATAATACCACTAGCACAGCAAAAATTTACACCTATTCCTATCAATTTTACTCCAGATAATGAACCAATCTTCTCTACCGTTTTTACTGCATCTTTAGGCATAACGCCTTCTCGTAAATCTCCCATATCTACCATTAAAATAATTTTATGGACTATGTTTCTTCTTTGGGCTGACTCAGACAACCTTTTAATTACTTCTATTTCTGAATTTAAACTGATATCAGACCATTCAATTACTTTTTCAACTTCACTAAACATCGGAATTCTAACCAGCATCATTTCTGTTTTAATGCCGGCCTCCTTTAATCTCTTAATATTTTCAATGCGCGAATCTCCTAGAATCTTTATTCCTCCATCTGCCATTGCTCTGGCTACTTTCGGGATAGCGCTACAGCCTTTCGTTATTCCCACTACTCCTATTCCTTGATTAACACATAAATTATTTATGTATTTTGCATTTTTTTTAATTTTATCTAAATAAATATCTAATCTAGGATTATTTTTCATAATTTATTCCCTTTAATAATAAATAATAGAAGTCTAAAAAAGTTAATTTGCATTTTTTCTGCATATGGATCTATATTCGCAAATAAAAAGTTAAAGCAAAAAAATAAAAAAAGAGAAAGGTCCCCTTTTTGGCAAACCTTTCTCTTTTAGAAGTAATAAAAAATAATTATCTTTTGGAAAATTGATATCTAGCTCTAGGGCCTTTCTGGCCATATTTTTTCCTTTCCTTCATTCTCGCATCACGTGTTAGCATACCTTCTTTTTTCAAAATTGATCTTAATGTAGGATCATATTGTAGAAGGGCTCTGGCAATTCCATGTTGTATTGCTCCTACCTGTCCTGTAAACCCGCCTCCGTTTACTTTAGCGATAACATCTAATTCAGTTTTTTTATTAACTAAATCTAAAGGTTTTTCTACTATACTTCCCAATATTTTTCTTCCAAAATAATCATCTAATGATTTGGTATTAACTTTTACATTGCCTTTTCCGGGAACTAACCATACTCTGGCAATTGAAGTTTTTCTTCTTCCTGTGCCATAACTTTTTGCTTGCATTAAAGGTATTATCCTCCTTTTTTAATCTTTAATCAACTTTTTCTATTTTTTGTGCTTGATGTGGGTGTTCATCGCCTTTATAAATTTTTAGTCTCTTTATTACGACTCTTCCTAATTTATTATGAGGAATCATACCCTGCACAGCTTTTTTTATAACTAATTCCGGTTTTCTTGCTAACAAATTACCCAATGTAGTACTTTTTAAACCTCCCATATAAGGAGTATGATATTTGTAAATTTTCCCAGCTAGCTTATCACCTGTTGTCTTTATCTTTTCGGCATTTATAACTACCACATAATCTCCTAAGTCCATTGAGGGAGTATAGTTCGGTTTATTTTTACCTCGTAACATTGTAGCTATTGTTGTAGCCATTCTTCCTAATATCTGGTTTTCAGCGTCAATCAAATACCATTTTCTATCAATTTCCTTTGCCTTTGCACTGTAAGTTTTCAATTTGATCCTCCCTCCTGCTTAGTAAATTCATATTAAGCTTTTCTAATTATAGCTATCTTTTTAATTTATATGAAACTAAAAAATACATCTTAAATTTTAATATAATCAAGCCCTGATGTCAAGCGAAATTTTATAAATTTATATTAACTAACTAGCTAATTTCTCTTACATTTCCCGTATTTTTCTTTCTTTTTTCTTTTCTTCACTATATACTTGATACTGTTTTTCTATTCACTATTCACTATCTCATCTTGCTTCCTTCTTAATCTTATCTTTACTAATGACTATTCACTATTCACTAACGACTATTTAATACTTCACTTGCATTAAAAACAATCCTTTGGCCGGAAGCACTTTACCTGCTTTTTTTCTATCTTTATTCTCTAAAATATTCTTTACTTCGTGATATTTCATACTACCTTTTCCGACCTCTAACAAAGTTCCCGCAATTCTACGTACCATTTTATACAAAAAAGCAGTGGCTTCTATTTGAAAACATATTATATTGCCATTTTTTCTTAAATTAATCTTTTTTATAGTTCTTATTGAATTATTGAAACTGCTACCCGAACAGGAAAAAGAGTGAAAATCATGTTTACCCAATAATAATCTACTTGCTTTTTTCATTTCTATTAAATCTATTTTTTCTTTAAGGCAATATACATATTTTCGTAAATGTAATGAGGGATAACATTCACTTTTACTGCTATTAAAAATATAATAGTGATATATTTTACTAATAGAACTATGTCGTGCATGAAAATCACTATTTACTTTTTCTGATTTTTTAATCCTGATATCAATAGGTAATATATTATTTAAAATAAATGGCAATTTTTCAAAAGGAACCGTACTAACCATTTTAAAATTAGCTACTTGCCCTATAGCATGAACTCCTGCATCAGTTCTTCCTGATCCCGTTATTTTTATATCTTCATTGGTAATTTGAGAAATTTTTTCTTCTAATGTTTTCTGAATGCTTAGAAGTTTTTTTTGCCTCTGCCAACCATAATATTCGGTTCCATCATATTCAATGGTAAGTTTTATATTAATCATTTTTTCCTTAAATTAGTTAATTAGAGCTTTTGCATTTCTTAAAACATCACACTTGTTATGATTGCAGTAATTACAATCACAGAAAATATTAATATATCATTTCTCTTAATCTGTAATGTTCTATAATGAGTTCTTCCCTCTCCTCCCTTGTAACACTTGGCTTCCATGGCAATCGCCAGTTCATCTGCACGACGAAAAGCATTAACAAATAATGGCACCAAGATGGGAATTAAACTTTTTGTTCTATTTAAAAGATTACCACTTTCAAAATCTGCTCCCCTGGATATTTGAGCTTTCATTATCTTTTCCGTTTCTTCCAATAAAGTAGGAATAAATCTTAAAGCGATGGTCATCATCATGGCTATTTCGTGTGCGGGCATACCTATAAACTTAAAAACAGACAACAGCCTTTCTATTCCATCAGTCAAGGAAATTGGTGCTGTAGTAAGGGTAAGCAAAGAAGTACTCAAAATTAAGATGAATAATCTACAACTTATAAATAAACCTTTGCTTAAACCTTCAAGTGTAATTTTTAGAAATCCCCAGCGGTAAATTACTTCTCCTTCAGTCATAAATAAGTGAATTATTAAAGTAAATATAATTATATAAAGTATCGGCTTTAGCCCTCTAAATACAAATTTCGGATGCACTTTAGAGACAATAATGCTAATCATTATCAATATACCCAGAATAAAGTATCCCCAAAAATTACTAATAAGAAACAAGCAGATTATTATAATCAAACAACTTAATATTTTTGTACGGGGATCTAAGTTATGAATTAAAGAATCATAGTGAATATACTGACCAAAACTAATATTTCTAAGTATTTTCATTTTCTTTCCATCTTCTTTGGATTTTCAAATAAATATAAAGTCAATGATATTAAATTAATAGGCTAATAAATTAAAAAAAATTATACTATTATTCAAACTTTTTATTTTTTATTAACTTTTTTTAATCTATTAAATATTTCCTTCTCCGCATCATCCACAGTCAAAACCCCGGTATAAATTTCTTTACCTTTATCCTTCAATTCATGCATACATTTAGTTACTTGAGGAAGCCCTAATCCAACATCTATTAACTGTTTGGATCTCTTTTCAAAAATATCCTGAGGTGAGCCATCTATAATTATTTCGCCTTTATGCATTACTAAGAGTCGTTTCACTATCTCGGCGATCTTCTCCATATTATGTGAAACCAATATTACTGTTATTCCCAACTTATGATGCATTTCTTTTATTTCAGATAATATATTATTTCTGCCTTGAGGATCCAGATTTGCTGTGGGTTCATCCAAAATCAGTATTTTTGGTTTAATAGATAATACGCTGGCTAAAGCAACCCGTCTCATTTCTCCTCCGCTAAGAGAGAAAGGGGAACGTTCTGCATAATTTTTATAATCCAAATCAACTATTTGCAAAGCTTCGCGTACCCTTTTTTCAACTTCATCTTCCGATAAGTTTAATTTATGCGGACCAAAGGCTATTTCTTTATAAATAGTGTCTTCAAATAATTGATTCTCCGGATATTGAAATACCAATCCCACTTTTTGTCTTATTTTTTTTAAATTTGTTCCCTTTGCATTAACATCTTCTCCTTCAACAAAAACCTTGCCAACGTTAGGTGTAAGCAAACCATTGAGATGCTGGATTAATGTAGTTTTTCCACAACCGGTATGTCCGATAAGACCGACAATTTCTCCTTCATCAATTTCTAAATTGATATTTTTTAAGACCTCAGTTTCAAAAGGCATATTCAAACAATAAGTAAAAGATATATTTTCTAAACGTATAAACATAGTCTATCTACCATTTCATTTACCTTTAAAATATCAGTAGGAATATCTAATCCCTTTTTGTTTAACCTAAAAGCCAATTCGGTTATTTGGGGAATATCCAATCTTATCTTTTTTAAAATATCATATTTTTTAAATACTTCTCTGGGCTTGTCTTCTAAAGCGATTTTACCTTTATCTAAAACTACAATTCTTTTTGATTCTACAGCTTCTTCCATTAAATGAGTAATATAGATAATGGCAATTTTTTCTTTTTTGTTTAATTTTTTTACTATATCCATAACTTCATCTCGACCACTGGGATCAAGCATTGCAGTAGGTTCATCTAAAACCAGGTAGGAAGAGTGCATGGCAATTGCTCCAGCTATTGCTACTCTTTGCTTTTGTCCCCCCGAAAGTAAATGGGGCTCGCTCTTTTTGTATTCTTCCATTTCTATAATTTTAAGAGCCCATTCAACCCGCTTCTCCATAACTTCTTTGCTTAATCCGATATTTTCCAAACCAAAAGCAATATCATCTTCTACTGTGGTAGCTACAATTTGATTATCTGGATTTTGAAAAACCATACCAACCTTCTTCCTTATTTCCCAAATTTTTTCTTTATCTTTGGTATTTAGACCATCTACCCATACATCTCCAAAAGTAGGTAACAGTAAACAATTTAAGTGCCTGGCCAAGGTAGATTTTCCAGAACCGTTAGAACCAATAATCGTAATGAAATCTCCATCTTCTATTTCTAAATTAATATTATCTAAAGCCTTTATTTGATTTTTCTTTTGGGAATTATAAATATGACTTAATTTTTTTATTTTTATCAAAATTTTCACCATTTATTAGTTGGTTGGCGGGTTAGCTATTTAGTTATTTATTTAAAAAACCAGGAACCAGAATAAGATACAGCAACAAGCATAAATACATTAATAAATAATAAGTAATAAGATTTAATTTCCCAAGTTATAAAACAAATACTTACCACTTTTTAGTTGGCTAGTTAGTTAAGAAAAATAAAAGAAGGAATCCAGGAATCTCAGTAAATTCTTAACTGGTATCTTGTTAATTATAATATTAGTGTTGAGCGTATAGGGTTTAGTCTATATATAGATTCGGGTAAGGATTAGAATAAGATCAGTAAAAAATTAAAAGGTTAAAAAGCCTAAGAATTAAACTTATTATCAAACTTTTCAACCTTTTTTCTATAAATATTTTTTATTCTACAAATTCTATTATAGCTAACGGAGCAGCGTCTCCTTTACGAAAACCAGTTTTTATAATTCTGGTATAGCCCCCGTTTCTCTCTGCATATTTTGGGCTAATCTCTTCAAAGAGTACCTTAGAGGCTTCTTTATTTTTAATAACTCTTCTCACTTCTCTTTGTGCCTGCAAATCATTTTTTTTAGCTTTAGTTACCAACTTTTCTACATATTTTCTTACTTCCTTAGCTTTTGTACAAGTAGTTTCAATTTTTTTGTGATTAATAAGCGATATGGCTAAATTTGCCAATAAAGCACTTCTATGGCCGGTTGTTCGACCTAATTTTCCTCTTAGTTTCTTGTGTCTCATTCTAAAAATCCTCCCGCCGATATTTTTCGCCTAAAACAAATCCGTATTTTTCTATCTTTTCTTTAATTTCATCTAAAGATTTTTTACCTAAATTTTTTATCTTTATTATTTCATTATTTGAATATTTAAGTAAATCAGCTAAGGTATTTATCTTTGAATTTTTTAGGCAATTATATGAGCGGACAGAAAAATCCAATTCCTCAATGGTTTTATTTAAAATCTTTTCTTTTTCAATCTTTTCTTTTTCTTCTTCTGATATAAATTCCTCAGATAAATCATCTTCTTCAGGTGAAAATTTTGTAAATAATTTTAAATACTTAATTAGTATGTTTGCTGATTTACTTAGAGCTTCGTCAGGTAGAATACCTCCATTGCTAAATATTTCTAAAATCAATTTATCATGATTGGAAAATTGGCTCAAGCTAGCATTTTCTACTTCATAGCTCACCTTCCTAATGGGTGAAAAAAAGGAATCAATAAAGATAGTATCTACGGGTTGCTCCATTTTTTTATTTCTTTCGGCAGTTCTATAGCCTAATCCTTTTTCAATTACTATCTCCATATTTAATTTACCATCTTCATTTAAGGTTGCAATGTGTAAATCTGGATCTAGTATTTCTACATTTATATTAGGTGTTATGTCAGATGCCTTTACTTCCTTTTTACCCTTAGCTTGAATTTTTAATGTTTGTGGTTCATCAGAATACATCTTAGCGACTAATTCTTTAATATTCAAAATAACCTCAACGATATCTTCTTTAACTCCGGGAATAGTGGTAAATTCATGTGTAATCCCATCAATTCTAATAGCAGTAGGTGCTCCTCCAGTCATGGAAGATAACAGCACCCTTCTAAGAGAATTACCTAAAGTTGCACCAAATCCTTTTTCCAATGGTTCTATAATGAATTTACCATAGTTATCCGTTAAGTTTTCTATTTTAATTTTTAAATTGTTAATATCCATCCTTTGATACTCTCCTTTTATGGGTATGTAAACCTATAATATTAACGAGAATAATATTCAACTACCAATTTTTCCTCTATTGGTAAATTTAATTCTTCTTTTGAAGGAAATTTTATAACCTTTCCTTTTAGTTGCTCGGGAATAAACTCTATCCAGGAAGAAACGTTAACTTCTATCTTTCCTTCTTTAATTTCTTTAAGTTCTTCAATATTCTTACTTTTTTCCTTTATTTCGATTGTATCATCAATGTTAACTTGGTAAGAAGGTATGTTTACTTTTTTCCCATTTACTAAAATATGCGAATGGAGTACTAATTGCCGAGCTTGAGCTCTTGATTTTACTATACCAGTTCGATACATTATGTTGTCCAATCTTCTCTCCAATAATTCTATTAAATTCTCACCAGTAATACCTTTTTTTCTTTCAGCTTTTTTAAAATAAGCCTTAAATTGTTTTTCTAATAATCCATAATATTTTCTTAATTTTTGCTTTTCTCTTATCCTAACACCATAGGTAGATGGTTTTCTTGGTCGAAAACTTTTTGCATTTTTACCAGGTAAAGCTGCTCCTTTTTCAATTGGACATTTATCAGAATAACATCTATCCCCTTTTAAAAAGAGTTTTACTCCTTCTCTACGGCATAGTTTGCACGCTGGCCCTGTATATCTTGCCATATATTATAAAACCTCCTGTTTAACTTTAGTATTCTAAAACATACTAATCGTGAAATTTTTTTACTTATATTTTTTATAAACTTAAAATATCAATTAATTTCGAATTAATAAAAATTATAAAAATCCATTACATTAATTATAATCTTGTTCGATTATGTTCTCCGCTGTTTTGGCGGCCTACAACCATTATGAGGAATCGGGGTAACATCTTTAATCATGTTTACTTTTAACCCAACTGCCTGCAAGGACCTTATAGCAGTTTCTCTGCCTGAACCAGGCCCTTTTACTAATACGTCTACTTCTTTCATCCCTTGATCCATTGCCTTTTTTGCTGCTCCTTCAGCAGTTACCTGTGCCGCGAAAGAAGTACTTTTTTTACTTCCTTTATAACCCATATTACCTGCACTTGCCCAAGAAACTACATTTCCTTCTGCATCAGAGATAGTTACTATAGTATTATTAAAAGTAGATTTAATATGTACTACTCCTGAAACTATATTCTTTTTTACTTTCTTTTTAGCCCTTCTAATTTTCTTTTTATTTGCCAATTAATTTCTCCCTTCTATATTTACAAAGCACTTTTAACCGCTTTTTTTCTTTTAGCTCCAACCGTTTTTTTTGGTCCTTTTCTCGTTCTTGAATTTGTTTTAGTTCTCTGTCCATTAACCGGAAGACCTTTTCGGTGTCTCAATCCTTTATAAGAACCTATATCCATAAGTCTTTTTATAGAGGTAGTAACTTCACTTTTTAGTTCTCCCTCTACTTTGTATTTTTTATCAATAATTTCTTTTATCCTGCTTATTTCTTCCTCCGTTAAATCCTTTGCTCGAGTAGACGGATTAACTTCTGCTTCCTTTAATATTGCTTGTGAACTAGTAAGACCAATTCCAAAAATATATCTTAAAGCATATTCTACTCTCTTATTCCTAGGTAAATCTAC
>JAYEGH010000030.1:12845-24097 GCA_034659055.1 Candidatus Caldatribacteriota bacterium
AACCACATTTCTTACAGACCCTACGACTGGATAATCTCTGAATTATCTTAGCATCAGATATTTCAAAATAAAACACAAAATCAATCTTCATGAAAAGTTCTTTGTTCAATCTTTCTAATGAATTTGCTTGTTTAATATTTCTTGGAAAACCATCGAAGATATACCCCTTTTCACAATCTTTCTCTTTTATTCTCTCCTTAATTATTTCCATAATAAGAAAATCGGGCACTAATTCACCTTCGCTCATAATGGATTCTACTTTTTCACCTAATTCAGTCTTTTTAGTAATTGCTTTTCGTAATATTACTCCCGTTGAAATTACTGGTATATCTAATTCTTTCTGTAATTTTTTTGCAACTGTTCCCTTCCCGGCACCGGGAGGTCCTAATAAAATTATCCTCATTACCTTCACCTTTTCTCATTTCAATTTAATTCTATCAAATTACTCTACCCTTATTTGTACTTGCGTTATTTTTTAATAAAACCTTCATAATGCCTCATCAACATATGAGACTCCATCTGTTGTACAGTCTCCAGAGCAACTCCTACCATAATTAATAATGAGGTTCCTCCAAAATAAAAAGTAGTAATCCCTGTAACTTTTATTAGTATATTTGGCAAGATCGCAATTATTGCTAAAAACAATGCACCGCTTAAAGTAACTCGAGTCATTATGTAATCAATATAAGCGGTAGTATTCCTCCCTGGTCTTATTCCCGGGATAAATCCTCCATATTTTTTCATGTTATCTGCCATATTGGCTGGATTAAAGGTTATAGCCGTATAAAAGAAAGTAAACACAATTATTAAAATAGAATATAAAACCAAATATAACGGCCTTCCCGGTGAAAGTGCATCTGACATAGCTTTCATAAAAGCTAAATTTTGAAAAAACTGAGCAATTGTAGCAGGGAACATTAATATTGCTGAAGCAAATATTATCGGGATAACCCCTGCTTGATTTACCCGTAAAGGAATAAAAGTGCCTTGACCACCATACATTTTACGTCCTATTACTCTTTTAGCATATTGAACTGGAATTCTTCTTTGTCCTTTTTGTATGGCAATTACTCCACCAACTACAATTACAGCAATTATAATTAAGCTTACAAAGGCGATAATGTTTATTTCTCCTATTCGTAGCAATTCAATTGTCTGAATAATTTGAGAAGGCATTCTGGCAATAATTCCAATAAATATAATTATAGAGATTCCATTACCAATTCCAAAATCAGTAATCTGCTCCCCTAACCACATCAAAAAACATGTTCCTGCGGTAAGGGTTATTATTAATAGAATATTAAAAGTAATTCCCGAAACCATTAATACGCCCATATTTTGTAGCCATGAACTTATTGCAAAAGCTTGAATGACAGCTAACAATACGGTGAAATAACGGGTAACCTTGGTCATCTTATTTCTGCCTTCTTCTCCTTCTTTTGCCCATTGTTCTAAAGTAGGAACTACAGCAGTTAGAAGATTAATAATAATCGAAGCACTAATATAAGGCATTATTCCTAAAGCAAAAATCGAAAAACGACTTAGTGCTCCGCCTGCAAAGAGGTCCATAAACCCTAATATCCCGCCTTGAGCAAATAAATTAGCTAATGCTGTCTTATCAACACCGGGCAAAGGTAGATGACTGCCAAATCTAACTATTACAACCATAGCAACTGTAAAATATATTCTTTTTCTTAATCCAGGAATTTTAAATAGATTGCCTATTTTTTCAAACAATTATATCACCTCAATCTTCCCACCAACTAATTCTATTTCCTTTACTGCTTTCTGACTAAATTTATTAGCCTTAACGGTTATTTTTTTAGATAATTTTCCTTTAGCCAGTATTTTAACTCCGTCTTTCATTTTTTTAATAATTCCATTATTAACCAATTCTATCGGTGTAACTACATCTCCATCTTTAAATATATTTAATCTATCAATATTTACGATATTGAATTCTTTTTTAAATATATTAGTGAATCCTCTCTTGGGGACTCTTCTATATAAAGGCATTTGACCTCCTTCAAAATGAGGTCTAACACCACCGCCTGAACGGCTATTTTGTCCATTTTCTCCCCGGCAAGAAGTTTTTCCATGACCAGAGCCACAACCCCTACCAACTCTTTTAACTTTCTTAGTTGATTTTAAGGCAGGACTTAAATTATCTAATCTCATTACTTGTTACCTCCCTGGGCTTTAGTGGTTTTCCATATATTTCTTCTAAACTCTTCCCTCTTAATCTTGCTATATTTTTAGCATTTTTTAAATTCATAAGACCATCCATAGTTGCTTTTGCAATGTTTAAATTATTGCTACTGCCTAAAGATTTAGTTAAAACATCCTGGAATCCTGCAGCTTCCAATATGGCCCTAACTGAACCACCTGCAATAACTCCGGTTCCCGGTGAAGCCGGTTTTAATAAAACTGCTGCAGCACCAAAATGCCCTATAATCATATAAGGAATAGTTCCTTTTTTCATTTTAACCTTTATTAAATTCTTTTTTCCTTGTGTCACTCCTTTTTTAATTGCTTCAGATACATCTTTGGCCTTCCCGTAGCCTATACCAATGATTCCTTCTCCATTTCCTACTGCAACCATTGCGGTAAAACCAAATCTTCTTCCACCCTTTACAACCTTGCTAACTCTATTAACAAAAATAACTGTCTCTTGTAAGTCTAACCCTTTAGGATCAATTTTCTGCACCTGTCCACCTCCTTCCATTTTTATTAATCTTTTTATGATATCCTTTTTTATTATTTATTAATTATTTTCCACTACCAAATAAGCAAAATATATTTATTTTACAGATTCTTCATAGCTTGGCACATTAATTTCATTGTTAAAAAATTATTTTCCCTTTTTTGATACTTTCGGCAAGTGCTTTTACTCTGCCGTGATACAGATAACCTCCTCGATCGAATACTACCTTTTTAATCCCTTTTTCTTTCAATTTTACAGCCATTAAACTACCAAGCAGTTCTGCTGCCTTTACATTCCCCTGATATTTCGTTTTTTCTTTTATTTCCGGATTAAGAGTAGAAGCCGATACTAAAGTTACTTCTTTTTGGTCGTCAATTGCCTGAATATAAATATTTTTTAAACTTCTAAAAACACACAAACGTGGTCTTTCACTCTTTCCAAATATCGTTTTGCGTACTCTTTTATGCCTTTTAATTCTAGCAATTCTCCTATTATTTTCCGCCAAGGTAAGTACTCCTTTCTTTCTTTTTTAGGTATCTAAAAAAATATAAGCTATTTTGCACCAGTTTTACCTATTTTTCTTCTTACTGCTTCATCTTTATATCTTATGCCTTTTCCTTTATAAGGTTCTGGTTTTCTTAATATCCTTATCTTCGCCGCAGTTTCACCTACCAATTGTTTGTCAATTCCTTTAATTTTAATCTTTTTTTGTTTTTCTATTTCAAATTCGATTCCCTCAGGTGGCTTAATTTTAACAGGGTGAGAAAACCCGGCCTGAATAGTCATTTTTCCACCTTCAAGAACTGCTCGATAACCAACTCCTACGAGCTCTAATTCCTTTTCAAATCCTGAGGATACGCCCATCACCATATTATTTATTAAACTTCGGCTTAATCCATGTAAAGACCTATGAAGTTTACTATCTGAATTTCTGGTAACATATATTATATTTTCATCAGATTTTATACTGATTCCTGCACAAATGTCCCTCTCCAAAGTGCCTTTTTCTCCTGTTACTTTAATACTGTTTTTATTTATCTCAACTTTTACTCCCTTAGGAATAGTTATTGGCATTCTTCCTACTCTGGACATATTAAACCTCCTCTTTTTCGTATTGCGTATTACGTATAATGTATTTCGTATTTTTTATTCTCTAATATGTTTATTACTTACGATATACTATATACAAGGCTTAATTCGCAATTTACAAGTTAAAACTATGTTTTTCTTAATACCTAATAAACAATTTCTACTTATTTATTACCAATTTATTACCAAATATAACAGATTACTTCTCCGCCAAGATGTTTCTGTAAAGCTTTTTTACCAGTCATAATTCCTTTAGACGTTGACAATATTACAATTCCCAAACCACCTAAAACTTCTGGTATCTCATCCTTTTTTACGTAAACTCTCAGTCCTGGTTTACTAATTCTTTTAAGATTATTTATGCTCTTTTCTTTGTTTATAAATTGCAAATATATAATTATCTGATTTTGTTTGTCATCTTCTTTATATCTATAGTCTTTTATAAAACCTTCGTCTTTTAAGATGCGCGCGATCTCTGATTTTAATTTTGATGCGGGAACAAATAAATATTTATGACCCATCTTATTGGCATTTCTAACCCGAGTTAACATATCTGCGACAGGATCTGTTATAACACCCATATATAATATCCTCCTCTTTTAAATTCCAATTTCTTATGCTGATTTATATAAAGAATTACCAACTAGATTTAGTTACGCCTGGTAATTCACCTTTATGAGCCATTTTCCTGAAGCAAATCCTGCATATCCCAAATTTTCTTAAATAACCCCTTGGTCTTCCGCAGATACTACAGCGAAAATATTTCCTTACTTTATACTTTGGTTTTTTGTTTGCTTTTTCTACTAGGGCTTTTCTAGCCACACTATTCCCTCCTTTTTTGCTAGTTATTTAGTTAGTTAGCTTATATTTTTTTCTCTATATATGATAAAATCACTTTTTAAAAGGCATCCCTATTAATTCTAAAAGGGTTTTTCCTTCTTCATCGTTTGATGCACTGGTTACTATTGTAATGTTCATCCCTAAGGTATTTGAAACTTGATCAAAATCTATTTCCGGAAAAATTAATTGTTCTTTTATTCCTAAAGTATAATTTCCTCTTCCGTCAAAAGAATCCGAAGGAACTCCCCGAAAATCACGAATCCTGGCAATAGCTGCATTGATAAATTTATCTAAAAATTCGTACATCCTATCACTGCGTAAAGTAACCTTGCAACCTACTGGCATATCTTTTCTCAATCCAAAATTTGAGATAGATTTTTTTGCTTTGGTTATAATTGGTTTTTGACCACTTATAATAGTTATTTCTTTTATTGCTTCATCCATAACCTTTGAATCTGTGATAGCCTTACCTAATCCGACATTAATTACCACTTTCTTTAGTCTAGGGACAGCCATTACGCTTGAATATTTATGTTTTTTCATCATTTCTGGTAAAATTTGCTTAAAGAATTTATCTTTCAATCGGGGCATAGTATAACCTCCTAAACCTTATCTATTATTTCGCCACATTTTTTACAAACTCTAACTCTTTTGCCCTCTTTAATTTTTTCCCTCTTAACAGTAGTAGGTTTGTTGCATTTATTACAAATTAACTTTATATTGGAAATGTGTACAGCACTCTCTTGATCAATTATTCCTCCTTGAGGAATTTTGTCAGTAGGCTTAACATGTTTTTTAGAAAAATTAACCCCTTTAACAAGTGCTCTTAACTTTTTTGGGGAAACACTAACGATCTTACCCTTTTTCCCTTTATCTTCTCCGCTTATAATTAATACATTATCATCTTTTTTAAAATTTATTTTACTTTCTACCAAGTCACTATTCCTCCCCTCATTTTATACTACTTCAGAAGCTAGTGATATTATCTTCATGAAATTTTTACTTCTTAACTCACGAGCAACAGGCCCAAATATTCTTGTTCCTACCGGTTCATTTTGAGGATTAATAACTACTGCGGCATTATCATCAAATCTGATATAAGAACCATCCAATCGGCCCAATTCTTTCTTTGTTCTAACAATGACCGCTTTTATGACATCACCTTTTTTACAGGTACCTCCTACTGCTGCTACTTTAACTGATGCAACAACAATATCTCCTATTCTGGCATATCTCCTTCGAGAACCACCTAAAACTTTTATACATTGTATTTCTTTTGCACCTGAATTATCAGCTACAAATAAACGAGTTTGCATTTGTATCATCTTAGTTACCTTCTCTCTCCCTAACAATTTGTATTATCTAAATTTTATTTCGCTTTCTCTAATATTTCTACGATTCTCCACCTTTTTCTTTTACTTAAAGGTCGAGTTTCAACAATTTTTACCTTATCTCTAACATTACAAATATTTTTTTCATCATGAGCTATAAATTTAGAAGATTTTTTTATTCTTTTTTTGTAAAGAGGATGTGATACCAGGTATTCCACTCTTACTGTTACACTTTTTTCCATTCCATCACTTACAACTCTTCCAATTTTGGTTTTAACATTTCCCCCGGACACTATTTAATCCTCCTTTGTTTTTTTTATTTCATCTTTTTGTAATTTTATTTCTTTTAAAATAGTCATAACTCTGGCAATATCACGTTTTACCTCTTTTATTCTCATTGGATTTCCCAATTGTCCTGTGACCATTTGAAATCTTAGGCTAAACAGCTCATCCTTAAAATCAACTAATTTTTTTTCCAGTTCTTCTATTGATAAATCTCTTAATTCTTTTGTTTTCATTTATCCCCTCACCTGCTCTTCCCGGGAAAGAAATCGGGTTTTAATAGGTAATTTGTGATTAGCTAATCTCATAGCTTCCTTAGCTAATGTTTCATCTACTCCCCCTAATTCAAATAATACTCTTCCCGATTTTACTACTGCTACCCAATGATCCGGTGCTCCCTTTCCCTTACCCATTCTAGTTTCTGCAGGTTTTGTAGTTACTGATTTATCAGGAAATATCCTGATCCATACTTTTCCGCCTCTTTTTACAGCATGGGTAATAGCAACCCTGGCTGCTTCAATTTGAGCACTAGTTATCCAATAAGATTCCAATGCTTGTAAACCATACTCACCAAATGCAAGATAATTTCCCTTATTTGCACTACCTTTCATTTTCCCTCTGTGTGTTTTGCGATGTTTTGTTCTAGTTGGTTGTAACATCTTTTTGCACCTCTCCTCTGCGGTTTCCTTCCACTTTGTCGTTATTATTAACTAAAACTTTTTTATCTTTCTTTTGTTTAGCATTGTCTTGATTATTCTTATTTTTTGTTGGGAGAATTTCTCCTCGAAAAATCCACACTGTAACTCCAATTTTTCCATATGTTGTATTAGCTTCAGCAAAACCATAATCTATATCAGCTCGTAAAGTATGTAATGGTAATCTTCCTTCTAAGTGCCATTCGGTTCGAGCTATTTCTGCTCCGCCTATTCTCCCGGAACAAGATATTTTTATTCCTTCAGCACCTATTTTCATTGAACGATTAGCTGCTTGCCTCATAGCCCTTTTAGTAGAACCTTTTCTTTCTAGCTGTTCGGCAATACTTCCGGCGACCAATTGAGCATCTAACTCGGGAGATTTTACTTCAATAATTTTAATTTGTAAATCACCTTTTACAATTTTGGATAATTTATCTTTGAGTTTAGCTACTTCTACTCCCTTTCTCCCTATAACAATTCCAGGCCGTGCACAATTAATAGTAATTCTCACTCTATCTGCAATTCGCTCAATTTCAATAATAGATATCCCGGCACGCTTTAGATTCTTCCTTAAAAAACTTCTAATTTGATAATCTTGATGGATGTTTTCAGCATAACCCTTTTTTGCAAACCATTTACCATCCCAATCTTTTATTACACCAATTCTCAATCCTTTTGGATGTACTTTTTGTCCCAATTATTTCCCCTCCCCTTTATTGTCAACTATAATGGTAATGTGACTACTTCTCTTTCTAATCTTGGATGCTCTCCCCATAGCTCTTGGTCTGAATCTTTTCTGAGTAGCTCCCTCGTCTGCAAAAGCTTTAGATACATACAAATTTTCAATATTTTCTTCATTGTTATTTTGAGCATTATGTACTGCTGATTTTAAAACATTGTATACCATTTTAGCCGAACGGTTAGGAAGAAATTTTAAGGCTAAAAGTGCTTCGCCCACATCTTTTCCTCTAATTATATCTATAGCTTGTCTTCCTTTTCTAGCAGATATGGGTAAATATTTTCCTACCGCTTTTACACTCATTATTTTCCTCCTAATATTTTTATAATTTTTCCCTGGATAAACAGTAAAATTATTATTTATATTTTTAAGTTAATAATTCTTTTTTTAATAAGATATTAATTCACAAAATCTTCATTTTGTTTCTTTTTCTACTTTAAGGTAGTGGACCTTTCTGCATGAGAACCATGTCCTTTAAATATCCTGGTTGGAGAAAATTCTCCCAACTTATGACCCACCATATTTTCAGTAACATATACAGGAATATGTCTCTTGCCATTATGCACAGCAATTGTATGACCTACCATTACAGGAAATATTGTGGAATTTCTGGACCAAGTTTTAATAATGGTCTTTTTTCTTTTTTTATTTAATTCTCTTATTTTTTTTAATAATTTTTCGTCTATATAAGGTCCCTTTTTTAAAGATCTAGTCATTTGAAGCAACTGCCTCCCTTATTAACTATTTTTTTATTGTTCTTCTTTTAATAATATGCTTATCTGATAATTTATTCTTTTTTCTGGTCCGATATCCCTTTGCCGGTACTCCTGTAGGAGAAACCGGATGTCTTCCTCCTGAACTTTTACCTTCTCCACCCCCCATAGGATGATCAATGGGATTCATTACTACTCCTCTAACTGTAGGTCTTATACCCATCCATCTACTTTTACCTGCTTTACCATAGGATATGTTTGAGTGAACAACATTTCCAATTTGTCCAATAGTTGCCGTGCATTCCAATTTTATCAACCTTACTTCACCAGAAGGTAATTTTATATGGGCAAACTTTCCTTCTTTAGCCATAAGTTGAGCTGATGATCCTGCTGAACGAACTAATTTTCCGCCCTGATTAGGTTCCAGTTCGATATTATGAATTAAGGTACCGGTAGGTATATCTTTCAAGGCTTTAGTATTTCCAGTTGTAATATCGGCCTTTTCTCCAGACACAACTATATCTCCTACCTTTAAATTTGCAGGACATAAAATGTATCTTTTTTCTCCATCAAAATATTTTAAAAGTGCAATCCTTGCAGAACGGTTAGGATCATATTCTATACTGGCAACTTTAGCTGAAACTGCTGATTTATTTCTTTTAAAATCAATTATTCTATATTTTTTCCTACTTCCTCCACCTTTATGCCTAACTGTAAGTTTTCCCTGATTATTTCTGCCACCTTTTTTTCTTAAACCTATAGTTAATGATTTTTCCGGTTTATCAGTAGTAATTTCCTCAAAGGTAGAAATTGTCATAAATCTTCTACCTGGAGAAGTTGGTTTATATTTTTTAATTTCTGCCACTTTTGTTTACACCTTTCTTTAAAGCTTTTTAAAATACTTTAAATATTTTCTAATTCTTTAATTTTCTCATCCTTCTTCAGGGTAACGATCGCTTTCTTCCAATGTGATGTCTTCCCTGAATATCTTCCTAAACTCTTTTTTTTAGCAGATATCTTTAGTACATTTACTTTTTTAACTTTGGTATTAAATTTATCCTCAATCGCTTTAGCGATTTCAGAACAATTAGCTTTCCAATATACTTTAAATACATATTTATTTTGTTCTTTTAGCTTTACACTCTTCTCTGATATTATCGGATTTAAAAGAATATCATTGCTGGAAGGCATTATGATAGCACCTCCTCAATCCGCTTTAAAGCGTTCTTTGTAATTATTATCTTTTTTTGATTTATTAGATCATAAGCATTTATCTTTGTAACAGGTAAAACCATTACACCTTTAATATTATGTGCTACACGTGTTACATCCTTATCTTCTTTTTCAGTTATAATTAAGGGTTTTGTAAAAGCTTTTAAATTTTCCAAAATATTTTTCATCTTTTTAGTCTTTTTTTCTTCTAAGACAAGTTGATCTAAAATAACAATTTCCTTATTTTTTACTTTATCAGATAGTACTGTTTTTAAAGAAGCAATTTTCATCTTCTGAGGTAAAGAATAAGAATAATCTCTAGGAGTAGGTCCAAATACAGTTCCCCCTCCTACCCAAACAGGTGAACGATTAGTTCCTGCTCTTGCTCTACCAGTCCCTTTTTGCTTCCAGGGTTTAGCTCCTCCGCCGCTCACTTCACTTCTGTTTTTTGTAGATGCAGTACCTCTCCTTTTTGTTGCTAAATGACGTTTAACTACTTGATGGACTAAATATTTATTTATTTTTGTATTAAAAATAGCATCATTAAGGGAAACTTCTCCAATTTTTTCTCCTTTAACATTATGCACTGACAGATCAATCATAACAATCCTCCTTCCCTAGTAACCATAACATTATTTTATTTTACCTTATTAATTATTAGCATTTCTCCTTTTGAACCAGGAACCGAACCCTTTACTAAAAGTAAATTTCGTTCGATATCAACTCTAATAACCTCTAATTTTTTTATTTTTACTCTATCCATTCCCATATGTCCGGGTAATTTTTTACCTTTGAATACTCGAGCAGCATCTGTTGCACCAACTGAACCGACTGATCGATAATACTCCTTTTGGCCATGAGTCTTTGGACCTCCGGAAAAATTATGTCTTTTTATTCCTCCGGCAAATCCTTTACCTTTTGAGATTCCTACAATATCTACTTTTTCACCCTCATTAAAAATATCTACTTTTACTTCTTGGCCAACTAAATATTTCTTTGAATCTCTAATTTTAAATTCTCTTAAATGTTTCAACGGTTCTACTTTAGATTTATTGTAATGCCCCATCAAAGGCTTAGGCACTTTTTTCTTCTTTACATTCTTAAACCCTAATTGAATAGCGGTATATCCATCTTTTTCAATATCTTTTTTCTGTATTACTTTGCAAGGACCTGCTATTATTACCGTTACGGGAACAGACTCACCATTTTTGGTAAATACTTTAGTCATTCCGACTTTTTCTCCCAATATTCCTTCAGCCATTTATTTTTTTTCACCTCCGAGTCTTATACATTGTAACGCGTATTGCAAATTGCTTATTGCGTTAAATATTTTAATTCACTTTTTATATTACAAAAACTAATAATTAATATAATTTATATATAATAATACTGTCTAAAAATTAGGTAAATTTGACCTTTTAATCAGTTCAACAATTACTTAAGTGCTCTATTTTAAAAATGTTTATCTACTCTAAAGTCTTTATTTCGATATCCACCCCTGATGGCAGGTCCAAGTGCATCAATGCTTCAATTGTTTTATTAGAAGGCTCTAAAATATCTATCATTCTCTTATGTGTTCTCATCTCAAACTGTTCTCTTGATTTTTTGTCTACATGTGGAGAACGCAATACGCAATATTTATTAATT
>JAYEGH010000031.1:0-3581 GCA_034659055.1 Candidatus Caldatribacteriota bacterium
ATTTTGAAAAAATTCTTTGAAAGTAGTAATATTTCCAAGATTTTCAAAATCTTCTACTTGAGGGCGCTTGATTAAAGCTTCCGCAATACCGGCAAACCAACCGGCGGCTAAAAGAGGATTTAAAGAACTAATAGGAGCCGCAATAAAAGCAGTAAGGATGGATAACGGGTGGGCCATAGCTATTAATGCTCCCAGGGCAGATAAAGAACCATTCCATAAAATCCATTGAGTAATTTGATCAAAACCGGTAGGTGGTGAATACCTAAAAGTAGAAATTATAATAGCAATTATTGTTAAAGGGATAGCCCATACTAATACTTTTAACCATTTGGAACCGGAAGGCACTTTAGTTAGAGCAGTTAAATCATGCTCTTTACTTATTTCTTTTTTAATTCCGGGCACATGTCCGGCACCAACAATAGCAATCACCTTGTTACCGGGAGCCGTCTTTATTTTTTCAGCCAAGTATTGATCACGTTCATCAATTAAAGTACTCTTTAACTGGGGGAATGAGTGGGCTAATTCACTTAAGGCAGCGGTAAGCATATCTTCTGATTTTAATTTCTCAATTTCTTCTTCCGATATTTTTTCTTTACTAAACATACTAAAAATCAACATAAACAGTAATCGCATTTTCCCCCAGAGATTAAGCTTTTTCCAAATACGGGAAAAAGTAACCTGAATATCTCTATCAGCAAGAACCAAATGTGCATCAATTTCTTTTGCTGATGCAATAGCTTGAATCATTTCTTGACCCGGGTTAATTCCTAATTGTCGGGCCAGGCGTTTTTGAAAAGAAGATAAAATTAAATTAACTAAAAGAAGTAAAGCCTTTTTTTGCTTTATTATGGTAACTATGTCCATATTTTCCCATTTTTTTTTCTCTTTTATACTATTATAACGAGCAGAACATAACTCCACACAGACACTATCCGGCTTTTCCTGTTCAATTAATTCTTTCGCTTCCTGAGCACTGTTTTTAGAAACATGGGCAGTGCCTACTAAGAAAATTTCTTTCTCATCCCTTTTTAATATATGGACATTTTTACTATTTAACAAAAATTGTTTCCTCCAGTTCAAAATAATTTAAATGCATTCAAATTAAGGTTGTATTATACCACAAAAGTAATTTATAAAAAAATATTTTTTCTTTTTTAAAGTATCTCACTAAAGTTTGCACTAACTTTAGAACCAATTTTTTTATTATTTATTTAAAAGTTTTGATTCGTAGTAAGTTTTGTTTTGATTCTTATCTTGAAATCTTTCTAATGCCAGTTGAATCAATTGGTCAATTAAATCAGCATAAGATATGCCGCTTGCTATCCACAGACGAGGATACATACTGACTTCTGTAAAACCGGGTATAGTATTAATTTCATTCAGATATATTTTGTTTGTCTTTTTTGAAACAAAGAAATCTACCCGGGCCATCCCTGCCGCATCAACAGCTTTAAAAGCACTAAGAGCAATTTCCCGAATCCTTCGAGATATTTCTTCAGGTATTTCCGCCGGAATGATTAATTGAGTCCCCTCATCAATATATTTTGAATCATAGTCATAAAACTCTCCTGCCGGTTTAACCTCACCTACTACTGATGCTTGGGGTTCATCGTTTCCTAAAACACTACACTCTATCTCCCTTGCATCTTCTATTCCTTCTTCAATCAGGATTTTTCTATCATAAAAAGAAGCCAAATCGATTGCTTTCTTTAATTCTTCTTTCTTGTGAACTTTGGTTATCCCTACGCTCGAACCCAAATTTGTCGGTTTGACAAACAAGGGATAAGGTATTTTTTTTTCGATTAATTTTATTATTTTTTGAGTACTTTTCTGCCAATCTTTTCTCTTAACGGTTAACCAATTTAATACGGGTAAATCCTTCTGTTTAAATATTACCTTCATTAATTCTTTGTCCATAGAGATGGCAGAGGCAGCTACCCCGGCTCCCACATAAGGAATATCCGCCAGCTCTAAAAGCCCCTGCATAGTGCCATCTTCCCCATAGGGACCATGTAGTACAGGGAAAATTACGTCTATTTCTCTTTTTGAAGAAATTTTATTTAACTTCACCTCATTGTTTATTTTAATCAAGGATTTACCTGATGGATCATTCAGCAAAATCATTGTACTCTTTCCTTCAATTTTACCGGACTCAAGAGCGTAAGCAGTTTCTTCAGGAGAAATCCATTTTCCCTCTTTAGTGATACCAATAGGTATTACTTCGTATTTATTTTTATCTATTGCCTTTATAATAGAAACAGCTGAACAATAAGAAACTTCATGTTCTCCTGACCTGCCTCCGAATATAATGCCTACTCTAATTTTTTTATTCTTCATGATAAGCCTTTCTTTAATATTTAATAATCAACATTCTATAAACTAAATTTTCCAAAAGTCTTCCCCTGCTCTTAACTCACAACTTATATCTTCTAATTATTCTCTTTTTTGCTTTTTCCTTTCATTTTTTGCAGTCTTCGTCTAATCTCTTTTTCAAATCCTCTTTCTGTGGGATAATAATATTTCTTTCCTTTCAATTCTTTGGGCATATGTTCCTGAATAGCATAACCCTGCTTGAAATTATGGGCATATTTATAACCTTTTCCATAACCCAAATCTTTCATCAGTGAAGTTGGAGCATTGCGAATGACCAGAGGAACCGGCAGAGGCCCCCATCTTTTAATATCCTGCTGAGCAATCTTATACCCGCTATAAAGAGCATTGCTCTTGGGAGCGCAAGCTAAATAAGTCGCTGCCTGTGTTAAAGCTAAATTTGCTTCAGGCATTCCAATAAATTTCACTGTTTCCATGGCAGCCACTGCCACTTGAAGTGCCTGTGGATCTGCGTTTCCCACATCTTCGGAAGCAAATCTAACCAGACGGCGAGCCACATAGAGCGGGTCTTCTCCTGCTTCCAACATGCGAGCCACCCAGTAAAGGGCTGCATCAGGGTCAGAATCCCGCATACTTTTATGCAATGCTGAAATAATATTATAATGTTCTTCTCCTGTTTTATCATATCTTAAGCATCTCTTTTGAACTACCTCTTCCACTACTTTCATATTTATTTGGCGAATACCTTGAGAATCCGGTTTGGTAGTTATTACTGCAAACTCTAAAATATTTAAAGCAATACGGGCATCTCCATAAGCAAGCTCTATAATAAAATATAAAGTTTTCGGTTCAATTTTTACCTTATATTTGCCTAATCCTTTTTCTTTGTTTCGCAAAGCTCTATTTAAAATAATTTTTAATCCCTCAATTGATAGAGGATCCAAGACATAAACGGTTGAACGGGATAAAAGAGGCGAAATAACTTCAAAGGAAGGGTTTTCAGTAGTTGTCCCTATTAAGATAATAGTTCCGTCTTCCACAAAGGGGAGGAAAGCATCTTGCTGGGCTTTATTAAATCTATGAATTTCATCTACGAATAGGATAGTCCTCTGGTTGTGATATCTGATTCTATCTTGTGCTTCTTTCATAATCTTTCTTAAAGCAGGCACACCGGAGGTAACTGCACTAAAGGATACAAAATGCGTTTTAGTTATCCTGGCAATTATCTTTGCCAGCGTAGTTTTGCCTGA
>JAYEGH010000031.1:3681-5730 GCA_034659055.1 Candidatus Caldatribacteriota bacterium
GAAACCGGAAAAATAAATGAGCTTAAATATTTAGTGACTTCTACATCATTTATCCATTTCATTATTTCCTCTAAATCATTTTTTTCCAAAGCCCTTAAATTAATTAATTTTCCTTTAATCATATCACTCTCCCAAAATGTAACAAAAGGTATCTTGTACAAAATGTTACATTTTTTCTAAATATTTTATTTTATTATAGCAGGATTTCATAATTTTTTGTATAATATAACAATAAGGAGAAATCTATATGAATAAAAAATTAAAGATAGCCTGTCTGCAAGTAAAAGTTAGAGAATATAAAGACAGGAATAAAATCAAAGAAAACATCTTAAGGATGATAGATAAAGCAGGAGAGGAACATCCACAATTGATAGTCTTACCGGAAGCCGTATATCCTGCCTATTATCTATCCCCTTTAATCGTAAAAAATCCCGAGGAATTTTATCAATCAACTCTAAAACTTATCGAGCAGGTAAAAAAGAGAGCTAAAAAATATAAATGTTATATTGCCATAGGAATAGTGGAAAATAATTTTTCAGAAAAAAAACTTTATAATTCTGCCCTGCTTATATCCCCTGAAGGTAAAGAAATTGCCTGTTCCCGAAAATCTTTTCTTTGGCATTTTGATTCAAAATGGTTCTCCGCAGGAGATAAATATCCGGTAGTTGAAACCGAATTCGGAAAAGTGGGAATATTTATCTGCGCCGATGGCCGCCTCCCCGAAATATCCCGCTCTTTAAGTTTAAAGGGAGCTGATATTTTAATTGACCTTACCAATTGGGTTACTTCCGGTTTTAAAGAAGAAGAACTTACTAATCCTCAAGTGGAATATATGATGCCTACCCGTGCTCTGGAGAACCGGGTTTGGATAGTTGCCGCCAATAAAGTGGGAATGGAAGCAAAAAGTATATTATATTGTGGAAAAAGTGCAGTTTTTACTCCTCAAGGCAAAATTGCCAAAATTGCTTCATCCCATAAGGAAGAAATCCTATTTTATGAGATTTCTCCCCGGGAAGCAAAAAATAAAACTGTCGATAATAAAATTGATATGATTCAAGGTAGAAAACCAAAATTATATTCTGAATTAGTTCAACCAACTGAAAATTTACCCATCTATTCTATAATGAAAGAAAAACTCTTTCCCCAGAATTTATCCCCTGTTACCGCCATTATTCAGATGGAAATAGAAAATAATTTCAAAAAATATTTAGATAAGATAGAATTTTTTATCAATAATCTTATCGAACAAGATGCTGAACTCATTATCTTTCCTGAAAATAATATAATCTTTTCGGAAAGAGGAGAAGAAATAATTGACAGAGTTTGTCAAATGACTCAAGACAGCAAAATTATCTGTGCCCTTACCGTAATTGAAAAATCTACACAGAAATACTACAAAACGACTTTTCTTCTTGAATCAGGAAAAATTTTAGGAAGTTACCGAAAAACTCATTTAGAAAAGGATGAAAGAGATCTGCTTACTCCCGGTAATTTAGGATTACCGGTTTTTAAAACTTCTTATGGTTATTTAGGAATAATGCTCGGTTATGAGGGATTATTTCCCGAAATAGCCCGCACTCTCACCTTAAAAGGAGCTGATATAATTATATGGCCTTCCAGGTTCACTGATGACAAGCAGATAAATATTGGGCGAAGCAGAAGTGCTGAAAATAAAATATTTGTTGCCTGCTCTAATTCACTTTCTCCTCAGGGCGGTGGCTATAGCCTGATCAGTTCTCCTTCAGGTAAAATATTGACTTCCTGCTTAGGAAATACTGAGCAATCTTGCATGTCTCCCCTTTGCTTACTTCTTTCCCGGAATAAAAATATCGTTCCACATACCAATGCAATATTAAATAGAAAACCAGATAGTTATCAAATTTTAGTCCAAGAGAAAGGGAAATAAAAATTGAAAACAGAGCTTATAGTCAATTTAACTGCCGGTGGGGGAAAACCTAAACACCAGCTTGAATCTATTTTAAAATATTTAAAAGAAAATGGATTAAACTTTACAGTTACTTATACTAACCATCAAAGAGAAGCGGTTGA
>JAYEGH010000032.1:0-5644 GCA_034659055.1 Candidatus Caldatribacteriota bacterium
TCTTTTTTTACTTTGAAGGCGATTCTATCTCCATATAAATTAACACTGTTTTTTAACATTTCATTTAATGTTTTCAGAGACATAATTTTATCCCCCCTTAATTTTAATTTAAATATTTAATTTTTAATTTACAAAATGATTATGATTTTATTTGTAAATTGGCGAATCGGTGTATTAATCTTAATCTTTATCTTAATTGGTCAATTGGTTAATTGGCGAATTGGTGAATTGATTTATCCACAAATCCTATCTATCTCTTCTTTATATTTCTTATGTATTTCAAATCTCTTCATCTTTAAAGTTTCAGTTAAATCTCCTGCTTCAACGGTAAATTCATTAGGAAGCAGACCAATTCCCATTACTGTTTCATAAGGGTTAAAACCGTGTTCTTTGGAGATTAGCCTTTTTTGTTCTTTTCGGAATAAAGAGATAATCTTGGGATGATTAATTAATTCATCATTATTTTTATATTTAATATTTTCTTTTTCTGTATATGCTTTTAATGTTTCAAAATTAGGGACAATTAATGCTCCCAGACGAGGTTTGTCCTGGCCGACTACGATTACCATATTGATATATTCACTCTCTTTTAATCTATCTTCCAAAGGAAGAGGTTCGACATTCTCTCCTCCCCCTAAGACTATGGTGTCTTTTATTCTGCCCATAATTTTAAGGTATTTTCCGTTATAAGTTTTTTTGCCTAAATCTTCAGTATTAAACCATCCGTCTTTTATGACTTCTTCGGTTTTTTCTTTATTTTTATAATAACCCTTCATTACCATGGGACCTTTGACCAACACAATGCCTACTTTACCATTGGGTAATTCTTTATTATAATTATCTTTATCCACGATTTTTATTTCTACTTTCGGGATAGGGGGACCTACGGTAAACATAATATTGTCCTTTTTAGTTCTACCAGCAAGAATTGGAGAAGTTTCAGTTAGCCCGTAACCTTCGGTGATAATTAACCCGATAGCATTAAAAAATTTGTCTATAGCTTCGTTAAGCGCTCCACCTCCACTTATAGCAAATCTAAATCTACCACCGGTTAATTTTCTAATCTTTTTAAAGACTATTTTGTTGGCTAACTGATATTTCCAGCCCAATCTTTTAACAGCTTTTCTGGCTTGAGCTAATTCTCCGGGAGCATATTCTGGTCGGTCAAATAAAGGCCAGGTGCCATTGAGAATACCTTCCGCTTTTTTATATTCTTCTCCTAAATTAATAGCCCAATTAAAGATAGCTTTTTGAAGAGAACTGCCTTTTTTAACATTATCCAAAATTCCCTTATACACACTTTCCCAGATTCGGGGGACACTTACCATTACCGATGGTTTTTCAGTAATCAGATCTGGAAGAAGAACTTGTTTAAAGGGTTTACTATAAGCAGTTGAGGCGCCTACACGGAGAGCACAGTATTCTACCGCTCTCTCATAGACATGCCAGGGAGGAAGAACGGATAGAAAATTATCATCTTTATTTATAGTAATGGCTATAGGAGCGTTTATGGCATTATGCATAAAATTAGCATTGGTAAGCATGACTCCTTTAGGATCAGCAGTAGTTCCGGAAGTGTAAATAATGGTAACCAGTTCTTCCGGAAGAGCACTTTTGGATATATTTGCGAATTCAGTATTGCCATCAGCTAACAACGATTCACCAAGTCTGTTGATTTCGTCAAAGGAGAAGATATTCGGAGTATGTTTATTATTATAATTTTTTTCTATTACTATAGTTCTTTTTAATAAGCTGTTTTGAATAAAATCGGCACTTTTTTTAGATTTTGTAAACTTTATCAATTCATTAACATTAGCTACTAAATATTTTTTTAAAAAGTTCTTAGCTTTTTCGGATAAGAAAAATATTTTATATTCATTTCTTATCATATAATGGATAGCAGCAAGAAATTTTTTACTTATTTTTTCTCCATCTTGAAAGGGGATAGGAATAGTCCATTCCGGAGCATCTTCTTCATCAGAAAACAGTTTAATTTTATCCATTAGTATAATATTTTTTATTTTTGGGAGATCATGAACTATACTATAAAACTCTGCAAACTGTTTTTCTTCTTCCAAGATAGCAGCTGTAGAATCTGAATGTTTAAGTTTAAAGTGGATATCATGAGATGAACTGGCGCCACTGCAGGGAACATCCACTCCATGCAGTCCGATGATTGCCATATCAGATATAATCCATTCAAAGCGATTTTCACTCACCAGACCTACATGGTCAAACTTGTTTATTCCAATACTGTGTAATCCGGTACCAAATTTTTCTACTTTACCATAGAATTCCTTGTAGGTAACTGACTCAAATTTTCCATCTTTTTTTACTTTAAAAGCAGTTCTATCACCATAAAGATTTACACTGTTTCTTAACATTTCATGCAAGGTTTGCAAATTCACAATTACACCTCTATCATATTAATTAGTAAGACTTTTACTTACTATTAGTATTAACTACTAATACCAAGTATATAGAAATAGCTTAAAAAAGTCAAAAGAAATTTCTTTTGACTTTTAGCAAGAATTAGTTAACTGGTTAGTCAGATAGATAGTGAAGAAATCAAAAAAAGGAAAACTAAAAATTAGAATAAATTTACATTATAGATACGTACATTTGGTATAGAGTGAGGGAAAAAAGATAAAAAAATAATTGTAATTATTTTAAAAAAATGTAAAAAAAAGAAGGATTTTCAAAAGATGCGTAGAATAAAATAAGAAATACTCATCAAAAAATATATTATTATACTAATCTAAATATTTTTTTAAAATTTCAAAAACTATGATATAATCATAACATAATATTAAGGGTGTAAATTTTATATTCTCTTGGAAGGATAGAGCATGTGAGAATAATATCTATTGCCAATCAAAAAGGCGGAGTAGCAAAAACCACTACCACAATTAATTTGGGAGCAAGCCTAGCATCAATAGGAAAAAAAGTATTATTAATTGATTTAGACCCCCAGGCGCATACTACCCTGGGTCTAAGCATTGAACCGGGAACTTTAGATAAAACTATGTTGAATGTATTAGAGCCCCCCCGCTCAAAAGATAAATTAAAATTAGAGGAAATAATACTAAAGATAAATTCTAATAAAGAAGATAATTTATTCGTAGCTCCTTCCAATATAGATTTTGCCAGTGCAGAATATAAACTTATAGACCAAATTGGCAGAGAAGATTTTTTAGGATCCAGTATCAGAGAATGTAAAATTCCCTTTGATTATGTGTTAATAGATTGTCCGCCTTCCCTGGGGATATTAACAGTTAATGCTTTAAAAGCATGTGATGAAGTAATTATTCCCATGCAGCCCCATTTTTTTGCTTTAAGAGGAATAGAGGAATTTATAGAGACTACGGAGCTGGTTAGGAAAAATTTAAACCATCCTCTAAAAATAGCTATTTTAATAACTATTGCAGATATGAGAAGCAATTTAGCTAAAGAAGTTATGGAGGAAATAAAGCAATATTTTAAAGATGGATTGTTAAAAACTATAATAAGAAAAAATATAACTTTAGTAGAAGCGAGTAGCCAGGGTATACCAGCTTTATATTATAGCCCCAGATCTCATGGAGCGATTGATTATTATAAACTTGGTCAGGAGGTAATATCTTTTGAAAAAGAAAACATTAGGACGAGGATTTAGTAAAATTTTGGAATATAAAGAAGATTTGATAAGAAATACTTCTGAAAATAAAGATGAGATAAGAATAAAAAATAATGGGGATGAGTTGTTTTCTAAACCCGTTGCAATTTCTCCTAAAAAAGTACTTAAAAAGTTTGTTGACATAAAAGTAGTTGGAGTTGGAGGCGGAGGGGATAATGCTATCCGAGAAATGGCGCGACAAGGGTTGGATAATCTTGATTTAATAGCTGTAAATACAGATATACAAACCTTGACTCTTTCGCAAGCGAAAGAAAAATTACAGATTGGCAAAACCATTACTAATGGCTTGGGTGCAGGAGGTAATCCTGAATTAGGGAAAAAAGCGGCCGAAGAAGATAAGGAAAAAATTACCAAAGCATTGGAAAAAGCAGATATAGTCTTTATTACTTCTGGTATGGGAGGAGGAACGGGAAGTGGCGCATCTTCAGTAATAGCTAAAATAGCAAAACAACAGGGTATTTTAACCATAGGAGTAGTAACCAAACCATTCACTTTTGAAGGTAAAAAAAGAAAAGTGCAGGCAGAAGCCGGAATAGAGGAATTGCAAAAAGAAGTAGATGCACTTATTACTATTTCTAATGACCGCCTATTAAAAATTGCCACTAAGAATACTTCCATGAAAGATGCTTTTAAAATGACCGATAGAGTTTTGCGTCAATCTGTTCAAGCTATTGCTGATTTGATTACAATTCCGGGTTTAATAAATTTAGATTTGGCAGATGTTAAAACAGTTGCTAAAAACGCAGGCTTATCCCTTGTAGGCATAGGAACAGGAAAAGGTAAGAAGAAAGCTGCTACTGCAGCAAAAATGGCTATTACCAGCCCTTTGCTAGAAGTATCTATAAAAGGGGCAAAATCATTATTAATTAATGTTACCGGTGGTCTGGACATGAGTTTGTTCGAAGTGAATGAGATTGTAAAAAATGTATCTGAAGCAGTAGGTGAAGAAACCAATATTGTTTTCGGAGCAATCATTGATGAAGAGATGAAAGATGTGATAAGAGTATCGGTTATTGCTACTCAGTGCGAGAAAAGCAAAGAAGAAGAGGAAGAAAAAAAACAAAGCAATAAAAAAACAAATATAACCAAAAAGGAAAAAGAAGAAATATCTGAAGAGATTAACGTAACTGATGATTCAATAGATGATAAAGATTTAGAAATTCCTGCTTTTTTAAGGAAAAAAAAGAAAAGTAATAATTTAAAAAACTTTTCAAAATCAAAAAAGACTTTATTTTAGAAACACATAATAAATATTATTTTTCAATCCCGATTTTATATGCTCCACTGATAAATAATGTTTAATTAATTATGCCTCAGTTATTAGGTAATTATACACTCAATTGAAATATAAAACAGTTTAAATAATTTTTTGGATTATATTTTTATGAAAAATCAAAAAGAACGACAATTTTCCTTTACCACTTATGAAGCGTATAAGAAAATCAAAAAGAACGACCCCTTAAAAATCCTCTTTGAATCCATAGATTGGTCTTTTATTTATCCCTTGCTAAAAGATAAGTATTCAAAGGAAAGAGAATTGGTTTACAACCCCGCTTCTTTGTTCAAATCTCAGCTTTTGATTTGGTTAGGAGAAGTAGAATCTAATAGAAAATTAGCTAGGAGCTTACAATTTGATTCTCGTTACTGTGTACTTTGTGGGTTTGATAATTTCTTAAAAACTCCAGCACATTCCACTTTTTCTTCTTTTAGAAAAAGAGTTGGAAGAGATATTTATTATAAAATCTTGCACCGTTTGATAGCCCAGATAATAACTGTTGCAGTAATAAATAAGATAAATATAAGTAGTAACATAATTCACATTGTAATCTATTCAGATAAAGGTAAAAGAGAGGGTTGTAATTGCAGTGGAAGAAAGTGCAAATATAATCGGAAACAATCTAAGCAAAAAAATAATATAAAAACAAATATCAAAAATTTTAGTGCTTTTGGCTTTAAAATTAAAATGAT
>JAYEGH010000033.1:0-5640 GCA_034659055.1 Candidatus Caldatribacteriota bacterium
TAAAAAAGGATACCGATGAGGAATTATTTGTTGAATTTCATTACAATTTAACAAAAGTATTTCCTCCTTTCATCTCTTCATCTTAACTCTCTTAATTCTCTATTATTACCACTTCTTTAATAATATACTAGCATTTTGTCCCCCAAATCCAAATGAATTGGAAAGCGAATATTGTAAATTCTGAATCCTTCCTTTGAGGGGAACATAATCCAGATCACATTGCGGGTCCCGTTCTTGCAGACCTATGGTAGGAGGAATAAAACCCTCCTCCATTGCTTTAACACAAATAATTGCTTCTGCTGCTCCTGAAGCACCAAGCATATGCCCGGTCATTGATTTGGTAGAACTTATCGGAATATCATAAGCTTTTTTTCCAAATAGCGTTTTTATAGCTTCGGTTTCATTTTTATCATTATAAGGGGTACTAGTTCCATGGGCATTAATATAAGATAGTTGTTCTTTTTTAATTCCTGAATCATCAATAGCCATTTTCATTGCCCTTACTCCTCCTTTTCCTCCGGGAGCAGGAGCAGTTATATGATAGGCATCACAGGTAGCTCCGTATCCTATTATTTCAGCATAAATATTTGTGTCTCTTTTCTGTGCATGCTCCAATGTCTCTAAAATTATTATACCAGCTCCCTCACCCATTACAAATCCTTTTCTTCGAGCATCAAAAGGAATGGAAGCTTCTTCAGGATTGTTATCATTATATAGTGCCCCCATTGAAGTAAATCCTGCTAAAGCCAGCGGAGTTACTGCTGCCTCAGAACCGCCGGCAATAATTAAATCCGCCTGACCGTTTTGTAAAATACGATAAGCACTTCCAATCGACGATGTACCAGAGGCACAAGCAGTAATTATGGTATCACATATTCCTTTTAATCCAAATTTAATAGCAATATTTGCCGCAGCAATATTACAAATAGCCATAGGAATAAAAAATGGAGAGACACGTCCGGGTCCTTTTTCAATGATCTTCCGGTTTTCTTTTTCAATACTTTGAAATCCACCGATTCCGGTACCCAAAATAACTCCCCAGTTCTCTCGGGAATCATCCTTACAACCATCTAATCCCGCATTGTTTACCGCTTCAATGGTAGCAGCCATACCAAACTGTGAAAATCTATCCATCCTTTTTAATTCCTTAAAATCCAAAATATCAGAAGGATTAAAATCTTTCACTTCTGCTGCTATCTTTACCTTAAATTCTGAGGTATCAAATGATTTGATAAAATCAATACCGCATTTACCTTCTTTTATATTTTCCCAAAAAGTTTCTACATTATTTCCTACCGGGGTAATTGCCCCCATACCGGTTATAACAACTCTATTTTTCAAATTATTTCTCCTCCCTACATTACCATTCCGCCATCAACATTTATTACCTGACCGGTAATGTAATTCGCTTTTTCCGAAACCAGGAAATCAACTAAATTAGCAACATCCTCTGGTTCTCCAAATTTTTTCAACGGGATATCATCCAACATTTTTTCTCTAATTTTATCCGGAAGTTTTTCTGTCATAACTGTTTTAATAAATCCCGGTGCAATTGCATTTACCGTGATACCTCTGGGAGCCAGTTCTTTTGCCAATGATTTTGTTAATCCTATAATCCCAGCTTTTGATGCGGCATAATTTGACTGTCCAATATTGCCAACAAGTCCGACAACTGAAGAAATATTGATAATATTACCATGCCTCTGTTTTAACATAATTTTAGAAGCATGTTTAATACAATTAAATGTCCCCTTCAAATTCGTGGACAATACTCGGTCAAAATCTTCTTCTTTCATTCGGATTAAGAGCTTATCATTATTGATACCGGCATTATTAATCAAAATGTCCAATCGTCCGAATGTTTTAAAAGTGTAGGCAACCATTTTTTCTGTTTGAGCAAAATCACTGACATCTCCCTGAAACAGGTGAGATTTAACACCCATTGATTCAATGATTCGGGACAGTTCTTTAGCACCGGATTCATTATGATTGTAATTTAAAATCAGGTTCGATCCGGATTTTGCCAGATTTAGGGCAATAGCCCACCCTATGCCTCTGCTGGCACCGGTAACAATCGCTACCTTCCCTTTTAACATAAAACACCACCCAAAACATTTAATGTTTTTTCTAAAGATTTCATATCTTCTATATTACATATTTTTAAATTTCTATCAATTCTTTTTACAAAACCACCAAGCACTTTTCCCGGTCCAATCTCTATAAATGTATCAACCCCATCTATAATCATTCTAATAATAGACTTTGTCCAGAGGATAGGATACATTACCTGTTTCCTTAAAAATTCTTTCACTAATTCTTTATTTTCTATATAATCAGCAATTACATTACTAATAGTGGGTATCTGGATATCTTTAATTTCTATATTTTTCAATTCATAGAAAAGTCTTTCCGCTGCCGGCAGAAGCATAGAGGTATGAAAAGGAGCACTTACCGAAAGTTTTATAACCCTTTTTGCCCCTTTTTCTTTTGCTTTCATACAGGCTAAATCTACCGCCTTAACCTCTCCTCCAATTACCACCTGTCCGGGACAGTTGTAATTTGCCGGTTGCACAATCCCTATTCTGCTTGCTTCTCTACAGGATTTCTCAACTGCTTCTTCTTCTAATCCTATAATTGCTGACATGCTTCCTTCTCCTTCGGGTACAGCTTCCTGCATAAATTTTCCTCTCTTTTTAACCAATTTTACTGCAGTTGAAAAATCGAGTGCTTTCGAACATACTAATGCCGAATATTCACCAAGACTCAAACCAGCTACAACATCCGGTTTTATTCCTTCATCTTCCAATGCTCTCAAAGCAGCTATACTGGTAGTTAAAATTGCCGGCTGGGTATTTTCAGTTTTATTTAAATTTTCCATTGAACTATTAAAACAAAGTTCACCTACATCAAAAGAAAGTGCACTTTTTGCTTCTTCGAATACTTTTCGGCTTGATTTAAAATTATTATAAAGTTCTTTTCCCATACCAACATATTGGGCTCCCTGCCCGGAAAATAAAAAAGCTATTTTTCCCATAACATTCTCCTTAATATCGATAAATATATATTAAATTAATTTACTTTTTTTCATAATTATTTTTTTTGCATCCAAAAATATTTCTTCAATTATTTCTTTACAAGTCTGTTCTTTTTTTACCAAACCGGCTGATTGTCCGGCCATAATAGAACCAAAATCCATGTTCCCTTCTCGAACTGCCCGATAAAGCGCTCCTTTTCCTAATTCCTCATATTCTTCTAAAGATGCATTTCCTTTTTCCAGCTGCTGAAAATTTCTTGTCAACCTGTTTTTTATAACACGTACTGGATGACCGGTTGGTCTTGCGGTAACAGTTGTGCTGGTATCTCTGGCAGCAAGTATCTTCTGTTTATAATTTTTATGAACATTACATTCCCGGGCAACTAAGAATCTTGTACCCATTTGAAATCCTGAAGCACCTAGCATCCAGGCAGCCGCCAGACCACGTCCATCGGCAATTCCCCCGGCAGCCAGAACAGGAATATTTACCGCATCTACTACTTGAGGTATAAGTGTCATAGTAGTTAACTCTCCTATATGACCTCCGGCTTCTCCGCCTTCTGCAATCACTGCATCTACACCGGCTCTTTCCATCCGCATAGCCAGAGCAACCGAAGGGATTACCGGAAACACTAAAATATTATTTTCTTTCCACATTTTTATATATTTGCCCGGGTTTCCTGCTCCGGTAATTACTACTTTTACTTTTTCCTCAACAGCTATGCGGGCAATTTCATCGGCATTAGGATTTAAGAGCATAATATTAAGCCCAAAGGAATTTTTAGTCAATTTTTTTGTTTTACGGATCTCTTCTCTGACCCATTCACCGGGAGCATAGCCGGCTGCAACAACTCCAAGAGCACCGGCATTGGATACTGATGAGGCAAGTTCAGCATCAGCAATCCAGGCCATTCCACCTTGAGTAAGAGGATATTTTATTCCTAAAAGTTTACATATAGTAGTTTCAAACATTAATCCATCTCCTTAAATTGTCCAATTTACAAGTACTGCCCCCCAGGTTAATCCTCCCCCAAAAGCAACCATGATAATTTTATCCCCTTGGTTAAAGATATTTTTCCTATAGGCCTCATTCATTGCAAGCGGAACGCTTGCAGCAGAAGTATTTCCAAAACGGTCTAAATTAATGATAAATTTTTCTCTCTCTACCTTTAATTTTTGAGATACATAATCAATAATGCGGATATTGGCTTGATGAGGAATAATATAATCAATATTATCCATAGATAGATTAGACTCATTTAGGACGTGGGAGATACTTTTTATCATTATTCTGGTGGCAAATTTAAATATTTCTTTTCCATTCATAGAAATAATACTATACCTTCCATTATTATCCTGATGAGATAAAAACGGATTTTTTAAAGGAACTGCCGGTATGGTAAGAAATTCCTGCAAATCTCCTTGAGAGCCGGTATAAGTACAGATGATGCCTTCCTGGTCGGAACTTTGCAAGATAGCCGCTCCGGCTCCATCACCAAAAAGCACACAAGTATTCCTATCTGACCAATCAGTGATTTTTGATAAAGCCTCTACCCCTATTACTAAAATTGTCTTACTCTGTTTTGATTTAATAAATTGATCAGCTATCTGCAATCCATAAATAAAACCGGTACATCCTGCTGATACATCAAAACTTGGGATATCTTTTAATCCTAATTCTGCCTGGACAAAATTGGCAGTTGAAGGTGTAAAATAATCGGGAGTTATGGTTGCCAAAATAATCATATCAATCATTTCTTTTTCTATGGCAGCATTCTCAATCGCTTCTTTTGCCGCTCTTACTGCCATTTGATATGTTTTTTCTCCCGAGGAGATTCTTCTCTCCTTTATACCTGTTCGAGTGGTAATCCACTCATTACTGGTTTCTACTATTTTTGAAAGCTCATCATTTTCTATAATTTGCAAAGGGGCATATGAACCCAAACCGATTATCTTTGAATATACCATGTTATCTTCCTTTTATATATCTCAATACATAAAAATAAAATTTTCTATGCATTATAGATATTTTTATTTATTACCTGATACTAATACTTAATACTAACAGCAAGCATACATTGGTATCCATGTTTTGTCAATATCTCAGAAAGATTTTTTTTAAAAAATTATCTCGTACTGTGTATTGCGTGAAAATAAGGAAGAAAGTATAAAAAAGTGGAAAAATCTCCTCCTAAAACCCTTATATAATAGGTTTTAGCGAATCATCACAAAAAGTACCTTTATTCGCGTAATTTTTTGAAATAGGTATTTTACCCCTCAAAAACGGCTCTTTTTTGACTAAATTTTTACTACCCCAAAATTTGAAAGTGGCTATTTATAAGGGTTATAGAGTTTTGGGTTAGTGAAAATAGGCAAAAAACAGGGTAGTTAATTGCCATTTTTCGAAAATTGAGGCCTCTTAAAGGGCACTTTTTGTGCGTTTAAAGGGCATTCTCGCAGGGGCTCTGAAAGCTCTTATTTACAGGCATTTCCAAGCCGGATGAATTCCTATTTTTACAACAGGAAAGGGTTTATGTTCTTTACTGACAAGATATCGAATGATAATTATACAGAATTACTAAGAGTAAAAGCAGAGAGAAGTTTTT
>JAYEGH010000034.1:0-5528 GCA_034659055.1 Candidatus Caldatribacteriota bacterium
TAATATTTTGAAATATGGATACTTTAGGTACTTTTTGGGTTGTAACCATTATATAGGAATTAGAAAAATTGGAAAGAATAGAATAAAATTGAGAGATTAGAGGTAAATAAAACATGACAGAAAAGTTAGAAACCTATTTAGAGAATTTAGAAGAGCGTTTTAAATATTATTATGATGTGGAAAGAAATAAAGAGATGTTTGGCGTAAAAATAAATATATTTGCTAAATCTTCTACCGAGCATTTTCGTCAGGTTTTAACCAAAAAAATAAAGATTGACCAGCACTATAATAAGGAATATGCTATGATTAAAGCATTGTCTGGGGTGGGAGAAAAAGATGAAATAGAGAAGTTCACTCAATTTTTAACATCTTCCATTAATAAATTAAGTCCTCCTTCAGTAGATACTATGTCTACGATTTTAAATGGTATATTAGTTTCTAATTCTGGTTTTTCGCAAGAAGCGATTAGATTTGGAGAAAAATTCAAATTTTCCAAGTCTTTTTTATTGGGGATAAAAGGATGGCATGATATAAGATTGATTTTAGTTGACCTAAAAGAAAAAAAGTTATATTCTAACAATAAGGGGAAAGAAGTACTTTCTGCTTATAAGATTAAATCTAAGTCCAAAAGGGAAGGAGATGATAGGACATAAAAATACCATATTATTTTTAGATAGTTATAAGTTACTGGGATAAAAAATAGATATAGCAGTCTATTTTTAAGATGTATTATTTTTATTGAATAAAATAAGGAGGTTTTTATAAATGAGTCTTTTAATTTTAGTGCTAATAGCCTTAATTGCCTTTGCTATTGCCCTTAAGACCTATGGAGGTTATTTAGCGAAACTTGTAGGATTAGATAATAGTAAAAAAACTCCAGCTCATACTATGACTGATGGAGTGGATTATGTTCCGGCAAAAGCACCGGTTTTAATGGGACACCATTTTGCTTCCATTGCCGGAGGAGGACCAATTATTGGACCTATTTCTGCTTCTTGTTTTGGTTGGCTTCCTTGCTTTTTATGGATGGTTTTAGGGAGTATATTTATTGGTGGTGTACATGATTTCATGTCACTTATCTCCTCGGTAAGACATGAAGGCAAAACAGTAGGAATAGTAATCGGGAAAAACGTAAGCAAAAAAGCCGAAACATTATTCCTAATTTTTATTTGGTTAGCTCTGGTTTTAGTAGTAGCTGTTTTTGCTATCTTAGTTGCTAAGACCTTTGCAACCAGTTCTTCAGTAGCTTCGGCTTCGGTGTTAATGTTGGTTGTTGCCATATTTATGGGATATTTACTTTATCGTAAAAATATGTCCCTTGGCACAGTAACTATAATAGGAATAATTGGACTGGTTATAGCTGTTTGGATAGGATTGGCAGCACCTTTCCTAACATTTAGCTTTAATACCTGGATTTGGCTATTGTTTATTTATATCTTTTTTGCCTCATCTATGCCAGTATGGATTTTACTCCAACCCAGAGATTACCTATCTTCATTCTTGCTTTACATTGCTTTAGGTGGAGCTGTATTAGGTATATTTTTTGGGGCTCCCACATTACAACTTCCTGCCTTTACCTCTTTTAAACAGCCGATAGGATATCTATTCCCCATGCTCTTTGTGGTAATTGCTTGTGGAGCAATATCCGGTTTCCATTCCCTTTGTGCATCAGGAACTACTTCCAAACAGTTGAATAAGGAATCAGATGCTCAAGTTATAGGTTACGGAGCAATGTTGCTGGAAGGATTATTGGGAGTTGTTGCTTTGGGTACCGCGGCTATGTTAACTAAAGCAGGATTAGCCGATGGATTGGCCAATTGGGGTGGCCCGGTAGGCGTTTTTGCCCATGGAATGGGAAATTTTTTAGCGAATTTAGGTATACCTGAGCAGATAGGAATAACTTTTGGTGCTTTAACTGTATCTTCATTCTTACTTACTTCTTTGGATACAGCTACTAGGTTAGGCAGATATGCCCTGGAAGAACTTACTGCTGAATGGGCACCAGCTATTTCTAATAGATATGTGGCAACTGTTATTACCATCGCAGCTGGTGGAGGGCTTGCCTTAAGCGGTAGTTGGAGTGCTATCTGGCCGGTATTCGGTTCTGCAAATCAGCTTCTCGCCGGTTTGGCTTTATTAGGAGCAACTGCCTGGTTAGCACATATGGGTAAAAAATACGAGATAACCTTATATCCTATGATATTTATGATTGTAGTTACGATTTCTGCCTTGATTAATTTATTATTTACTAATTTTGGTAAAGGTAACTATCTGTTAGGAAGCGTATCAATACTCTTAATAGTCTTGGCTGGCTTTGTAGTGATTGAAGGAATACAAGCAATTAATAAATTTAAAACCAAACCTGTGAAGACAAAATAATAAAAATAAATTAATAGTTAGTTAAAATTTTATAAAATTAATGATTTTTATTTATATCCCAGTAACTTATTTATTATATAAAATGAATTAGAAAAATAAGGATAGTAAAATTTAGATGTTTACTATCCTTATTTTATAAAAGCCGATAATTAGTATATAATCAGCATATAGAACGAAAAATGTAAAGCGCAAAGCGCAAAACCATAATTTAAAACTTAAAATTAGAGAAAAGAGATTACCGCGTTCCGATAAATCGGAGATCGCGATGAAAAATAATGAAATATTCCGATAACTAATGGATTTAAATTTGAAAACTGAAGACTAAAGAGGACAGACACAAGATCTGCCCCTGCTAATATGTTAAAATCTTAATTCTATTTGCTTATATTTGTAGCCTGCACCTATACGCTAAACGCTTTACGCTATACTAAATATTCTTTACTAAGGACTATCTTACTTAATCGGTTAATCGGTGAATTGGAAAATCTCATATTTTCTATATATATATATTAAGGGGAAAGTAAACTGCAAAAATGCTTAAAAAATCACTAAATTCATTTGAAAATAATGTAACTAAAATTAGCCGGAAAGATTTTTCTCTCTGGCAAAAAATAATTAATACTCCATCAGAGGGAAAGATAAAAATTAAAAAAGATATTCTCTATCTATGGGAAAAATATGATTTGGGTATTGCTTTACAGGCTCTTTATCGGCAACAGGTGAACTGTGGATTTGTACTTTCTGACCCACTTGATTTTTTAAATGCTGAAAATGAAAAATCTTTTTATGACCCGATAACTAAAATTAGTTTTTTGGCTCAGTGGAACCCTGATCGGGCATTAAGAAAAAATCACCGGCTATTAATACAAAGAGGTATTATTGAAGATAATATTGATGAAAAAAAATTAATTAATAGAGATAAAAAGGGGAAAGCCTGCTATCTATGTATAAACAATATAAACTTACAGAATCCAAAAGAAATAGCACTTCCTTTAGTTCTTGCCGGAGAACCGTTCTACGCCGGGGCTAATTTTGCCTCAATTTCCAATCACCATTTTACCATTTTTCACAAACAACACCGTCCTCAACAATATCGAAAAGAAATTTTTCCTATTATGGAAGATTTTTTGGAACAAACCGAAGGCAGTTTTCGAATTATCTACAATGGATTAGCCGGAGCCTCTATTGAGGCCCATGAACATTTTCAGACTACTTCAATATCATTTCCCGTAGAAGAGATAGTTTTTAATAAAAAAGATATAATTTATAATGAAAAAGATGTGCGAATATTAAAACCATATTACTATCTTCCTTTATGGATAGTTGAAGGTAATAATTGGGATAAATTGAATCATATATTAAATAATCTTATTAATCAATGGCATTCACAAAGACCTAATTATCACACAGAAAATATTTTAGGAGTAAAAAGCGGATCATTATTCCGCTTTTTTATATTTTTACGGGATAGGAACAAATTAGATGTTAAAGAAAAAGAAGGAGCTCTGGCTACCTTTGAAGTTGCCGGTCTATTAGTCTTTTCTGAATTTGTTAAAAAAACTGCCGGAGAGAAATTAGAAAAAGGCTTTTTTTATTTGCTTACCCTTGATATAATAAAAAATATATTAAAAAAAATTGCTCCAAAGGATAACTTAAATCCAAATAGTTTGAAAATGGGGTTATAAAATTCTATAAATTATAGAATAAAAAAGGAAAAGCAAAATTTATGAATTGGCGTTTAATCAAGGATAATTACCACTCCGGTTTTATGAATATGGCTATTGATGAAGCAATTATGATAGCTCATAGAGAAGATTTAGTCCCCCCTACCATTAGATTTTACCAATGGTCTCCTCCTGCAGTATCCTTGGGATATTTTCAAGATCTAAAGAAAGAAATAGATGTAGATTTCTGCCGAAATTCAGGAATTGATATTGTTCGCCGTCCAACAGGAGGCAAAGCAGTTCTTCATGATAAAGAATTAACTTATAGTTTTATAATTAGTGAAAACCATCCACTGGTCAATGATTCTATATTGGAAACCTATAAAAAGATTAGCAGGGGAATAATCAGGGGGCTTTCTTATTTAGGAATTAAAGCAGAATTAGTCCCCTTAAAAGAGAAATTTAGAGAAAATATTTTATCTGATAAGCCACAAAACCCTGCTAAATATAAATCTATCTGTTTTTCTGTTCCTTCTCAATATGAAGTACAGGTTGAAGGGCAAAAAATCGTGGGTTCAGCCCAAGTCAGGAGAAAGGGAATAGTTTTACAACACGGTTCTTTATTGATAAAATTAGAGAAAGATAAATTATTTTCTGTTTTTAATTTTCCCTCTACCCGGATTAGAGAAAGAATTAAATCAAAATTTAAAGCGATTAGTTTGGACGATATACTGGAGGAAAAAATAAATTTTTCAAAATTATCCGAAATTCTCCCCAAGGGGTTTGAAGAAGAATTTAGTGTAGGATTAACAGAAAGTGCATTAATAAAGCAGGAAGAAATAATTTCTCAAGATCTTTTAGAAGATAAATATTTAAATTATAAATGGAATTATGAGAGAAAATGCAGGGAATATAAAATTTAAAGGGATTAATATTTGTAAAATAAAAAAATCAGGAGAGATAGATGGACAAATTTAAAAGTAAGTTAATTGTAATCGAAGGAGCTATAGGAGTAGGAAAAACGAGCTTGGTGTTGCAGTTAAGTAAAAAATTTAATGCCAAATGCAACCTGGAAGTAGTGGAAGAAAATCCTTTTTTATTTAAATTTTACAGTGACATAGAAAGATATGCTTTTCAAACTCAGATATTTTTTTTGTTAAGTCGATACAAGCAACAGATAGAATTAGCTCAACTGGATATGTTTAATCAATTAATTTTTTCTGATTATCTGTTTGCCAAAGACAGGATATTTGCTCATCTTAATCTTTCCGGAAGTGAACTTTCCATGTATGAGCGTCTTTATAAAATAATGTCTAAAAATATTCCACGTCCTGATTTAATCATTTATTTACAGGCAAGCACAGAATTGCTCATGAAAAGAATAGCTCTGAGAGACCGCCCTTTTGAGAGGAAGATGTCTTATGAATATATGATGAGATTAAACTCAACTTATGAAGATTTTTTTTCTTATCCTGATAATTATAG
>JAYEGH010000035.1:0-5527 GCA_034659055.1 Candidatus Caldatribacteriota bacterium
AGGGTGGAGTTTTGGAGAGAGCAGGTCACACTGAAGCAGTAGTCGATTTAGCAAAATTAGCCGGATTATGTCCTGCAGGAGTAATTTGCGAGATTTTAAATAAAGACGGCTCTACTGCAAAAGTACCCGATCTCTTGTCTTTTATTAAAATTCATAATTTAAGGATGGTTGCCATCGAAGATTTAATTGAATACCGAAAACATATTAAGAATCCCGTTAGGGAAAAACTTAATAAGGCAATTCGCTGAATAGATAAATAAAAAAATAGTTATCATTCTTATTTTTTCTATCTTTTCTTTCTCTTTCTTAACTCGATACTACATACTCAATACTCGATGCTGTTTTTTTAATCTTGCATGATAATAGACTTAAGTGTAAAATATAATTTCAAATAAGTGGAGGGGTGGCAGAGCGGCTGAATGCACCGGTCTTGAAAACCGGCGATACGAGAGTATCCGTGGGTTCAAATCCCACCCCCTCCGCCAGATTAAAATAGAACAAAAATTTTCCCACTATAATATTACTGATTATTACTAGTTTACCCTACACATTACATAAAATGCTAAACTGTATATGCAGGAGGCAGGGAATGAAGAATTCACATATTTATATCATTTTTTTGATATTGATTGTTACTTTTGTAACTTCGATTAGTAGTGTCAGTTTTGGTCAAGAAAACTCAATAGAGAAACTATATTTTCAAGGAGTTGAATTTTTAGAGAATAAAAAACAATACGAAGAAGCACTTACTTGTTTTCAGCAGATTATCGAATTACAACCTGACCATGCAGATGCTCATTTTCAAATCGGAAAGATATTTAGAAAGCTTCATCAATTTGAAAAAGCCGCAAACTATTATAAAAAAGCCACTGATTTAAAACCCGATTATAGTTCGGCTTATTACGGATTGGGACTTTCTTACATGGACCTTCAAAAAAAGAAAGAAGCGTTAGAGGCTTTTAAGCAAGCTGTTCGCAGCAAGCCGGATTTTGCCAGCGCCCATTATGGTTTGGGATTGATATATAATGAATTAGCAAGATATAATGAATCAATTGATGCTTTTCAACAGGCTCTGGCGCTTGACCCCAATGACGCCCAATCTTACTATGGTTTAGGAACTACCTATGAGCAAATCGGAGAATATCAAAAATCAATTGATGCTTTGAAAAAAGCCGTAAATTTCCAACCGGATTATGGTAAGGCATTTTACCGTTTAGGAATGAATTATAAAAAACTGGAAAAATATCCGGAAGCTGTCGAAAACCTAAAAAAAGCGGCACATCTTTTGGAGGATTCTGCAGATACGATTTACTACACAATTGGCATGATTTATTGGAAAATGAAAAATAGTGAAGACGCTGCTATTAAAAGCTTTCAAAAGGCAACTCAAAAGAACCCCCAATACGCTGATGCCTTTTTCTATTTAGGATGGTTCTATAATAAAAAAGGGGATTATGAAAAAGCCATAGAGGCTTACCTGGAAGTTATTCGAATCAATTCAGATTATACTTATATTTATTATAATTTAGGCTGGGTTTATGGAGAACTGAAGAAATATCAGAAAGCCGTTGATACTTTTAAAGAAGCCATCAAACAAAACCCGAAAGATGCAGATTCACATTATGGCCTGGGATGGGCTTACAGTCAATTAGAGGATTATGAAGAAGCAATTAGTACATTTAAGCAGGTTATACGAATTCAGCCGGGTTATATTTATGCACACTATAATCTGGGAATAATATACCTGGTTCAGGGAAATAAAAATACTGCCCTGGATGAATATAAAATTCTTAAAGATTTAGATCAGAATATAGCAGATCGATTATTTGATATGATTTATAAATAAACTTCCGAATACTCGATAGGAAACCTCAAAAAGGATTTTTAATTTATCTTATCGAATAACAGAATAAATAATAATTTGTGAGGAAATTGAAATTATTAGATGGAATTTAAAATAAAAATATCTCAAATTAAGGGGATTAAATAAATGAACGAAGAAGAAAGTCCTAAAAAATTTAAAGAAGCTATTACTGATGTGCCAGGGATAAAAGTAGGACATAGTCAAAATATAAAAGCAGGAACCGGATGTACTGTGGTGATTTGTGAAAAAGGAGCAACAACCGGAGTGGATGTACGGGGAGGGGCTCCCGGAACAAGAGAGACTGATCTTCTTAATCCGATAAATTTAGTAGAGAAAGCTCATGCAGTTTATCTTGGAGGAGGCAGTGCTTTCGGTCTTGATGGAGCAACAGGTGTTGTGAAATATTTAGAAGAAAGAGAAATCGGGTTTGATGTAGAGTTAACTAAAGTTCCCATAGTTCCCGGTGCGGTACTATTTGACCTGGGGGTAGGTGATTATAGGATAAGACCTGATGCAAAAATGGGATATGATGCTTGCCTTAATGCTACTGAAGAAGAAACCAGACAGGGAAATATTGGAGCCGGAACCGGGGCAACAGTAGGGAAGATATTTGGTGGATTCCGCTGTATGAAAGGTGGATTGGGTACAGCCGGTTTTAAATCTCAAAGATTGATTGTGGGGGCAATTGTAGCAGTAAATTGTCTGGGAGATGTAATTGACCCGAAAAGCAGGGAAATTATTGCCGGGGTTTTAAGTGAGAACAAAAAAGGATTTGCCAATACCATGTCTTTTTTGAGAAATTTTCCCCTGGGGAGTGAAGGTGATTTTTCAAAAAATACTACTATAGGGGTGATAGCTACTAATGCAAAATTGACCAAGGCGGGAGCTACCAAGGTAGCGATGATGGCTCAAGACGGATATGCAAGAACAATCAGCCCGGCTCATACTATGTTTGATGGGGATGCTATCTTTTGCATGGCTACCGGAGAAGTAGAAGTGGGGGCGAATGTAGTAGGAGCAATTGCAGCAGAAGTAATGGCTAATGCAATAATAAATGCGATAAAAAATACGGAATCCCTGTTTGGACTTAAAAGTTATAAGGATTTATTTAAAAATTCATAGAAAAGTATCAAGTAATTTTGTTTTAATTTCAGAATTATTGTAATATAAAGGTAGAATAAATATAATACGAATATAATAGTAAAAAATTGGAGGGAAGAGATGATTGAAAAGAGAAAATTTAATTGGTTTATTATTGGTTTAATCCTCTTAATCTTGATGATAGTGAGTGGGATTGCTTCGATCTATATAGAGGTAATTTGGTTTAAATCAGTAGAATTTATTTCTGTTTTTTGGAAGATACTGTTAACTAAAGGAGTAGTCATACTCTTTTTTGGAGCACTGTTTTTTATTTTGTCCTATATAAATCTTACCTTTGCCCGGCGTTTTGCACCCGAATTTAAGGTAGAAATAAACCAGGACGAGTTTGAAAGACCGGAGATTCAATTATTTAAGAGCCTGCAAAATATTCAAGTAAATAAAAAATTTGTTCTTTTATTTTCTTCGATTGCAGCACTCTTTATGGGATTTTCAGAAAGTGCCAACTGGGAGAAAATTTTAATCTATATAAACCGAACCTCATTCGGAATAGCCGAGCCCATTTTTAATAAAGATATAGGTTTTTATATGTTTAGCCTGCCCTTTTTGGAATTTATTAGAAATTGGCTGTTTTTTGCCTTTATTCTTATTACAGTCGTGGTAGGTGCTATTTATGTTCTAAAAAAAGCGATAACATTAGAAAATAAAAAAATTATCATGGAAACTCCGGTGAAAGTCCATCTTTCCTTGCTTATCGGTTTAATATTAATTTTAAAAAGCTGGGATTACCAATTAGGTGCGTATAAATTGCTTTATTCTGCTCGCGGGGTAATCTTCGGTGCAGGCTATACTGAAGTTCATGCCAATCTTTTAGTTTTGAGAATTTTAATGGTCTTGGCTTTGGTCTGTGCAGCAGTCTTTTTTGCAACCGCAAAAAAGCAGAATTTAAAACTGCCTGTTTTAGGATTAGCGATATTGCTTGGAGTATCCGCTATAATGGGGACAGTTTACCCTGAAATTATTCGAAAAGCGGTTGTTTTACCTAACGAAAGTAGCAAAGAGAGACCTTATATATTAAATAATATTAAATATACCAGATTAGCTTATGGTTTAGATAAAATAAAAGAAGAAGAATTTCCAGTTAAGGAAGGGATAAGTTTTGAAGAAATTGAGAAGAATAAAGAAACCGTTGAAAATATTCGACTTTGGGATTGGAGGCCTATAAAACAGACTTTGAGGCAAATTCAAGCCATCAGACTCTATTATGATTTTAACAGTGTAGATATTGACCGTTATCATTTTAACGGAAATTATCAGCAAGTGATGATTTCTCCCCGGGAGTTGGATTCCGCGAAAATACCGGAACAAGCCAGAACCTGGGTAAATAAGCATCTAACCTATACTCACGGTTATGGGGTAGTGGTAAATCCGGTTAATAAGGTTAGTGGAGAAGGCCTACCACTCCTATTGGTAAAAGATATTCCCCCTGTCTCTACTGTAAACATGGAAATTAATAGACCGGAAATTTATTATGGTGAGATAACTAAAAATTATGCGCTTGTTAAGACAAAAGCTAAAGAGTTTGATTATCCCAAAGGAGACGAAAATGTATATAGTACTTATTCCGGCAATGGTGGTGTAACGATTTCCTCTTTATGGAGAAGGATTCTGTTTTCTATAAGATATTCTAATCCACAGATTTTGCTCACCACTAATTTTACTCGGGAGAGTAAAATTATGTTCTATCGTAATATTCAAGAAAGAGTCAATAAAGTTGCTCCTTTCCTGGGTTATGACAAAGATCCCTATATTGTCGTTTCTAAAGAAGGAAAGTTATTTTGGATACAAGATGCCTATACTATGTCCAATAAGTATCCTTATTCTACCCCTTTAAAAGGTTATTTTAATTACATTAGAAATTCGGTCAAGGTAGTAATTGATGCTTACAATGGTACTATGGATTTTTATATCGTAGATCAAAAAGATCCCTTAATTAAGGTATATTCCAAAATATTTCCACAATTGTTTAAAGACTTTAACCAGATGCCTGAAGATTTAAAAGAACACATCCGTTATCCAAAAGACCTTTTTGGGGTACAGGCTGAGCTTTATGAAACTTACCATATGACAGATGCTGATGTATTTTACAATAAAGAAGATTACTGGAATATTCCCAATGAGATTTATGCGGAAAATGAAATTAGAATGGAGCCTTATTATATTGTTACCAGACTTCCCCGTCACGAAAGAGAAGAATTCATCCTGATGACTCCTTTTACTCCTTCAAAAAAGAATAATATGATTGCCTGGTTAGCCGCAAAGAATGACCAGCCGGAATATGGAGATCTGATAGTTTATAAATTTCCCAAGGAAAAACTGGTCTTTGGTCCTATGCAGATAGAGGCGCGGATTGATCAGGATTCAGAAATTTCTCAGCAATTGACTCTATGGGGACAGAAGGGTTCTACTGTTATTAGGGGAAATCTGTTGGTAATTCCTATTGAAAAATCAATTATTTATGTTGAGCCATTATATTTACGGGCCGAAAAGGGTGAGATACCGGAA
>JAYEGH010000036.1:0-5516 GCA_034659055.1 Candidatus Caldatribacteriota bacterium
CTGAATTTGGAACTAATAAAGAAAAAGAAAAAGTTACTATAAGAGATCTTCTGAATTTTACCGGAGGAATTCCTCTGGATGACCCTGTGGGCTGTGAAGAAGCTGCATCAAAGGGGGATTTAAAAAAGGCCTGGGATTTGCATTATAGGCAGGAATTGGACTGTCAACCGGGTACAAAAGTCTTATACAGTGATGTTTCCTGCCGTATTTTGGGAAAATTGTTGGAGCGGGTTATGGAAAAACCTTTGTCTTTAGCTGCTAAAGAATGGATTTTTGACCCTTTACAAATGAAAAACACTATGTTTAATCCTCAGAGCAAAGAAAATTGTGCAGTTACAGGGAAATCAGATGATGGACGTCTATTAAGAGGGGAACTTACCCAAAATTTAGAGCATTATTTAGGTGAAGTACTTGGCTCTGATGGACTTTTTTCTACTGCTGAGGATATGTTTATTTTTTCTCAAATGATTTTAAATAAAGGCATTTATCAGGGACAGAGAATCTTAGGGGAAACGACTGTAAATAAAATGACTGTAGGGGTAACTAATTCCGGTCTGTATGAATCTCCTTATTCCTATCTTCATTATATTTTAAGCGGTCCCAAGACTTGGTTTTGGGAATATGCCTTTTCACCGTACTCTTTTTTTGGTGATTTAGTATCTAAAAAGGCTATAGGAAAAATGGGAGGGGCAGGAACATTTCTTTTAATTGATCCCGAGCATGATCTTACCATTGTGTACCTTACTAATTATGGACAGCCCGAGCGTACTTTAGAAGGAGAAGAGGGTTGGAATAAGTTTTTAAAAGATATTGATATAATGGGATTATGTAATATTGTTTTGGGAAGTATGAGTTAATTAGAAAAGTTAGCAGCAAAAGTTATAATCACTTAAAGTTAATTTTTATTTAAACGGGGAATAGGGAAGGAGAAAATATCTCTTTCCCTATTTTTTTATTGCCTATTATGGAAATTTTCTTTGGACAAAATAAATGAAAACCAAGATTAAAGTGGATTATATTAACTATAATAAGGTATAATAAAAACCCTTTTTTGATTATAATGAGGAAATATAAATGGAAATATTAGATATAGGATTGATTTTAATAGTCGGTGTCGTAGCCGGATTTATGAATACCATTGGAGGAGGAGGCTCGCTCCTTACTCTACCGATGCTTATTTTTTTAGGTTTACCGGCTGCAGTTGCCAATGGGACCAATAGGATAGCATTAATTGTCCAGGGAATAGTAGGAGTAGCTAATTTTAGAAGAAAAGGATTTTTCTATCCAAAATTAAGTATTATTTTAGCTGTTCCGGCCATCTTTGGTTCTCTTTTAGGAGCAAGATATGCGATAACTATCTCTGAGGAATTATTTCAAAAAATCCTTGCTGTGGTGATGATTGTAATATTAGTTATCATTGTTACCCGGCCGGAAAAAAAATTCTTAAAGACAATCGAGGGAGAAAATTTAAGCACGCCCCGTTTAATTGTATCAATATTGGTTTTTTTTGGAGTGGGATTTTATGGTGGATTTATTCAGGCTGGAGTAGGATTTATTATCATTGTTTCTTTAACATTAATTACCGGAATGTCTCTGGTAAAGATTAACAGTATAAAATTATTTATCGTTCTTATCTATATACTTTCTTCTTTCCCAATATTTATGGTTAATGGTAAGATAAATTGGATTTTAGGATTTACTCTTGCTGTTGGAAATTCCCTGGGAGCATATATAGGAAGTAATTTTGCTGTAAGCAAGGGAGATAAATGGATCAGGGTATTTCTCGTTGTGGCAATATTGTTGATGTCTGCCAATCTACTGGGATTTTTTAAATTGAAATAAAATTTTAATTTGCCATAATTAATTTGAAAAAATACGGATTTTACAATTATCTTTTTTGGGGAAGTAATAGACAAAGTATAATCAAATATCTTAATTTTTTTAAAAGAGAGCATCTGAATTATTATAATATAAATTCAAATGCTCTCTTGATATAAAAATGTAATTTTCTATTTTACAGCATATTCTTCAACTTTTATTGCTGTAAAGAGTGTGAAATATTATTTATAATTGATTTCCAACCAGGCGTAAACATAATCTTCTTCCGTTCCGGCCCAGAATAGTACGTTTTTTAACTTTCTCAAATTTTCCATCATGGCTTCAGTAGTATCTGCTCCACTAACTTCCTGTTCCTCTTGGGTTTGCTGCATACTTTGTTTTGACATCTGTATAAATCTTTCCGCGATTTGAGTGATTGGTGTCATATCGATATATAGCAGAGAAATTACATTGGGGAAAGAAAGCATGTAGTTTATTGCTTCTGATTTATCCAAAGCTTCCCGACTGCCCTTTTGCGTATCTATAATATCATTAATTCCGGTTGATACTACAAATCTATCCCCCACAATTCCGTAAGCTACAGGGAACATGGGATTAGGCAGGCTTTTATAATTTATTCCTTCATATTCTCCATCCATTAATTGGCCTCCCATTATTGGTGCAAAATTTGCTATCAATGGATAGATATTTTGTTTTAATTTTTCTTCTGAAGAAAATCCGGTAAGTAATCCGACTTTTGGAAAGATAGCAGATGAATCAAAAAGACCTATGCTGAATTCTTGAGATGGTAATACGGAAAGTATATTTTCGATATCAATGCCGGTTTTACTTTGAACCTGTCCCATATTTTCATCTAAATTAGCTTGTAAATTTTCATCTATCATTTCTTCTTTCATCTCTTCCCAGGTAAAGGGTGTTAAGCCTGCTAAATAGAAAAAAGTATTTTTTGGAAGCATATGAAGTGACTGCAAATTAATGACATCAATTTTTTTAAATAATTCTAAATAGTTTTCTGATGCTTGAGGTGCCATTATATAAGTTTTAAAATTCTTTTCCCGGTAACCTCCGGCCATGCCTATATTACTCATATTCTCAAGAGAATCACGGGAACTTTCAAGTGTCCTTGCTAAATCTTCTTCTTCAACTACTTCTGCCAATTCATCCATAACCTTATAGAGCTCTTCGCTGAACAGGCAGGCAAAAAATTGTGAAAATTCTAATTTCTCCAACGTTTTAGTTTTAAGCTCTGTATATTCAGAATTTTTAAGAAGGGAATTTTTTTCCCCTTTATATACTTCAATAGACTTTTTAATTGGCAATGAATTTTCGCCAATTACCAAGGTCTTTCCCAGGAAGGCATAAGAAATAGAGTCAATAGATTTTGAATCTGTATCTTCCTCTTCCGGAAGGATAATTTTTACTATATCAATTCCTTTATAATTTGATATTTCTTCTTCTAATTCATTTTTGGCTTCTACAGCTCCAACAAACTTTAGAAAAGCATGTTCATCAGAAGGGGATACTGCTATTAGTATTTCAGGGGTTCCTCCTACCGAGACCCCCACACAAGAAATAACTACTCCCTCTGAAAAGATATTTTCTAAAAATAACGGGTCTAAAACATCAAAGCCCAATTCTTTTTTTATGTCTTCTCTGGCTACTTTATAATCGTTTACCCCGGTAAGACCTTTTGGTGGTGTAAAAGTTCCCATGTTCATTTCAGAAACACTTTTTATTATTTCAGAATCCGCAAGTTCCAGAACTGCTATCACTTTTTCAGGGATAACCTCCAGCAAAGAATTGCCATAAGCAAAGCTACTCATAAGAGTAAAAAGCAAAAACAGGGTCAATACGAATAAATTAATTTTTTTACTCATTTTTAATTTTCTCCTTTTGTTATTTATTTTGGGATATTCTATGAATCTATATCCATCCTTTTATTTTATATTCAATATGAAATAAAAAAATCCTTCTTTTTTAAAAAATCTATTTATTTTTTTAATTTTTATTTTAGATGTTTAGAGGAAGAAATAAATAATAGTAAAAAACCAGCCTTTGTTTTAGTAATTTTTTTGAAACAGAGACTGATTTTGTTAAATCATAAGAAATGTATGTAATTTAATTGTTTTTTTAGCTTTGCATAAATGCTTTATAGGCTTTATATGCCATATAAAGGTCTACCTTGCTGATTAATTCAAAAGGAGAATGCATATTTAATACAGCTGCTCCGCAATCTAAAACATCTGCACCTTTGTTTGCAAGAATGTATGCAATTGTTCCTCCTCCTCCAACATCTACCTTGCCTAATTCACTTGCTTGCCAGACAATCTTATTATCTGTAAATAATTTTTTAATTTTACTAACAAATTCAGCATGTGCATCATTTGCTCCCGATTTTCCTCTGCTACCGGTAAATTTTGTTAAAATAATGCCTTTTCCGATATATGAAGAATTCTTTTTATCGAATACTTCCGGGAAATTTGGGTCAAAACCGGCATTAACGTCTGCAGATAGGACCTTGCTTTTAGATAAGGCCCTTCTTAAGTAAAGATCATTGTATTCTTGTTTTTCCAAAGCAATTAGTTCGGCAACAGTATTATCAAAAAATGCAGAATGCATTCCGGTATTGCCTACACTTCCTATTTCTTCTTTATCTGTAAATAAGGCAACAGCCATTTTTTGAGGATGTTCAATTTCCAAGATTCCTTTCAAACTGGAGAAAGCACAGATTCTATCATCATGTCCATAAGCCAGAATGAGGCTGCGGTCTAAGCCCGTATCTTTGGCTTTGCCGGCAGGTACTATTTCTATTTCTGCTGAGATAAAATCATCTTCATCCATACCGTATTTTTCTTTTAAAATATTCAAAATATTCAGTTTTATATGTTCTTTTACTTTTTTGTCTTTTAAGGGAATATTGCCGATAATTACATTTAATTGTTCGCCGGTAATTCCTTCTGACATCTTTTTAGCGGCTTGGTCTTTGCCTAGGTGGGGAAGTATATCACTCACTACAAAAACAGGATCATCCTCATCTTCTCCGATGGCAATAGATATTTTAGTTCCATCTTTTTTTACAATAACTCCATGCATGGAAAGAGGGATGGTAGTCCATTGATATTTTTTAATTCCACCATAGTAATGAGTCTTAAGCAGGGCTAATTCGGCATCTTCATATAAAGGGGATGCCTTTAAATCCAAACGGGGAGAATCTATGTGACTACCTACAATATTCATTCCATTTTCAATTTTTTCTTTGCCGACAACAAACAGTGCAACAGTTTTATCTTTATAGCTGGCATAAATCTTCATTCCTTCTTTTAAAGGTTTTTTATCCTTAATTAAGTTTTCTATGTTTTTAAAACCTTTTGTTTTTGCTAGGGAAATAATTTCTGAAGCACATTCTCTTTCAGTTTTTCCTATGTCCAGGAATTTTTTATATTCTTCTGCAATTTTGAAAGTAAATTTTTTTTCATTGGCAGAAAGTCCCTCCCAGGCATTTTTAAATTTGTAAAACATTTTTTCCATATCTGGTTTTTTTGTGAAAGTGTCTTTTTTCACTATAATTACCTCCTGAATAATATTTGATTTTTATTATACCATAAAATGAAAATTATAAAAAACTGGTACAGGGGACGGTTCTCTGTGTTCAATTTATTCTAATTGAACACAGAGAA
>JAYEGH010000037.1:0-5455 GCA_034659055.1 Candidatus Caldatribacteriota bacterium
CCAAAATAGTCAGCCAATTGCTGACCTGGTGCACTCTTACCGAAAGACTTCATAAACACTGTAAGATAGGAATCTCCCAAAAGCTGATACCACCCCTGTCCGATATTAGTTTCAATTACAACCCGAAGAGTATCTTTGGGTCCTAAAACCTCTTCTATATATTTTTTATCCTGCCTTAAAAATTCTTCTCGGTCAGGTATAGATACTACCCGATTGGCAATACCCTTCACTTTTAAAATAAGGCTTGCCTCGGAAGCCAAAGAGACTTCGCTACCGCTGGCTATCAGAACTGCTTCGGGTTTTTCTTTTTCTTCTTTTGCTACAATGTAACCACCTTTGCTGAATTCTTCCGTCCCCTGATTTTTCTCCAGATGAGGTAATTTTTGTCTGCTCAAAACCAGAGCAACCGGTTTTTCTTTTTCTTTTAGCAGTTCTCCCCATGCCCATTTCACTTCTTCATCATCAGCGGGTCTTATAACTTTTAAATCAGGTATGAGTCTTAGTGATTCAAGCTGTTCAACCGGTTGATGAGTAGGACCATCTTCTCCTACCATTATAGAATCATGGGTAAATATATAGATTACCGGAAGTCCCATTAAGGCAGCCATTCTAATAGAAGGACGCATATAATCAGAAAATACAAAGAAGGTAGAACAATATACTCGAAATCCTTTATGAGCGGCAATACCATTGCTAATCGCTCCCATTGCATGTTCTCTGACTCCGAATCTAATATTTTTTCCATCAAAACTGCCTTTTTGTATTTCTTCAAATTTTTTCAGATAAGTTTTTGTAGAAGGAGATAGATCCGCAGAACCACCAACCAGATATGGCATTTTTTCAGCAAGCTTATTGAGCACTTCCCCTGAAGATGCACGGGTTGCTATGGGGGATTTTATCTCCAAAGCCTCCAATTCCAAGTTTTGGGGTATAGTTAAGTTTAATGCTTCCTTCCATTCTTTGTACAGAACGGGATATTTTTTAGACCAGGATTCAAATACCTGTTGCCATTCTTTTCTTTTTTTGATAAGTTTAATCTTTCTACTTTCAAAAAATTCCTTTACTTCAGATGAAATGTAAAATTTTTCTTCTAAGGGCAGTCCCAGATTTTTCTTTAAACCAATTATTTCTTCCTCACCCAAAGGCGCACCATGAGAACTGCTGGAATCCTGTTTGGTAGGAGCACCATAACCGATATGAGTTCTGGCTATAATCAGAGTAGGTTTATCTTTGGATTCCTTAGCTTTAATAATAGCAGGTCTTGTTTCCTCAATACTATGTCCATCGATATTTTCAATGACTCTCCATCCCAAAGCCTTGAATTTATCTGCTACCGATTCGCTAAAAGAATCTTTGGTTTCTCCGGCAAGACATATTTGGTTACTATCATAGATAGCAATTAATTTTTCTAAACCTAAATGACCGGCCAAAGAGGCGGCTTCTGTAGTTATTCCCTCCATCATACATCCATCCCCTAAAAGCGTATAAGTATAATGGTCTACAATCTTAAAATCATCGGCATTGAATCTGGAGGCCAGCATCTTTTCAGCCAAGGCCATCCCTACCGCATTGGCAAAACCCTGTCCCAAAGGTCCGGTAGTTACTTCTACTCCGGGAGTTTCTCTATACTCGGGGTGACCGGGTGTTTTAGAATTAAACTGCCTAAATTTTTTTAAGTCATCTAAAGAAAGATCATATCCGGAAAGATGTAATAAGGAATATAACCAGCTTGAACCGTGTCCGGCAGATAGTACAAAACGGTCTCTATCCGGCCAATCAGGTAAAGTAGGGTCATGTTTTAAAACATCACCGAATAATACAGCACCAATCTCAGCACATCCTAAAGGTAATCCAGGATGTCCGGATTTGGCTTTCTCTATCATATCCACCGATAATCCTCTTACTATATCTGCTGTTTTACTTAACAATTCAATTCCTCCCTTTTTATTTCAATATAAACCATTTTACAATTATTTTTAGTCATCTACAAGTTTTTTACTGCTAAATAGAAAGAGAGGATGGTTTTTTATTCCGCTTAATTGCACGGAATAGAAAACCATCCTCTCTTTCTATTTCTGGCTGACTTATTTATTAAAACAATACTACTATGGTAAATTTAATTTTTATATATTAATTACTAATTTAATGATTAGTATCTATTACGATATTCACTTCTCTGTCTTGGTGGACGAGCTTCATCAATCTTCAAAGGACGACCAACAAAATCGGTGTTATTTAAAGATTCTTTAGCTTTTTCAGCTTCTTCTGTAGAAGACATTTCTACAAAGCCAAAGCCTTTGCCTTCAATGATATTGACACTCTTAACTTCACCATAACCTACGAATAAATCTTTTAATTCATCATTGGTTACAGAATACTTAAGATTTCCAACATATAGTTTGCTACCTGTCATAGTACTACCTCCTTTTTCGCTATTATTTCTCTTAAGTCTAATAACGTTTCTACTGGAGGTAGGTGTAAAAAATTATCTTTTTCTTTAACCTCTTTACTGATAACATTATTAAAACACAAGAGATCCCTCAAAAACAATCTGTTTTAAAGGACTAATGGATTGTTTTTAGCATCTCTTTTTAGTGAGTTAGCCAACCTTAATATTAAATTTACCATTACCATTTTACATACTTTTAGAAATTTGTCAAATTTTTTTGATATTTTTTTGATAATTTGTCATTTAAAAGATAAAACCGGACTATTTTTTAATAATTTTAACAAAAGAAAAATATTCTTTATTTTTATTGCTATTGCTATTGCTATTGCTATTGCTTTCTTTTTAAAGTTTCTACAACTGCAGGTACAAAATCACAGACATCTTCTCTGGCTACGACTTCTGCCAAATGGTCAAGATGTGTGTGCATAAAATTAACAATAATTAATTTCCCTCCCTGTTCCAGACAATATTGAGGCAAAATATTTACCGGGGAAACCTGAAGAGATGAACCGATAACCAACATTAAATCAGCATGGCTTGCTTCATAGATCGCATCATCAAAATTAGGAAGCATCTCTCCGAAAAGAACTACATTAGGTTTAAATACTCCACCGCAATCACAATAAGGAATTTCATCTTTGTTTTGACTGATCTTTTTCAATAGCTTTTCCGAAGAAATTATTTTATTACATTTCATGCAAATGGCTTCATCCAGAGTTCCGTGAACTTTAATAATTCTTCTTGAACCAGCTCTTCGGTGCAAATTATCAATATTCTGGGTAATAAGATTTTTTATACAACCCATTTTCTCTAATTGAGCAATGGCTATATGGGCAGTATTGGGGGAAACTTTGGATAACATCTCAATACGAGGCCGATAAAAATAATAAAAACGTTTAGGATTTTCATTAAAGGCAGTTATAGAAGTAACTTTAAAAGGATCTACTTTTTCCCAGATTCCTTTACCGGGTGTTCTAAAATCAGGAATTCCCGAACCGGTACTCACTCCGGCTCCGGTTAAAACAACGGCATTTTTTGATTCTCTAATTAATTCTGCTATTTGATTATTTTTTTTCTTATCCATATATTTCCTATTTTTACATTTTTGCTACCCTATTTTGTAGCCCAAAGGAGCTTCCCGATCCGGTTGAAGCAAAATCACTTCCCCTTCTTCTTTCATTACTCCCAAAATTAATATTTCTGATTTAAATCCTGCAATTCTTTTAGGAAGAAAATTTACCACTGCAATAATCTGCCGATAAAGTAAATCTGCTTTAGAATATAATTTGGTTAATTGTGCAGACGACACCTTTGTACCCAATTCTCCAAAATCTACTTTTAATTTATAAGAAGGATTTCTTGTTTCGGGAAAATCTTCTACTTCGATAATTTTACCTACCCTGATATCAATTTTTTCAAAATCTTCAAATGTTGCCATAATTTTCCATTTCACCCTTTTCCTTTTTTTTATTTTTAAATATATTCATTTTATCACAAATTAAATTAAATAAAAGATGAGGAATGGAACAGGGTCTTGCAATATCACTTTTCATTTTTCCACTTTAATTTTTTTAATCATAGACCCCTATTTCGTATTTCTTAAGAGACAATCTTTACTTGTCTACCTTTAGATACCATTTCCACAAAGGAATATAGTTTATCTTCTTTCCCTTAATATTTTCTTCGGCTTCATAATCATCAGTAATAATCAATCCCTCTTCAAGATTAAATTCTTTCATTGCCTTAAGCAATGCTCTGATTTCTCTATTTTTTGTCTCCGGTCTATTTACTTCCCAACAAACTTGAATAAGTTGCTTGACTTTCAAATTTTCCTTTATTAAAAAATCAACTTCTCTATGATTAACATCTTTCCAATAGTATATTTCTAAATTAGAACCAAGTATCTCTTTCCTTTTTAATTCTAAAAATACCAGGTTTTCTGCAAGTCTCCCCATATTCTGACTAAATCTAAAACCAACAGTATTTGCCAAACCAACATCTATGGCATATACTTTTCGAGGGCTCTTTTCCTGCTCTCTAAACTTATAAGAAAATCTTTTAAGAAAGAATAAAATGAAAGTATCCTCCAAATAACGAGAAAATTTTTCCACAGTGTCTACTGAAATATTTAAAGTTCTCTCCATTGAACTAAAAGTTATTAACGAAGAAATATTACCTAAATAAAATTTAGCCAGAGAAACCAACTCTTTGCTCTTTCGTATTTTAAATCTTCTTACAATATCTTTATTTAATATATCTTCAAAGTAATTTAACAGAATCTGTTTTTTTTCACCTCCCAGGACTACCTCGGGGAAAGAACCAAATTCAATATACTCTCTTAAAAGCCTTTTGATCTCAATCTCTTTATTTACAATTTCCAATCTTTTGGATAAATCTATATTTCTAAATCTTAGAAATTCTTTAAATGAAAGCGGAAAAATAACTAAATCTAAATGTCTTCCGGTAAGCAAAGTAGATAATTCTCTACTTAACAATTTTGCATTGGAACCGGATATAATAATTTTAGCTTTATCTAATTCATGTATGGTTCTTACCCATTTTTCCCAATCCTTTACTTCTTGAATTTCATCAAGAAAAAGATAAGGCTTTTCTTGAGGATCTAAAAATTCTAAATAGACATCATATATTTGTTGTAGGGTTTCCGTATTTAGTTCTACAAAGCGAGGATCTTCAAAATTAACAATCAATATGTTGTTTTTTTTAATATCCGCTTTTGGTAAATTTTTAGCTGTTTGTCTCATTATAAAAGATTTCCCACTTCTTCTTGCCCCAGTAATTACGATGATATGGGAGCTTTTATGGAATTTTTTAATTTTATTAAGATAATAAGGACGATTGATTCCCGCATTTAGATCCTTATCCCAGAAATTCCAATCTCCAAGTAGTTTAATTATTTCATTCTTATCCATTCTATACCTCTTATTCGGTATTATTAGTTATTTTTATCTATTAGTAATAATACTATTCTACAATAATCTCTTTTTT
>JAYEGH010000038.1:0-5437 GCA_034659055.1 Candidatus Caldatribacteriota bacterium
GTGCCTTTTATTAAAGGTAAACTTAATTTTGCAGATAGATTTAATTTAGGAAGAAAAGATCTTCAAAATAATAATGGAAAGGAAGTTTAATCTATGCTGATAATTAAAGGATTGACTAAATATTTTGCTAAAAATACCCCTCATGAAACTCTGGCTTTAGATAATTTTAACTTGCGGATTAAAAAAGGTGATTTTATTACGATTATTGGCAGTAATGGTGCTGGTAAGTCGACATTATTAAATTTAATTGCCGGAACTCTACAGCAGGATAATGGGGAAATAAGGTTATCAGGAGAGATGATTAACAATCAACCTGAATATCAAAGAGGTCGATGGATTGGAAGAGTTTTTCAAAATCCTCTATTAGGTACTGCTCCTTATATGACCGTTGAAGAAAATTTATCCTTGTCTTTAAAAAGAGAAAAAAGAGGATTAAGTTTGGGAATTAATAAAAATTTGCGAAACTTTTTTCAGGAAAAACTAAGTGTATTAAATTTAGGGTTGGAAAATAATATCGCAAAAAAGGTAGGCTTGCTTTCCGGAGGGCAAAGACAGGCAATGACCGTGTTGATGGCAACCATGTTTAAGCCTAAAGTCTTACTTTTGGATGAACATACCGCAGCTTTGGACCCGGAAAGCAGTAAAAAGATATTGAAATTGACGCAAGATTTAGTAAAAGAAAGGCAGGGAGATTTAATTACTTTAATGGTTACTCATAATATGAAACAGGCTTTGGAGGTAGGTAATCGAACCGTGATGATGGACAGAGGACATAATATCTTTGATATCCATGGAGAAGAAAGAAAAAAAATTACCGTAGATGATCTAATCAGACAATTTTCCCTATTGGGTAACCGAAAAGATAAGTATGTAGAGGATAGAATGGTTTTGGTATAATCTATCATCATACTTGATATAAATAAAAAGAGTCTTATGTTTGTATTGCGTACGAATTTAAGACTCTTTTTTTGTTTAGGTTGGCTTTTTGTATTATAATAAGAAACAAAATAGAATTAGATAATTATATCAAAGGGAGTGGAAAGATATTGAGTAAAAGATTATATTATGAAGAACCATATCTAAAAGAATTTAAAGGAAAGATATTAGAAAAAATAAAGATAGGTGGTAAAAATGCTATTATTTTGGATAATACCTGTTTTTACCCTACTTCCGGTGGTCAGCCAAATGATTTAGGTTTTATTCAGAGCGTGCCGGTAATTGATGTGATAGAGGATAATGAAAAAATAATTCATATATTAAAAGAAAACATTAAAGGAAAGTGCGGAGATATAATAGTCGGAAAAATTAATTGGGAGAGAAGATTTGACCATATGCAGCAACATAGCGGACAGCATATTCTTTCCGCTGCTTTCGAGGAATTGTGGGATGCCGATACAGTATCTTTTCATCTTGGAGACGAAATTTGTACTTTGGATATTATGAAAGATAATATTACTTCTGAGGAAGCAAAAAAAGCAGAAATATTATCTAATAACATAGTTTTGAAAAATATGCCGATTAAAATATATTTTGTAGACAGGGAAGAGGCAGATAAATTACAACTAAGGAAGATACCTCCACAAAAAGGGGAAATAAGAATAGTTGAGATAAAGGATTTTGATATATGTGCCTGTTGCGGTACTCATTGCAGCACTACAGGAGAAGTTGGCTTGATTAAAATTTTGAAATGGGAAAATAGAGGAGAAAAGATTCGTTTAAATTTTATATGCGGTAAACGTTCTTGGAAGGATTATTATTGGAAAAACGAACTTATTAGAAATATTTCCAACAAATTAACGATTAAAGATTCAGAACTGGGAGAGGCAGTGGAGAGAATGTTGCAGGAGAGGAAAGAAAGCAAAAAAGAATTAAAAGAATTTAAAGAACAATTACAAGAATATGAAGTAAAAAGATTAATAAATGGATCCATTTTAAGAAATGATGAAATAAAGATTATAAAGAAAGTATTTGAGGGAAAAAGTTTCCAAGAAGTAAGAGGATTAGTACAGAAGATTATTAATTTGGATGACAATATAGTTATTTTAGCCGGAATTAATAGTGAAGAAAATGAAGCGGGGGTAAAGATATTGTTTGCCTGTTCAAGAAGTTTGAAATATGATATGAATCGATTGATAAAAGAAGCAGAAAAGTTTATTGAAGGCCGGGGAGGCGGAGCTCCCAATTTTGCACAGGCAGGAGGGAAGAAGACTGAAGGGATTGAAGATGCCTTGAATTTTGCTTTCGAACATTTTCAAGAATATCTTAAATAAATAGTATCCAGGTGTAAGAATAGTATCGAGTGAAAAAATAGTATTGATACATAGATATAATAATAAGTAATAAAGAAAAGAAAAAGTTTACATAAATGTAGGGGTTCGATTTATCGAACCCGCAAGATTCGGGTCGGATAAATCCGACCTCTATACCAGATACAAATACTGGTAATATCAAAATTAAAAGTGAGAGTGTATTGTATACACCTTTAAGGAAAATGAGAAAAAATAGAAAATTAATAAATAAATTAGTTTCTGTAGTGGTTCTTCTCTTGATAGTTTTTTTATTGATAAATTTTAATTCGTTTTCTGCGGAAAGGGATTTAGACAAGGAGCGGAAATTAGGGAAGAAGCTTTCTGAAAATATTGAAAAAAAATATGAAGTGGTTGAGGATTTAAATCAAAATTCATTGGTTGTTGAGATTGGTAATAAATTAGCCAGAAATTCTGAGCTTAAAGGGATGAATTATTATTTCAAGATATTAAATATGGAAGGACCTAATGCTTTCTCAATTCCCGGCGGATATATTTATCTTACTTCTGATCTTTTTGATTATATCCAGTCAGACGATGAACTTGCCGGGATTTTAGCTCACGAAATTGCCCACGTAATTCATAATCATGCCCTAAAACAGACCAGAGACAATACTAAATATACTTTGTTAACTATTTTAGGTGCCCTTTTGACCAGAGAACCGGATGTAATCGTTTTGGGAAAACTTACCACTATAACTTTACTTAATCAATATAGCAGGAAATATGAAGAAGAAGCAGATTTAACAGCTATTGACCTGATGCTTAAAGCAGGGTATAATCCGGTTGGATTTTTGACTTATATGGAAAGACAACACAGCAGAGAAATGTTCAGACCTTCGATAGATTTGGGAATATTTCAAACTCATCCTGAAACCGAAAATAGGATTAATTATGTGAAAGATAAATTAAAAAAAAGGGGAATAGATATCGATAGGCGGGCTACTACTGATTATCTTAAGGTGAGCTCTAAATATATATTAAAAGATTCTTTTTGTACGGGAGTTATCTGTATTAATAATATTCCTGTGTTAAATTTAACTTTTCCTAAGAGAGAGGAAATTTACCTGAAAACGACAGAGACTGCTCAAAATCTGGATAAATTTATTAGTATTGATTTGTCCCCCTATGAGATAAATGTTTTAACGGAGGGGACTACATCTACACTTTTGATTCGCAATAATAAAATAATTTCTTTAGATGATTCAGAAACAGAGTTTTTAAGTGAACCCGCCAAAGAAGTATTAGGGGAAAGCAAAAATAAGATTAAGCAGGTGATTTGGGAGTTTAGACTTAATATGCCTTTTGATATTAAGGGAAATTTAGGAGACTAAAAAGGGATAAAAAATGCCTACCCCTAACAAGGGATAGGCATTTTTTTATTTCAGTTTATTTCATTAAATACGAATTTCTTATGTTCGTTCTAGTTTAAAATACTCCTATGCTTTTAAGGAAGACTATAAAGATAGCAACAGGAGCAACATATTTAATAAGGAAACGATAACCGCCGCCTAAAGTAATTCCACCTTTTGCACCAATATTTCCTTCTTCGATTGCCTTATCAGTTCCCCAGTACCAACCGATGAAGATACAGAGTAAAAATCCGCCTAAAGGTAGAAGTATATTGGAGGCTATAAAATCGAGAGAATCTAAGAAGTCTCTTCCGCCGATAAATTTATAACTAGACCATACACCTTGGCCCAAAGAAGATGGGACACCTAATAAGAATATAATTATACCCATTATCCATGCTGCTTTCTTACGATTCCATTTAACTTCATCGATGAAGTAAGCACAAACTACTTCGAGTAGAGAGATTGCTGAGGTTATTGCAGCAACAGTTAGTAAGATGAAGAATAAAATCCCGAAGAAATGACCAATAGCACCCATGGAAGCGAATACAGCGGGAACAGTTATAAAGGTTAATCCTGGACCTGCAGCTGGTTCCAAACCAAAAGCAAATACTGCCGGGAATATAGCTAAGCCGGCAAGAAGAGCGATACCAGTGTCAGCACCGGCAATCCAGTAAGAGTTAGCAGGGATATCCTGGTCTTTTTTAAGATAACTACCATAAGTTATCATACAGCCCATTCCCAAACTCAGTGAGAAGAAGGCCTGTCCTAAAGCAGCTAAAATAGCCTCTGCACTTAATTTACTGAAATCCGGTTTAAGGTAGAAAGATAATCCTGCACCAGCTCCCGGCAGGGTTATTGCACGGACAATTAAGACCAATAATATAATTACTAAAGCAGGCATTAAGATTTTTGCGTATCTTTCAATACCTTTTTCAATACCGGCCATAACTATTCCTATACACATAAGCATAAATATGGCATGCCAAATAATAGGGGTGACAGGAGAAGTAATAAAACCAACAAAAACGTCAGCAGGATTAGCTCCGGCTGCCATATATGCACCTGATTTAAAGATATAGGCTGTTGCCCATCCGGCAATAACTGAATAGTAAGAAAGTATAACAAACCCGGCTATAATTCCCATTAATCCGACAATCCACCAGGAACTCTTCGGTGCTAATTCTTTAAATGCACCGAGTGCATTTCTCCCGGATTTACGGCCTACCAACAATTCTGAATTCATGATAGGAACACAAACTAAAATGACAAAAAGTAAATATACTAATACAAATGCGGCGCCACCATACATTCCGGTGATATAAGGGAATTTCCAGATATTTCCCAGACCTACTGCTGAACCGGCAGCTGCAGCTATAAAACCAATTTGCGTTCCCCAGTTGCCTCTTGCTTTATTTTCCATTTTTAAAACCTCCTTGTTTTTTTTGGAAAATTTTAATAAAATTTTTAGTGAATTTATAAATGTATAAAATTTCGCGGGATTTCTAAGGCAAGTACTTAAAATTTAAATTTATTAATCGCACCACCACCTTTTTTAAGTAATCAAAATCTGCAGTCAAATTATAAATTGCTTATGATAAACATAAATATTGCAAAATATAAAGATATTAATATATTATACCCCAATTATAATTATATATTCAATGCAAAATTAAAAAATCCTTCTTTTTTATGAAAAAAATTTATTTTTTTTGAAAATTTGTCATTGGAATGGGGATTTCTTTGATGTTATTATATATACACCATATTTAATTTTAG
>JAYEGH010000039.1:0-5416 GCA_034659055.1 Candidatus Caldatribacteriota bacterium
TTTTGATTTGGCCATTTTCTTTACCTCCTATTTGTATTTAGTTTATTTTTTAGTTAACACTAACCTACCTATACCTATATTATACTACATGGTTTTTAAAAATCCTCTTTTTTCCCTTAATTTTTTTAAAAAAGCCACCAAAAATGTCAAAAAATGGAGAAAAAATGGGGTCAGGTCTTGCGATATCACTTTTTATCTTCCCACGTGACCCCATTTCCTTTCTTTGTATTTTCTTTCAATAAATTAGCCACTTCCAGAGAGGGATAAATTTAATGCCATTTTCTTCCTTCTGCAAGTCCTCGGTTAATAAAATTAAATTTTTTACATTTTGAAATTCTTGCTTAAATTCTAAAAGAGATTTTATTTCTCTATCGGGGATAGTATTAGAAAAGCAAACATTAATCGCTGAAAGGTGGCTGTTCTCCTTCACTACAAAATCTACCTCTCCCCTGTTCTTCCAATAAAATATCTCCTTCTGCTCTCCTCTCATCTGCAAAGTAAGCCCCACTAAATTTTCAGCTAATTTTCCTCTATCCTGAGAAAATTTGAAAGCCACTGCATTTCGCAATCCATTATCCAAACAGATTATTTTTTTAGTATTTACTCTTTGAACTTTTAGGGAATAAGAAAATATAGGCAACAACGAAAAATACCGGGTTTCTTCGACACAAGATAAATAGGAGGAAAGTGTTTGTCTGGAAAGAGGTATTCTTTGCGCGGCAACCTTAAAATAAGAATTAACTGAAAAATAAGAAGAAATATTAGTAAAGAGTGATTTTAACAAATCTTTTATTAAATAGGTATTTTCTATAGAGTATCTGTCTTTTAAATCACGATAAACTAGTAGTCCAAAATATTCCGATAGTATTTTTTTCTTTAAAATAAAATCTTTCTCTAAAACAATTTCGGGAAAACTTCCCCACTCTATATATTCTTCTAAATATTTTTTAATTTTAAATCGTTTTTCAGTATATTCAAAATCTTTTTCAATGGTTTCCCCTTTAAAATATAAAAATTCTCTAAAGTTTAAAGGGTATAAGGGATAACTTATCGTCCGTCCTCTTAAGGAGGTGGCAATCTCATAAGAGAGTAATTTTGATGAAGAGCCGGTGGTAAATATTTTTACTTTCTCTTTTTCGTAAATTCTTCTTATAAATATTTCCCAGTCTTTAATATTTTGAATCTCGTCAAAAAATAAAAATATCTCCTCTTCTTTATTTTCCGGGTAGAGTTCGAAATAAGCCTCTAAAAGAAGAGTCAATTCTTTAAAATCTAATGGTAAAATCCGATCATCTTCAAAACTAATATATAATATTCTTTTTTTAGGAATCCCTTTTTGCATGAGTTTTTTAATTAAAGATAAAAAATAAAAACTTTTGCCGCATCTCCTGGGTCCATAAACAGTAATTATTTTTTTAGAAGAAAGAGGGATTTCTAAATCTCTGTCAAAAATATCGGGTAACGAATTGTCATGAAATTCTTTAATTATTAATTTGAATATTTCTTTTTTAAATATCGCATCTTTATTTATCATATTTACATTATATAGTTGTCTTTGTGAAATGTCAACTATTTGTTAATAATTGTCTTTGTGTAGAGTCAACTAAAGGTTTGGGAGTTCAGGGCTTTTAATATTTTTTCCGGAGTAATGGGAAGATCAAATATTCTTACTCCTACGGCATCATAAATGGCATTGGCAATGGCCGGGGCAGTGGCGATGGTAGCCGGTTCCCCGATTCCTTTGGCTCCGAAAGGTCCTCCCGAATCTTCATTTTCTACCAAGCGGGTAGTAAATTGAGGGATGTCCATAGAAGTGGGAATTAGATAACCGGTTAAATCCGGATTCAAGGTGATGCCTTCTTTAATAACCTGCTCTTCCATTAAGGCCATACCTATTCCCTGGACAGTTCCACCTTCTATTTGCCCTTCCACGTTTTTGGGGTTTACAGCTTTACCGATATCTGCTGTAGTATATGTATTTAGCACTTGAACAATTCCTGTATCTGTTTCAACTTCTACGTCAACTACTTGAGTAACAAAAGTATAGGCTACATATACTTTTTCACCCTGCCCGGTTTTAGGGTCAGGTTTATCAGTGTGAGGGAAGAACGATGCTTCTGCTTTTAAACTATCACCTCTTTCTTTCACCTTCTCGGCTAATTCCCAGTAACTTAATCTATCATTCGGATTATCCTTTCTGAAAATATAACCATCTTTTATTCCTAATTCAGCATGATTACTTCTAAACTCAATACTGGCATAATGATAAATATTGCTTAATAATCCTTCTGATGCTTCTTTAACTGCATTGCCGGTAAAAAATGTCTGCCGGGTTGCTGAGGTAGAACCCGAACTTTTAGTTAAATGAGTATCTCCGGGAATAATTCGGATTATCTCCGGTTTCACCTTTAAAACCTCTGCAGCAATCTGGGTAATGGTAGTTAAAACACCCTGACCCACATCGGCAGCAGCAGTTCTAATTAAAATCTTACCACCCTCTTCAATTTCCACCGAAGCAATAGAGTGGTCAGGAAATCCTTCTCCATAACCAAAACCGAACATAATGGTGGCTATTCCTCTACCTTGTTTTTTCATTATCTTTCCCCCCTCCATTCCTTCCAGCCCTCTAAATCTGCCGCTTCTCTAATGGTCTCTTTCACTCCTACACTATGGGTTAATATCTGTCCATTGGGGGTAGAAGAACCAATACTATAGGCATTTTGCAGGCGGAATTGAACCGGGTCAATCCCCAATTGTTGAGCCAGAATATCCATTTGGGATTCATAGGCAAAAGCCATTTGAGTAGCACCAAAGCCACGCATCGCTCCCGCATAAGTATTATTGGTATAAACAGTATAGGCTGAACCCTTGACATTATCTACATTGTAAGGACCGGTACAATGATACATCCCTTTATGCACTACTGCCAATCCGCTGGAGGCATAAGCCCCGGTATCACCGATTACTTCTACCTGACAAGCGGTTAAGTAACCCTCTTTGGTCGCTCCGGTTTTCATTCTAATAATAAAAGGATGCCTTTTTGATTGAGCAATCATTGACTCTTTTCTGGTATAAGTCAATTTAACCGGTCTTTTAGTGGCTATAGCCGCTAAAGCCAGATGAATATGGACAGAGATATCCTCTTTCTTGCCAAAGGCACCACCAATAACCGGTTGAATAATTCTTATTTTTTCTTTAGGTAAGCCTAAAGATTGGGCAATATCCGCCTGAGTATCATGAAGCCATTGGGTGGCCGCCCAAAGTTTGATTATTTTACTCTCTTCATCATAAAACCCGGCTCCTGCCTCAATCTGAAGAGGCAATTGGTCAATAAAGGTTGTTTTGTATTCGTTTTCTGCAATTACGTCAGCTTGGGCAAAACCCTTTTTTATATCTCCTTTTTCTAAATAATGGGTAGCCAGGATATTGCTATCTTTATGAATGAAGGGTGCATCTTTCTCCATAGCCCGCAAGGGATCGGAAATTATTTCTAATTCCTCTACTTCCACTTCGATTAAATTAACTGCCTGAGATGCAGCTTCCTTGCTTTCGGCAATAACAATAGCCAGGGCATCTCCCATATAACGCATCTTCTGGCCAATACCGATAAGAACCGGTTGGTCCTTGATAATTAAACCAAAATTCTTCACTTCAGGAATATCGGCCGCAGTAATTATCTTTACTACTCTCGGTAATTTTTGTGCTTTGCTTATATTAATTCGGCGAAGATAAGCATGGGGGTGAGTGGCTCTCTTGATTTTGAGATATAACATATTATCGAAATAGATATCATTGGAATATTGAGCCTGGCCAGTTACTTTATCTTGAACATCAACTTTAAGGATATTTTTACCTATATATCTTTTAGGCATCTTCTTCGCCCCTTCCGCTATCTTTACTCGACAATCTATCTGCCGCTAATCTAATAGCATCAAATATCTTTTGGTAACCGGTACAGCGGCAGAGATTGCCGGAGATACCCCGTTTAATCTCTTCTTCAGTAGGATGAGGGTATTCTTCTAACAGTTTTTTAGCAGACAAAATCATCCCCGGAGTACAAAATCCGCATTGAACTGCTCCGGTCTCTATAAAAGCTTCTTGTATAGGATCTAAATGGCCGCCGCTTCCTATCCCTTCAATAGTAGTAATCACTGCTCCATCGGCCTGAGGCGCTAAAATCAAACAGGAAGCTATCAGTTCACCATTCATTATCACTGTGCAAGCCCCGCACTCACCTTTTCCGCATCCTTCCTTGGTTCCAGTTAGATGCAGGTCATCTCTTATTAAATCCAACAAACGGGTTGAGGCAGTAGTCTCCACTTTCCTTCTCTTACCATTAATAGTTAGCTCTATGGTTAATTTACTCATTTATGTGACCTCCGGGCTGAACTTATCTCTTCAAGAGCGTTAATCATTATATTTTTTGCTACATCCTTACGATATTCTTTTGTCCCTCTGATATCATCGATAGGTGAAATCTTATCTTCCACTATTTGTCCTAATTGATTAAAATCTAATTCACTAAACTTTTTACCTATCATCTTTTCTCTAATTTCTTTAATTTCAATGGGAGTCGGGGAAACAGAGCCCAGACAGGTTCTTACATCTTCAATGGTTTTATTATCTTCGGTCATTTCTACTAACAGAGCCAGGGTAATGGTGGCAATAATTAAAGACTTTCTCTTCCCAATTTTAATCCAGCTTCCATAGGTTTTTTCAAAAGGAAGAGGAAGAATAATTTGAGTTAATAGCTGATCAGGTTTTAGTACCGTCTTCTTTGGTCCAAGAAAAAATTCCTCAGCAGGAATAATCATTTCCTTTTTCCGGGAAACCAATTTAAATTGCGCCTGATAGGCCATTAAGGGTGGCAATAAATCCCCTGCAGGAGAGGCATTCACAATATTGCCCCCAATGGTTCCACGATTTCTAATCTGGGGAGAGCCGATATCTGCTGCCGCCTGGCTTAAAACCGGAAAATATCTTTGGATTTCTCCTGACATTTCCAGTTGCTTGTGTGTAGCCATTGCTCCAATGACCATTTGATTCTGATATATTTTAATTCCCTTTAATTCTTTAATATTTTTTAAATCCAACCAGGAGTTAACTTCATAGAGCTGATCATAATATTGAACTAACAGATCAGTCCCCCCGGCAATTACTTTAATTTCTTTTACATATCCGGATAAAATTTCCAGTGCTTCCTCTATTTTCTGCGGAGCAAAATATCCCTGACAGGGGACGGTTCTCTGGTGCATAAATCCTCCACCTCCTAACTTCCAATTAAATAACTGTAATTTTTTAAGACAGTACTTATTATTATACTAATTTTTCTAAACTCTTTAACATTATAATCTTTTGGATATTTAAAATCTACAGGAATTAATTTACCGTATTCATCTAATTTTAATGTCCAGAG
>JAYEGH010000040.1:0-5400 GCA_034659055.1 Candidatus Caldatribacteriota bacterium
ACCAATTGACCAATTCTCCAATTAAGATAAAGATAAAGACCGATTTACCAATTCACCTATTAATTTTAGTTACCTAGTTTTCCAGTTAAACCTCTACATTATTTCGGGTTCGATAAATCGAACCCTTACATTTCCATTGACAGGGAGACATCTGTCCTCCGTTTTTATCTTGTTTCTTATATCTTTTAACTGGCCAACTGGTTAACCGGGTAACTGGATAACTAATATCCTAAACGCTATTCGCTGTACGCTTCATGCTAATATACGCGATACGAATAAATACTTGCAGAATGTCTTATTTTTTTATAAAATAGTAACAGATAATTTGTATTATTGGTAATTTTTAAAATTTTTTCTCATTGTGTTTTATTTTGTTTGGAGAAATAACTATGGATAAAGAGAGTTTTAAGAGAGAAATTATTGATTTTGAAGATAATAATCTTTCTCCTTATGCGGTAAAAAATTTTCAAGCAAGAAGAAAGCGGAAAATATCATCTTCCTTTAGAGGCCCTTACTCAAGGGATAGAGACCATATATTGTATAGCGGTTCTTTCCGCAGATATATAGGGAAAACCCAGGTAATATATTTTGCTTCCAGTATTGATGAACAATTATCTAATCGAAGCATTCACACTTTACAGGTTTCTCAAATAGCACGAACTATAGGAAAAGCTTTAAGATTAAACATTGATCTCATTGAAGCAATTGCCCTTGGACATGATTTAGGGCATACGCCTTTTGGACATGATGGAGAGGAAATTCTTCAAGAGATTTGCCGAGAAAAAAAGATAAGTCTTTTTTTTCATAATATTCACAGTCTTAGGATAGTGGATAAACTTGCTGATTCCTGCAGAGGAATGAATTTAACTTTTCAGGTGAGAGACGGGATTCTTTCACATGATGGTGAAATAAACGAAAAATATCTAAAACCAAATCGCAGTAAAAGTGAAATTGATTTAACGAATTATTGTAAGCAAAAATATCAGGGAGAAGAAGCTCAAACTATACCGGCAACTTTGGAGGGATGTGTAGTGAGAATGTCAGATGCAATCTCCTATTTAGGGCAGGATTTTGAAGATGCGATACGGATAGGTATTTTAAAAAAAGAAGAATTACCGGAGGGAATTAAAAAAGAACTGGGGAAAAGAAATGCTGATATTATAAATTCTTTAGTAGTTGATATAATAAAAAATTCTAATAATCAAGATAAAATAATTTATTCTCCCAATATTTCAGAAAGGGTTTTTGAGTTAAAAAGATTTAATTTAGAAAAGATTTATAAAAACCCTGAATTAAAAATGAAAAAAAATAAATTAAAGAGTGCATTTAAATTTCTTTTTAACAAGTTTCTTAATGATATTAACACTATAAATGAAGATTCTTTAATTTATAGAGAATGGATTTTTAACAGAGGTAAAAATAAGGGGGGAGATTACGTAAACAGTAATTCTTCCGAACAGATAGTAATAGATTTTATTGCTTCTATGACAGATAGGTATTTTTATAATGCCTACAAGAAATATAGAAAATAAATCTATTTTTATGATATTTTAAAATATTAAGGGAAAAAATAATATGTCTACTGGAATAGAAGTACTTCAAGGTGATATCACTAAACAAAAAGTTGATGTTATTGTTAATGCTGCTAACACTTCTCTTCTTGGGGGAGGCGGGGTAGATGGAGCAATCCATCGAGCTGCAGGTCCTGAGCTTTTAGAGGAATGTAGAAAATTGAAGGGATGTTCTGTCGGTAAGGCAAAAATAACCCGGGGTTATAACTTGCCTGCGAAATGGGTTATTCATACGGTTGGCCCTGTCTGGAAAGGTGGAGCCAAAAAAGAAGATGAATATCTTGCTCAATGTTATCAAAATTGTTTTTCTTTAGCCGAAAAATATAAACTTCAATCCATAGCTTTCCCTGCCATAAGTACCGGGGTTTACAGATTTCCCCTTGAACGTGCCACTAAAATTGCAATCAAAGAAACTAGAAATTTTTTTAAGAAGGGCCATTCTATAAAAAAAGTTATATTTACCTGTTTTTCTAAAGAAGCATATATCTGTTATATGAAAATTTTAAAGAATTGTGAATCAGAGAATATTGAATTATAAGGTTATATAAATTTTTAACTAATTTATAATTTTTTATATAACTTGTAAAAAATATTGAAAATTTAGATAAAGGAATATTGAAAATTTTGTCAAAAAAAAGATATTATTATTTTTCTAATCATCTTTTTTCCTCATTAAAAGAAAAAAGGAAAAAACGAGCAAAATTATTGATTATAGGTGTGGGTGCACTATTATTGCTTGGAGCGGTAATTTGTTTTAATTTTTCCACCTTAACATCTCAAAAACAGACTAAAGATATTCTGTCTGAACCTTCAATCTCTAAAGAAACTTTAAAATCAGAAACCAGGGAAGAGGTAGATAATTTAGATAAATTAACCGAAGAGATATCTGTAGAAGGAGAAGTAGAAAATGAAGTAATAAAAGGAATAGAGAAAAAAATAGCAGTGACAGAAGTGACACCAATAGAGGAAATGGTGGCAGAAGAAAAGATAAAAGAGGAAAAAGAGAAGAAAGAGGAAGAAGAGGGGATTACTATTGATGGTTACCTGCAAGCCGGAGATACTCTTTACGAATCTTTAATGAAAGAAGGAATTTCTGCAGCTGAAATACTTGATTTGCAGGAAAAACTTAAATCTGTAGTAGATTGTAATTATCTTCCCATAGGCTGCAAATACTCTTTAAGATATAATCCGGAAGGAATATTGACAGAATTTGTCTATGAATCATCTCCTATAGATGTTTTTCATATAAGCATTTCTGATTCCGGAGTAGAAGATCTGAAAGTAGTTAAGGAAGATATTGATAAGAAAATAGTACAATTAGAGGGAACTATCGAAACTTCTCTCTATGAATCAATGTTAGAGTGTGCAGATTCACCGCAATTAGCCCTTCAAATTGCTGAGATTTTTGCCTGGCAAATTGATTTTCTTACTGAATGCCGGGAAGGAGATACCTTTAAAATTTTGGTAGAAAAGAAACAAAAAGGAGATTTTTATCGTTGGGGGAAGGTAATTGCCGCTCAATACAAAGGAGAACTTCTTAGCATACATACTGCAATTTTATTTGAAGATCCTTCCGGACATATAGACTATTATGACGAAGAAGGAAATTCATTAAAAAAAGCCTTCCTGCGAGCACCACTAAATTATAAATATATCAGTTCTTATTTTTCCAAAAATCGCTTTCATCCTATATTGAGAATCTGGCGGCCTCATTTAGCTATTGATTATGCGGCTCCCACCGGAACTCCGATTTCAACCATTGGAGGCGGAACGGTTCTTTTTGCAGGATGGAAAAGTGGTTATGGAAATTATATTAAAATACGTCATCCCAATAATTACATTACCGGTTATGGGCATCTTTCACGTTATGCCAAAGGTTTGAAAAAAGGCCAAAAAGTTGAGCAAGGTGAAATAATAGGTTATGTAGGAGCAACCGGACTGGCTACAGGTCCGCACCTGGATTTTTCTATAAGCAAAAATGGAAAAAGAGTAGATTTCCTAAAACTGGATCTTCCTTCTGCTTCTTCAGTTAATTCCCAATATCTGTCTCAATTTAAAGAAACAAAAGAGAAACTTCTTGATAGTTTGGAAAATATTGTAGAATTAGAATTAACAGTAGAAGGCAAATAAATTTTGCTATTTCTTTAAATTGAAAAATTTTCCTCTTTTTTGCCAGGGTCTAATTTCTAAAGCTTTAAACGTATTTTCACCACTTATCTCTCCGATAAGTTTTATCTTTAGACCGGTTGAAGGAGTTAATTTTCCCTTCCAAAGAGTGTCATTAATATCAATTTTCCACTGATTACTATCAAAATCAATAAGTTTAAAACTGTTTTTAAAAAGTTCTATTTCCCCAATTGTTCCAGCTAAAAGCCCTTTCTGAGGTTGCATCCATTGATTTTCACAGGTATAAGTCAAATTTTTATAATAAGGAATTTTTTCCAAGAAGATATTGTCTAATTTTTCACTAAAACCATTATAATAAAAACCTGTCCCTAATATTGCGCTAATTATTAAGCTGATAAAGAGTATTGAGATGAATCTAAACCGATAACCTCTTTTAGTATGAATAAAATTGTAATATGCTACTGCAATAAATAGAATGAAAAAGATTAACCAAAGATAAGGTAAACTTATAAAAACAGTGGTTAAAAAGCTATCTCCAAGGTAATGGTAAATATCCCAATCAAGTTGTGTAATCATAAATAATATTATACCGAAGGTAAGACTGCCCAGGAGAACTGAAAATCCAAACATTAGCCAGATAAAATAATTTTTAGTCAAAAAATGCCATCGGGGTTTTGGTTTGATATTATTATCTTTTATTTTTTTAAAGATTTCATCGCTTATATTTTTCATATTCTTAAAAATTAATTCCTTCCTTTTTTAATTCTCGGATAAGAGATTTTTTAGCTCGATTTATGAGAGTAGCTATAGTGCCCATCGGTTTATGCAAGATATCACCTATTACCCTATAATCTTTATCCTCAATAAATTTTAAGATTAGTACTTCTTTGTATTTTAAAGGTAAATGGTTGATTATTTCCAAAATCTGTTTATGGGTTAATTTTTGAATATTTGCCTTTTCTACATTCAGTGAAGATTCCAAAATATTATCTAAATCCTTATCTTCCCAGGATACTGTTTTGGAAGATGCCTTTTTCTTTCTGAAAGCACTGATAGTAGCATTATGGGCTATACGGTATATCCAGTTGGAAAATTTAAATTTAAAATCAAAATCATTTAAATTCTGGTAAGCTTTTATGAATACTTCCTGTATGATATCTTCCGCATCCTGTCTGTCTAAGTTAGATATTTTTAAAATATAACCAAGAAGCTTGGATTCGTAGCGTTTCATTAAACAAAGATAGTATTCCTTGTTTTTTAAAGTTAAGGTAACTAATTGTTCATCAGTTTTATCAATACATTCTTTTGTTGTAAATAGCATAATATTTTAATTCTTTCTGTCTTAAAAATCTACAATTTATTATATCACTTTTTAATTCTTTTATGTTGTTTAAATATAGAAAGGTAGTATTTCAAATGCCAGATAGAATGAAAAACACCGATTAAAGCCATAATGATAGAAAATTCTACATGCCAGAATAGAAAGTCAAAATTTATAGATTTAAACCAGTCAAAATCTCTTATAAATACCAGAATCATGCCTGTTCCCGCTGAACCTATAAAACTTAGTAATAGAAGGGTATTCCAAAACTTTTTCTCTCGTGGTAGAGTTATTTTTAATTTTCGTGCCCAAAATTTCCCACCAAAATATATCAATAAAGTGATAAAAAAGATCTCTATAAAATTATAATTAGGCAAAGAT
>JAYEGH010000041.1:0-18700 GCA_034659055.1 Candidatus Caldatribacteriota bacterium
GCAAAAACCGAAGAGGAAAAACATAAACTTAAGGCCATTGCTATGATTAAAACTAATAAAATACTTTTTTTCATTTTTAGAACTCCTTTTTTTAATATTTAGAACTTAATTTATATTAGGCGTGCAACAATAGCTCATATATCACCCCCCCCTAAGAATACTTTATTTTGCGATCAATGTTAAAAAAAGTATATTTACTTATCTATTATAGTATATAATACAATATAAGTATATCCTATTCCTTCATAAAAATAAATATATTTTATTAATTTTAAGAAAAATAAAATTTATTATTTTATTCCTCGAACTTGTTAAGATATTCATCTTTGGATATCAATATTTTTCTAGGATTCCTTCCATCATATGGGCCAACAATGCCCTTTTCTTCCATTGAATCTATCAATCTGGCAGCTCTGGTATAACCAATTCTAAGTTTTCTTTGAAGTATAGAAATAGAAGCTTGTCTATTATTAATAATGACCAAAACTGCCTGTTGAAATAATTCATCAATTTCTTCTTCCTTTCCCCCCTGTACTTTATCGGAAGAATTTTTAATTGATTTGAATTCCAAAGCTTCTTTATTATATGAAGGAGAAGTGCTATTTTCTTCTAAAAATTTTATTACTTTTCTAATATCCTTATCTTTTACAAAAGCTCCTTGAGCCCTTATAGGTTTTGAAGCTCCAACAGGAGAAAATAACATGTCACCATTCCCCAATAATTTTTCTGCTCCATTAACATCTAAAATAGTCCTTGAATCAACTTGAGTAGAAACTGAAAAAGCAATTCTTGAAGGAAAATTTACTTTAATAGAACCTGTAATAATATCTACAGATGGTCGTTGAGTGGCAATTATTAGATGTATGCCGGTTGCACGGGTCATCTGAGCTAATCTACACAAAGATTCTTCAACTTTTACCGGGGATGATAACATTAAATCGGCAAGTTCATCAATTATTATTATTATATAAGGCAAAGGCAGTTGATCTCCTTTTACATTTTTAATGTATTCATTATATCCTTCTAAATTCCTTACTCCCGCTTCAGCAAACATTTTAAATCGCTTTTCCATTTCAGAAATAGACCAATTTAGTACTTTGTTGGCTTGTTTTGTATCGGTAATAATTGGTATTAATAAATGTGGTATACCGTTGTATACATTTAATTCAACTCTTTTTGGGTCAAGCATAATAAATTTTACTTTTTCCGGGGTTAGAGTGTAAATAATACTTAATATTATATTATTAATACATACACTTTTTCCGGACCCCGTAGTTCCTGCAATCAATAAGTGGGGTAATTCAGTTAAATCTGTAATTATTGGCTTTCCTCCAATGTCAATACCTAAAGCTATGGGTAATTTAAATTTGTTATCTCTTAATTCTCTACTTTCTAATATCTCTTTTAAATATACTTTTGTTCTACTAATATTAGGGACTTCAATACCTATGGCATTTTTCCCCGGAATAGGAGCTTCGATTCTTACAGAAGCCGCGGCAAATGCCAGGGCAATATCGTTGCTTAAATTAGTTATTTTTGCTATCTTTACTCCTGGTGCGGGCTGTATTTCATATCGAGTAACTGTCGGTCCCTTCGTAACACCAATTACTTTCGCATCAATACCAAAATTATTAAATGTATTTTCAAGTGTTTTTATACTTTGTTCAATACTTATTTTTGATTCAGTTTTATCTTCTTTATACGATTCGGAAAGTAAAGATAATGGAGGTACATGGTATTCAGCGATTTCTTTTTCTTGAGAATTCTTTTCAAACGATATTTCCCCCTGTGTCATTTTTGCATCTTTTTTCGCTACCTTTTTAATAGTTTTTTTATCGTTTTTCCCTGTCTCAAATTCATGATAATCAGTAACATTTATTGGTTCTGGTTTTTCGGTATATTTTTTGGATTTCTTTTTAATAATGCTATAAATAATATTTATTAATTTTTTTATATGTATTATTAATAGGTTAAATATATTAAAGTACGATGTTTCAGATAAAAACAAAGCAGATATTAGACTAAGTGACAATAATACTAAATAAGCACCTTTTTTACCAAAATAGACAAATAAAGAATTTGCTAAAAAGTATCCTATCAATCCTCCACCTGCACCTGACTTTGATAAAATATAAGAATTAGCAATTAACAACAATTTTAGATGAATAAAAGTTAGAAATATTATAAACAGTATACCAATTGCAAAAAATTTACGATAAGGGTTGATTAACTTATAATCAAAAAACAATAAAAGACCCATAGATAGTAGTAAAAATGGCAAAAAATAAGAACCAATCCCGATGTATTGAGTTGCGGTTTTTACAATTATTTTACTAAAAATTCCCATTTTATTAGAAAATATAAATGAAAAGATATATAACAACGAAAAAGCCAATATTGATATGCTGATAAATTTACTATTACTCTTTATTTTTTTTCTTTTCATTTTAAAATTAATTCCTTCCCGTAAACAAAGTTATATAAATTGTTAAAGCAGAAATAAACCAAAGATAGTAAGAAAAATAATACATTCTACCTTTTTTTAATATTCCAAAAAATATTTTCATTGCTCCATAGCTTGATAATGTTGCTGCAATCCCTGATAACGAAAGTATAAAAAAATTTATATCTAAAAATATTATTTCCTTTAATTTAAATGCAGTTGCGCCTAAAATAATTGGAACAGACAATATGAAAGAATACTTTGCGGAAAATTCTCGAGTCATTTTTCTACTAAGACCAGCTACAACAGTCATCCCCGATCTGGATATTCCCGGAATGATAGCAAAAGCTTGGGCGAGTCCAATAATCATTGCATCTTTATAATCTATTTTTACTATGTTTTTGTTGCCACCTTTGTAAATTTTGTTACCTAACCATATTATAACCCCGGTAACACTTAACATAAAAGAAGTTATTATTGGTTCATCAAAAAGGGCTTCAAAATAATTATTTAAACTGAAACCGATTATTGCTGCAGGGATTGAGCTGATAATCAAAAACCAAGATAATTTAGAAAACGGATTATTTTTAAATATTTTATTCAACTTTTCACCATGGGATAGCTCTTTAAAGCTGTATAAAAAAGATAATAGTATCTTTTTTATATCGTTCTTAAATAAAATTATTACAGCCAGCACTGTTCCAAAATGAAGAAAAGCTTCAAATGCTGCACCGGGTAAATTTATATCTAAAAAATGTTCCAAAATCACTAAATGGCCTGAACTGCTAATTGGAAAAAATTCGGTTAAACCTTGTACTAATCCTAATAGTATTAATAACATATATTTTCCTAACTTTCATAAATTTCTTCTCTTACCATCAAACTAATATTATTTGCGTGATCCCCAATTCTTTCTAAATTACTTATTAAGTCTAAAAAAATAACTCCTGATTCCGGGAAACATACCCCCTTGTTTAACCTATGTATATGATTATTTCGAAGTTCCATTTCTATATCATCAATTTCGTCTTCATTTGAAGCAACTTCATTGGCTAAATTTATATCTCTATTCTTTAAAGCTGTTATTGATTTTTTTATAGAGGACTGAACTTTTGAAAACATATATTTTAATTCACTCAGAGCTTTATCGCTAAAAGGTAAATTTTCATTTATTTTCTCCTCAGCAAGTTCTGCCATATTTTCAGCATGATCCCCTACCCGCTCAATATCATTTACAATGTTCATTAAATCATTTAATCTCTTTGATTGTTTAATATTTAGAGATTTTTGAGAGATTAATACTAGATATTTAGTAATCTCTTTTTCCAAAGTATTTACAACTTTTTCTTTTAGGTATACATTTTTTAGCTTGTTTAAATCACCTTGAATAAATGAAATCATAACATTGTCTAACATGCTTTCTACCATTTCACCCATTCTAACCATTTCTTTATTTGCTTGGCCTAAAGCTATAGATGGTGTACCTACAATATCTTTATTTAGATAAATAGGGCCTTTCTTTAATACAATTTCTTCGCCTGGTAATATTTTAATGATAAATTTAACAAAAATGTTCAAAAGAGGAAGTATTATTATAGTATTAGTTACATTAAATATTGTATGAGCATTAGCGATTTGTCTGGGAATGATGTCTGAAGTAAAAGATACCAAATAAGTAAATTTACTTAGAAATAAAAGGAAAATAAGAACACCACTCACGTTAAATAACAAGTGTGAAAGAGCTAATCTCTTCCCAGTTATAGAACTTCCTATAGAAGCTATTCCTGCAGTAAAACAAGTTCCGATATTACTTCCTAATACCAATGGAATTGCTGCATCTATTCCGATTATATCTTGAATTGACATAGCAATAACAATTGCAGTAGTTGCACTGCTGCTTTGTATTATTGCTGTAAATATGGCAGCCACAGTAATACCAAGTAACGGGTTGTGAGAAATGTTTATTAATAAATCTAAGAATGGAGCATAGTTTCTTAGAGGTCTTACAGCATTTGACATTGTGTATAAACCTAAAAACAGTATACCAAAACCAAGTAATATTTGACCAAAATATTTATAATTTCTTTTTTTAGATAAAAAATAAAAAGCAAAACCTATGCCAATTGCAGGAAGTGCATATTTTTCTAAACGAAAAGAAACGATTTGAGCAGTTATTGTAGTACCAATATTGGCTCCGGCAATTATACTTATGGATTGCTTCAAACTTAATAAACTGGCATTAACCAGTCCAATAGCAATAACACTTGTAGCGCTACTACTTTGTATGATGGAGGTCAATAAAGCTCCGGTTGCTACACCCATTACCGGTTTGTTCGTAAGAAATTCCATGGTTTTTTGGATTCTATCACCTGCAATTTTTTGCAGGCCTTCACTGAGTAGTTGCATTCCGTATAAAAATAATCCAAGACCTCCAATTAAACCAAAGACCATGTCAACGGTCATTAAATACCTCCATCTAAGTAAAATAAATGAGTAATGAGTGATAAGTAATAAGTGATAAGCAAAGACGGGTAGAGTAAAATTGCTTAGAGGTAAAACTACACACTTTTTTTGAGTCTTTTTTTCTCTTTATGTAATACAGGTTTTATTGTGATTCCTGGTTATTCTCTATTATTTCCTTAATCAAGTAACTAACCAACCAACATTGGATCTAGTGATTAATGATTAATATGTTATAAGTAATCTGTTTTTAGGATTTAGAAAATTTTATCTCATTACTCACCACTTATTACTCATTACCCATTACTTATTACTGTATTATATTCCACTATGTCCAAAGCCACCTTCTCCCCTTTTTGTGTCATTCAAGGATTTAACTACCTTAAATTTAGGATAAAATATTTTTTGGATTATTAATTGTGCAATTCTATCTCCCCTATGTATAAAAAATTCTTCATTGCTTAAATTAATTAATATTACTTTTATGATACCTCTATAATCAGAGTCTATAGTACCCGGGGTATTCAATACTGTAATACCATGTTTAACGGCTAATCCGCTGCGAGGCCTTATTTGTCCTTCATACCCCCGGGGAATATGTATTTTTATACCAGTTGAAACTAGCTTTGTCTCTTTTGGTTTTAGTTGAATTTCGCTTTTTTCAGCAGATAACAAATCAACTCCAGAGGAATATTTGCTGGCAGAAACAGGAATAGGTAAATCTTCGCATCCTTTAACTTTTTGTAATTTTATGTCTAATTCATTGTCTTTTTTTATCATCTAGACTGTTTCTTATCCTATATTTTATGTTTAATCATATTTTTCGTTATTACTATATATTCCATTATTATCCGAATTTTCTTGATCATCTTCTACTTTTCTTAAATCAATTCTTCCCTGATTGTCTATTTTAATAACTTTAACTACTATGTTATCATTCGTTTTAACAACATCTTCAACATGTTCTATACGCCTATGAGCTAATTTTGAAATATGGACTAATCCTTCCTTGCCTGGTAATATTTCAACAAAAGCGCCAAAATTAGTTGTTCTTGTAACTCTACCTTTATATATTTCTCCAACTTTAGCTTCCTTTACAATGTCTTCTACCATTTTTATAGCATTTTTTACAGCCTCTTTATCAATTGAAGAAATAAACACTTCACCATCTTCCTTGATATCAACCGAAGCACCTGTTAATTCAATTATTTTTTTTATGTTTTTACCACCCGGGCCGATTACGCTTCCAATTTTATTGGAATCAATTTTAAGAATAGTAATTTTTGGAGCATGTTCAGATAAATCTTTTTTTGGTTCAGAAATTACTTTATTCATTATTTCAAGTATAGATAATCTTGCCTTCTTTGCTTTGAATAAAATATCGCTCAATATATCTTTTGATATTCCATCAATTTTTAAATCCATTTGTATCGCTGTAATTCCTTTACTGCTTCCCGCAGACTTAAAATCCATATCTCCATAGTGATCTTCTAATCCTAAGATATCAGTTAATATTTCCACATTATCTTTCTCTTTAATCAGTCCCATTGCTATTCCGGCAATAGGTCTTTTCATAAGAACTCCTGCATCCATTAAAGATAGACTTCCACTACATACGGTTGCCATAGAGGAAGAACCATTTGATTCCAATATTTCCGAAACCATCCTTATTGTATAGGGAAATTCTTCTTCTGAAGGAATCAATGCTTTAAGAGCTTTTTCTGCGAGTGAGCCATGCCCGATTTCCCTTCTTGATTGACCCCTTCTCGGCCTTACATCACCAACACTAAATGGAGGAAAATTATAATGCAGATAAAATCTTTCTGATGATTCTTCCTGTAGAGTATCAATAAATTGTCTGTCTTTCACGGAACCAAGCGTAGTAATAGCTAAAGCTTGTGTTTGGCCACGTGTAAATAAGGCGCTTCCATGTACTCTGGGAATTAAACCAACCTCACAGGTAATGGGCCTTATTTCATCTAATTTTCTACCATCTGATCTCTTTTTATCTAAAAGAATTAATTTACGAAACATTTCGTGATATATTTCGTCAAAAATATCTTTAAATATTGATATTTCTTCATCCTCAATAGCAAATTTATTGACAACTTTATCAAATAATGCATTTAATGCATTTTCTCGCTCTTTTTTATCAGCTATACAAATGATATTTTTTATATCTTGTCCGAATTTAGCATTTACATCATTATATAATTTATCTTTTTTCTCATCATTTTCATTATCAGGAATATACTCTTTCCTGGTTTTCTTTAAAATATCCAATAATTTTTCCTGACCTGTTATTAGTGTATTGATTGATTTCTGGGCAATTTCAATTGCTTCTAATATTTTCTCTTCAGGTAACTCATTTGCTCCACCTTCCATCATTACAACAGAATCTTTCGGACCTGCAACAATAAGATCCAATTTGCTTTCTTCCATTTCTTCTACAGTAGGATTTACAATAAATTGGTCATCTTTCATTCCCATTCTAACTGCACCTATTGGACATTTAAATGGAATATCCGATATCCATAAAGCTGCTGAAGCACCGATAAGAGCTAAAACATCAGGCATATTTTTTTCATCATATGAAAGTGTTGTTATTATAATTTGAACATCATTCTTATAATCTTTTGGAAATAATGGTCTAAGCGGGCGATCAATTAATCTTGAAGTTAATACTGCATTATTACTTGGTTTCCCTTCTCTCTTAAAAAAACCGCCAGGTATTTTACCAGCGGCATAAAATTTTTCTTCATAATTAACCAATAATGGGAAAAAGTCTATTCCCTCTCTTGGCTTATCTGAGGAAACAGCAGTAGCCAGTACAGTAGTTTCTCCGCAAGTTACAACTACTGCACCATCAGCCTGTTTAGCCATTTTCCCAGTTTCTATTTTAATAGTTTTTCCGTGTAAGTCAATTTCTATAAATTTTGAATCTACCATAAATATTTTATTTAACTCCTTTTTAAAAAGAATATTTCTTTTTTTTAAAATTATTTTCTTAGGTTCAGAGAACCTAGTATTTCACGATATTTTTCTATATTTTTAGCCTTAAGATAATTTAACAATCTTCTTCTTTTACCAACCATTTTCAATAATCCGTGCCTGGAATGAAAATCATTCTTGTTTTTTTTAAGATGATCTGTAAGCTCATTTATCCTTTTTGTAAGTAAGGCAATTTGCACTTCTGATGAGCCATTGTCATTAGCATGATGTTGGTATTTTTTTATAAATTTTTCTTTATTTTCCTTAATTGAAACCATATTTTTTCTCCTTTTTATTTTAAAATAAATTATTTTCTATTAAAGATTTAATATAGGTATTTTAACACAAAGAACAATGTCCTTCAACCTTATGAACAGTATCGAGTATTGAACATATAGTATCGAATGTTATAGTATATAGTATCGAGTTGAGAAAAGAAAGGGAAAGTAGGGAAATACAAGAAAATAATATTCTTTTTTTATTTAACTACCCCGTTAAAATTTAAAATGATAGGGAAAGTGTATAGTATTGAGTTAAGAAAGAGAAAGAAAATAATGGAAAAATAAAAGCAAAAATTTCAATAAAACAGTATCGTGTATTATGTTTCAATCAATCGTTTAATAACTCTCTCCTGGATTCCCGCCTTCGCGGGAATGACAAAAAAGTACTAATTACTATCCGCTATTACTATATGCTACCATATCCTTCATTTATGCCCGCCATATACTTTATACGCCTAAGTCTACAGTTTTTTCCCGCGTTTTTTCTTTTATTGCTTTTTACTTCAATTATTCCCACATCTTCTCTCGGACTCGATACTCGATACTATTCCACCTGCAGTTTTTCCCCGCGTTTTATACTATTCTTTAATTTTCTTAAAATCGAGACATCTTTCATGATTTGCTTTCTTAATTTTTCGGCACTATCGAAATATTTTTCATCACGTATTTTATCCAATACATAACATACTATATCCTTTTTGTAAATATTTTTGTCAAAATCCATAATATAGACTTCAATTGTTCTGTTTTCACCTTTAAAAGTTGGTCTCTTTCCAATATTCATCAAACCATGATATTTTATGCGATCAATCATCACTTCTGTTAGATATACCCCATTCCCTGGAATTATTTTATCTTCATGTACCATAAGATTCGCAGTGGGTATCTTCATAACTTTTTTACCGATATTTTCGCCTTTGATGACTTTTCCTGAAATAGAATATTTATTTCCTAATAGTTTTGCTGCTTCTTTAATATTACCTTTTTCAATATATTTTTTTATAAGAGTGCTGCTTACAATTTTTCCGTTAACAGTTTTTGGATCTAATATATTAGATTTATAATTATATAATTTTTCGTATTTTTTTAGTAACTCTATATCACCTTTTCCTTTATAGCCAAACTTATAGTTAAAACCAACAAATATCTCATTTGCCCCTAATTTTTCATTTAATATACGAAATAAAAATACATTCGGTTGCATATTTCTTATCCATGGTCCAAATTTTAAAATAAATAAAATATCTACTCCTAATGTTCTTATTATTTCTATTTTTTCCTCTAAAGTAGTTATGTGCATTATATTTTTATCCGGAAATATTATTCTATCCGGATGTGGTTCAAAGGTAACTACTATGCTTAAGCCATTATTTTTTCTCGCTCTGTCTACAGTGCTTTCAATTAGATTTCGATGTCCCAAGTGTATTCCGTCAAATACTCCTAAAGCAATATATCGTTTTTTCTCAATAAAATTAATATCTTTTATATCTCTAATGACTTTCATTGTATCTAATAATTTTCTCCTACCAAATTAATTATTTTATTAGTAGATTGTTAATATTTTATATAAACATACTTTTACAAGTATAAACTTCAAAAAAATATTCATCTATAATCACGGTACCTATTTCTTCACGGATATCCTTCTTATTGACATTGATAAAATTTAAACGATATCATCGTTTAATTATTAAAATTAAAAACACGAACAGGTTTAAAAATTATTTCTTCTTTATCATTCAAAGCTTTTTTAGCAATAGACAATAATTCCCCTTTTATATTTTTAACTTTAACCATTTGACCTGATTTATCAATCCTTATCTCTTTTTCATTTAAAATATGTTTTTTGGAAATAAATCCACCATGAAATACTATATCTTCAAATCCATTTTTTACTGTGATCTGTTTAAAACTATCCAGAATATCATCCATGCTAATTATCTTTTCTTTTGCTAAATCTCTATCTTTTTTCAATTCTTCCAGAGTTAGAGAATCATCAATACCATATTTTCCTACTTTTACTCTTGTCAATCCGGACATATATGCACCACATCCCAGATCTTTTCCAATGTCATCACAAAGAGTTCTCACGTAGGTACCCTTGGAACATATGACTTTGAATTTGATGATGGGATTCGGGGCTTGATAGAAATTCAATAGAGACAATTGATAAATTGAAATTGTTTTTGATTTTCTTTTGACTTCTATACCCTTTCTGGCTAGCTTATACAATCTTTTACCATTATGTTGAATTGCAGAGTACATTGGGGGTTTCTGGCTAATAATACCTGTATACTTTTTAAATGTTTTTTCAATTCTATTTTTGTTTATTTCTTGATTTACTATTAATCTTTTTACTATTTTTCCCTCAGAATCTTGACTGTCTGTTGTGATGCCAAGAACCATTTCCCCTTGATAATGTTTTTTAAAATCCATAATAAATCTGGTAATTTTTGTTGATTGCCCCAAACAAATTAGCAAAATCCCGGAAGCATTCGGATCAAGAGTTCCTGTATGTCCTACTTTTTTGACATTTAATATTTTCCTTACTTCCTTAACCGCTTTAAAAGAGCTTATTCCTATTGGTTTAAATATATTTAAAATGCCGTTTATCATCATATTCACTTTTTAAATTGATTATTATTTTAATTTTTCAAATAATTCAGAAAGTATTTTATTCTTTATATTTTTTATTTTCCCCTTACACATACAGCCAGCAGCATTTGGATGTCCACCACCATTAAACTTTAAAGCAAAATTATTCACATCAAAATTACCTTTTGATCTAAAGCTAACTTTAACATTATTATCTACTGTTTCTCTAAACAATATCGATATCTCAGTATTTTCTAGAGATGTAACTACATCAATAATTCCTTCTGTATTTTCATCGATTGCATTACTTCTTTCTAACATATCCCTACTAACAGTAACCCAAGAGACATAATTAGAATCATTTGTCTCTAAAGTTAGAAGTACTTCTCCTAATAATATTAGCTCTGAATATGTCTTTTGATTATAAACATTATTAGAAATTATATGAGGATTTATTCCAGTAGACATTAATTTAGAGGCTATTCTAAAAGTTTTTTCGCTTGTGTTTGAATATCTAAATGATCCTGTATCAGTCATAATTGCAACAAACAGACATGTTGCAATATCTTTATCTAACAAATCAAGATCAATACACTCTATTAAATCATAGATAATTTCTCCAGTGGAAGAAGCCAAAGTATCTATATAGTTATAAGTACCATAAATTTCGTTGCTGCAGTGATGGTCTATATTAATTATAGTCTTTTTAGTATCTATCTGTTTATATAATTCACCAATACGTTTAGCATTACTACTATCAAGTGCTATAATTACATCAATAAAATTCAAATCAATATCATTTTTTCTAAAATAATACGATAAATTGTCACTACCCGTTAGAAACTTATATATTTTTGGTATTTTATCTTGATTTACTATTGCTGCTTTTTTCTTTAATTTTTTTAAAATAATATATAGTGCAATTTCAGAACCGATAGCATCACCATCGGGACTTACATGTGCTGTAATTAGAAAGGAATCGTTTTCCTTAATTATTTTAAAAATATCGTTTAAGTTAGTCTTCTTTTTCATTTTTATCTTTTTCTTTTTTATTTATTACATTTTTTTTAATATTTGCAGTGATATCTAATATCCTGTACTGATTTAACATATCTTTGTCGACGAGAAATACAATCTCCGGCACACGCCTAAGATCTAATTTTTTTCCCAATTCATACCTTATAAATTTTGTTGCATTTTTAAGTCCTTTTAAACATTTTCTAATATTTAGTTTATCATTATAGATAGTTATGTAAATCTTTGCATTAAGTAGATTTGGTGATAATATTACTTTTGTTATGGTTACAAACTTTATTCTGGGGTCATTTACTTTTTTATTAAGTATATTACTAATTATTCTTTTAAAAGTTTTTTCCAGATGGTCGCTTCTCTTGTTATCTGACATCTTTTATCTGCCCTCTATTAATTTTGTTACTAATTCTATTTTTTTATTTCTTTTAAAGTGTAAAATTCTAAAATATCTTTTAACTTAATATCATTAAATTTGTCTATGCCAATTCCACATTCATAATCAGCGCTAACTTCCTTAGTATTTTCCTTAAATCTTTTTAGTGAAGAAATTTTGCCTTCATAAATTAGTTTTCCATCTCTGATTACTCTAATATTGTCATTTTTAGATATTTTACCATCCAATACATAGCTTCCGGCAATTAAACCCACTTTGGGTATCTTAAACAATTCCCTCACCTCTGCCTGACCACAAATAACTTCTTCTATTTTTGGTTTTAAGAAACCTTCTAATGCAGATTTTATTTCATCTATCAGGTCATAAATTATTTTGTATAAACGAATATCTACTTTCTCATTTTTTGCAATTTTTTGTATATTTGTATCAGGACGGATATTGAACCCAATTATTATTGCATTTGAAGCAGATGCTAACATAACATCTGTTTCGCTAACATTTCCAACCCCTGAATGTATTATGTCTATTTCTACTGGTTCTTCTGTTCCATCATTTTCAGTATCTATTTTTTTTATGGCCTCTATCAAAGCATCTAATGAACCCTGAGTATCTGTTTTTAATATAATATTTAATTTATTCAGTTTGCCTTTTTTCATTTCTGAAAATAGATTATCTAATGAAACTTTTGATTCTATTTCATTAGATTTCTTTCTTTTTTCATTTTCCCTTTCATTTATTATTAGTTTAGCAAATTTTTCATCAGGGACAACTTGAAAAAAATCTCCTGCATTGGGCATTTTTGAAAATCCTACTACCTGTACAGGAGTTGATGGACCAGCTTTTTCAATAAAAGCTCCTTTATCGTCTAATAAATATCTTATTTTACCAAAAGATAATCCTGATACAAAATAATCACCTATTTCCAAGCAACCATTTTGTATAAGCACCGAACTTGTAATTCCACTTTTCTTGTCTAATTTCGTTTCCATTATTATTCCTTGTGCCGGAATATTTGGATTTGCTTCTAATTCTAATATCTCTGCCTGTAATATTATTGATTCCAGTAATTTCTTAATCCCTTTTTTCTGAAGAGCAGATACTTCTACAATTAAAGTATTTCCACCCCATTCTTCAGATACCAGATTGTAATTTGTGAGTTCCTTTTTTATTTTTTCAATGTTAGCATTTGGCTTATCAACTTTATTAATTGCTACAATTACTGGAACATTTGCAGATTTTGCATGATTAATTGCCTCTATGGTTTGAGGCATTACTCCATCATCTGCGGCAATAACTAAAACTGCAATATCTGTTGCTTTAACTCCGCGTACTCTCATCGTAGTAAATGCTTCATGGCCGGGAGTATCAATAAAAACTATTTCTTTATTGCCAATTTTTACTTTATATGCTCCAATGCTTTGTGTTATTCCACCAGTTTCTTCTTTTGTAACACTAGTTTTTCTAATAGCATCAAGAAGCGTTGTTTTACCATGGTCAACATGACCAATTATAGTTATAATAGGAGATTTTGGAACAAAATTTATGTTCTTTCTTTTTTTCGGCTTACCTTTTTTACTTTTATATTTTTCAGAATATTTTATCTTATATCCGTATTCTCTGGTTACTGTTTCTAAAATATCTGCAGGAATTACTTTATCAACAGATTTTATTACTCCATATTTTACTGTTTTTTGAATAATTTCAGTTAAAGGTTTTTTTATTTTAGAAGAAAGTTCTCTTAAATTTATAGGTTTGTTAATCATTAATATTTCTTCTTTTCTTTCCTTTTTACTTCCTTTTTTTTGTTTATCAATTTTTACTATTTCTTTAATCAACTCAATGGTATCTTCATCTAAAGAACTCATATGATTCTTTACTTTAATACCTTCTTTGTTTAAAAAGTTAATTAATTCTTTTGCAGGTACTTTTAAGTTTTCTGCAAGTTCGTAAACTCTCATTTTCATATAATTTACCTCCAGTAAATCTTAAAAAGCTTAAAACCATTTATTTCTCTTAAATCATTTTTTTAAGATTGTTTTTAATTCATCAATTATATCTAAGATAATTTCTTTCTTAAAATATCCGTTTAATCTGTTTTTTTTAATGGCAATACTTAAACATTCAGGGTTATAACAGAGATATACGCCTCTCCCAGGTTTTTTGCCTGAATTATCGATTTCATAATTTCCCATAGGAGTAATTACAATTCTTATCATCTCTTTTTTCGGTTTTTTTAAATTACATCCTATACAGGTTCTCATAGGTATTTTTATTTTTTTTACCAATATACTTTACCCTTTTATTAATCTTTAGGTTTATCTTCCGTTTTACTTTTTTCTTTATCTGTAGTTTTTTCATTATTCTCTTCATCATATTGAGACTGGCTTTTTATGTCTACCTTCCAGCCGGTTAATTTTGCTGCTAATCTTGCATTCTGTCCTTCTTTTCCTATTGCCAAAGAAAGCTGTTCATCGGGCACTACAACTGTTGCTGTTTTATTATCTTCGAAGAGTTTTACCACATTAACCTTTGCCGGACTAAGTGAGTTTTTTATAAATGTCTTATCTTCGTCACTCCATTTTATCACATCAATTTTCTCATCGTTAATTTCGTATAAAATTGATTTTATTCTGGAGCCCCTATCTCCTATACATGCCCCGACAGGATCTATTTTTTCATCTTTTGAATAAACTGCTATTTTAGTTCTTTTACCCGCTTCTCTTGCAATATATTTTATTTCCACCAATCCTTCGTGTATTTCAGGAACTTCCAGTTCAAATAAACGTTTTAAGAGTTCCGGATGAGTTCTTGAAACATATATTTTAGGTCCTTTAGATGTTTTTCTTACCTCTATTACGTATATCTTTATTCTTTTTCCTCTGTAATATTCTTCATCTCTAATTTGTTCATTGGGTAGAAGTAAAGCTTCAGTTTTTCCCAGATCAATTATAACATTTCTATGCTCTATCCTTTGAATTGTACCGGCAATAATATCCCTTTCTTTATCTACGTAATTTTCATAGATTATGTTTCTTTCAGCCTCTCGCATTTTTTGAACTATTACCTGTTTTGCGGTTTGGGCCGCAATTCTGCCAAAATTTTCAATAACTGTTTCCAGTAAAATATCTTCACCAATCTTGTATTTTTCTTTATTTGAAGATTCTAATTCATCAATTGATATCTCATTTGTTTTTTTAGCAGAATTTTTTACGATAACTTTTCTGTGAAACGCTTTAATTTCACCATTTTCTTTGGATATCATTATCTCTATATTATCTAGGCTATTTGCATAATTTTTTCTGTATGCTGAATTTAAAGCAGACTCAATTGCTTTGATTACAATATCTTTTGATATTCCTTTTTCTTTTTCGATTTCGCTTAAAATATCGATTAATTTTTTATTCATAACTTTTTATCACTCCCACTTATTTTGGTAAAGTGTTTTATATAACAAAAGAGTGGTTCGAATACCACTCTTTTGTTGAGAACATTCTATTCTTTAACAATTTTGATTATAACATAATATTTTTTCTTTCGCAACATTTATAAAGAAATTCACCAATTCATCAATCTTCCAATTCGCCAATTAAATAATTTAAAAGAAAGTAGCAAGTATATAATAAATAAAGTATCGAGTAATAGTATCGGGTATCGAGTCCAAGATAAGATATAGGAATAAATAAAGTAATCAGTAATCAGTAGTTAGAAAAGATGTGGAGTAAATGCGGTTGCTAATATTGATATTGGATGGTGTTTAGGAGCGGGATATAATGTGCAAAAAAAACAAAAATCCATTATAACAGTAAGACTTAACCTCTCGCCTGTCTACTGTAATTTGTTAAAATCAAAATCTCTATATAGTGTTAATTAATTAATCGGTGAATCGGTTAATGAGCCAATTGGTAAATCTGCAAATTGGTTAATAGGTGAATTTGCGGACATTGCTAAAGTTTATACTGAGGCAATTATATATTCTTTGTATATCTTATTTAATTTAACTTTTATTATTTTATCTTTTTTACCTGATAGATTGGGAATCATGACTCTTATATAATTTCCGGTTATTCCATAAGAGCATATGCTTCCATCATCATTTACTTTTTCATCTTCAATTAATACTTCAGTAATTCTACCGACATAATTATTTCTAAAGTTAAAGTACAAATCTTTTGATAATTTTAATAATTTTTTAATCCTATCTTTTCTAATTTGATAATCAATTTTATCTGGTAACAAATTAGAAAGACATTTTTCACGATCAGAATAGGGAAATACATGTATCTTCGCAAATTCCATTTTTTTTATATAATTATATGCATCATTAAAACTTTTATCATCTTCCCCCGGAAAACCTACCATTACATCAGTAGTAATAGCAACATCAGGTATATTTTTTCTTATATTTTTAATTATCTTTGAAAACGATTCTAACCCGTAAGGTCTATTCATTAATTTAAGAATTTTGTCGCTTCCGCTTTGCAGAGGTATATGAAGGTGGTGGCATAGTTTGGGATATTTATTAAAAGCATCTAATAAATTACTATCTACATTCAATAATTCTATTGAGCTCAAACGAATTCTTCTTATTTGTTTAAAATTGTCATTAATTAGAGAAATTAAATTGGTTAGATTTGTTTTTTTAGTATAGAAATCATTTCCGTATGTTCCCAGGTTAATTCCCAAAAGAACTATCTCTTTTGTTCCTGTTTTATCCAGGAAGGATATCTCTTCCATTATATCTTCAGGTAATCGGCTTCTTTCCGGTCCTCTAACATATGGTATTTTACAATAAGAACAAAAATTATTACATCCATCCTGTATTTTTACCAGGGCACGGCTTCGTAGATGTGATTGTTTATTTCTGACAGTATTATATCTTGTAATATTTTTAATCGGTTTTACTTTAATAATATTTTTTTTAATTTTCAATGAATCTAATTCTTGTAAAACATTATATTTTTCGTTATTTCCCAAAATAATATCTATTCCATTAATTTTTTCTAAAATTTTATAATTAGATTGAGCACAACATCCGATAACAATTACTTTGGATTCTTTATTTTGATTAATTGCTTTTCTTATCATCTGTTTAGATTTTCTATCAGCTTCATGAGTAACAGTGCAGGTATTTATTATATATATATCTGCCTTTTCTTTAAAATTTATTATTTTAAAACCATTTTCTTTAAATAAATTTAAAATAGCTTCTGTTTCATATTGATTTACTTTACAGCCAAGTGTTTTAAAAGCAACTTTTATTATGTATACTCTCCTTATTATGTGTTTTTAATAATAACATTCATCTGAAGGCATTTTTTATTTTTCCCAAAAACCCTTTATCCCCAAGCTTACTTAAATCTTCGCCATCTAACTTAGCATATTCAATCAATAGTTCTTTTTGTTTAGTACTTAATTTTTTGGGTGTTCTTACAACTATTCTAATATATTCATTTCCTCTGTGTTTAGTTCCTAATTTATAAATTCCTTTACCTTTTAATCTAAAAGTAGTATTCGATTGAGTACCTTCCGGAATTTTCATGCTAACTTTTTCTTCAAGTGTTGGAACACTGATTTCTCCACCCAGAGCAGCTTTTACAAAACTTATTGAATGTGTGCATTTAATATCTATACCTTCACGTTTGAACAACTTATCCGTTTCAACATATAGAATAATATAAAGATCACCTGGAGGACCTCCTTTTTTACCTGGTTCCCCCAATCCTGAGAATTTTAATCTATGTCCGGTCTCAACTCCGGCAAGAATTTTAATCTTGATAATTTTTTTCTTTTTTATCTTTCCGGTACCTTTACAATTAGTGCATATTTTTCTTATTATTTTACCTTCTCCGCCACATCTCGGACAGGTTTGAACATTTACAAATTGCCCAAATAAAGTATTTTGAGTACTCCTTATTTCTCCAGTACCATGGCAATCCGGACATGTTTCTGCTGTAGTTCCGGGCTCCGCTCCACTGCCTTTACATCTGGGACAATTTTCCCAAACCGGTATTTCAATCTTTGTTTCTTTCCCAAAAGCAGCATCCTTAAAACTTACTTTTAAATTATATCTTAGGTTTGCTCCTTTTTGAGCACGTCTTGAATTTCCCTGTCTTCCGGCACCTGTTCCAAAGAATGAATCAAATATGTCGCTAAAATTTCCAAAATCTCCAAAATCAGCAGAACCTCTTCCTTGAAAATCTCTAAAATCAAAACCTCCTACACCATCCGCTGAGCCAAATTGATCATACCTCGCCCTTTTTTCAGGATCACTAAGTGCTTGATAAGCCTCGTTTATCTCTTTAAACTTTTTTTCAGCTTCCTTGTTAGAAGAATTTCTATCCGGATGATATTTAAGGGCTAATTTTCTATAAGCTTTCTTTATTTCATCCGGGGATGCATCTTTTTCTATTCCTAATATTTCGTAATAATCTTTTTTTTGCAATTATTTTTTCCTCTCCTAGATTAGTTTCTTTTTTAAATATTAAGAACAACATCAACTAAATA